>CAZFKN010000101.1:0-10572 GCA_964519805.1 uncultured Gemmatimonadaceae bacterium
CACGCGGTCTTCGAGGCGACGCACGGCACGGCGCCGAAGTACGCCGGTCAGGACAAGGTCAACCCCGGGTCGGTGATCCTCTCCGGCGAAATGATGTTCCGCCACCTCGGCTGGCCGGAGGCGGCGGATCTCATCGTTTCGTCGCTGGAGAAGACGATCGGTCAGAAGAGGGTGACCTACGACTTCGAGCGGCTGATGCCGGGCGCCACGCTCGTCTCGACCAGCGGGTTCGCCCGCGCGATGGTCGAGAACATGGGGTAGCCGGCGCCCCTAGCCTCGCCCGCGGAATCGGTCGAGTGTGCGCCGGTCCCGCTTGGTAGGCCGGCCTTTGTCCTCGGTCACCCACGCACTCGCGCCCAGTCGGAGCTGTTCGGCCACGCGCTCCCGGGCCGCCCGGCTCTCCGGTCGCTCGTCGTACAGTCCGGCGGCGACACTCGCTGGTCCGCGCCGCTCCGCGAGTCCTCTCACTACCATCAGATGCTCGTAGGGACCGTGGCGGAGGCGCACTTCGTCGCCCGGCTGGATCAGCTTCGCAGGCTTTGCCCGCTCGCCGTTCACCTCGACCTTGCCGCCGGCCACGGCGTCGGTGGCGAGGGAGCGGGTCTTGAAGAACCGCGCGGCCCAAAGCCACTTGTCGATGCGGACCCGCTCGAGAGTGTCGCTCACCGCAACTAATGAACTCCAGGTTCGCCGGACACGCAAAGCCTGAGAACCGGCCGCCCTTTCTCCCGCCCCCTCCTCCCGGCGAGATTCCCGAAGTGACCCGCTCGCTTCGCCTCGTCGTCCTGCTCCTGTTCGGCGCGCTCGGCCCTCTCGCCGCGCAAACCGCGCTCGTTTCCGAGTCGCCGGCCGGAACGCCCACCGCGGCTCCGGACTCGCTCCTGGGCGCTGCCACCGACGCGATCGCTCTGGGCCTCCCGTACCGCGCCAGTCGCCTGCTCGATCCGGTCGTCCGGGACTCCGCGCTCCGGTCTCCGGAGGTGGTGTTGCTGGCGGCAACGGCCGCGAGCCGCTGGGGTGGATGGGCGGAGGTCGCCCGTCTGGTCGGCAGCGAGTCGTGGTCCGACGTCCGGCTGCGGGGGCCTGCGCTCCTCCTCGCCGCCCGCGCGGCGCTGGAGTTGGGCAACGACACGAGCGCCGCCGCGCGGGCGCACGAGGCGCTCGCCGATCTCGGCGATCCAGTGAGACGGGCCGAAGTGCTGGTAGTGCTGGGGAGGGCCTGGGACGCTCTGAATCAGCGCGACAGCGCCGCGGCCGCGTACCTGGCGGCCGGGGAGCTGGTGCCCACCGTCCAGGACTGGCTCCGGCTGCGCGCCGCGGCGCTCACCGGCGATAGTCTGGGTCGCGCGACGCTCTACGCAGCGACACGGCTCCCCACTGCGATGGCGCGGGTGCCCGCGACGGAGGCCGCGGCCCGCGAGCGGGCCGGCGATCTCATCGGAGCGGCGATGTTCCGCCTGCGCCTCGGAAGCCCCGCCACCGCGCTCCGGCTTCGGCTCGCCGCGTCATCCGACACGCTGGCGCGCAACGAGCTGCGCCACGAGCTCCTCGGGTTTCTTGGTACTCCCGCACCCGCCGGCGAGCTGCGGAGCGCGATCGGCACGCTGGACAGCGCCTTCGCTCCGCTCACGCAGGATGAGGAGTTGGTCGTGGCCAGAGCCGCCGACGCCGCCGGCCTTCCCGCGAGAGCGGCGGACGGCTTTCCGCGTGCGTTCGCCGCCGGTCTTGGCTCGCCGCAGGACCGCCTCGACTATGCGACGGCGCTGTTCCGGCTCGGCCGGTATGCCGACGCCGCGATCGCGTACACCGGTGTGCCGTCCCGCGACCCGCTCGCGGGGCCGGCCGCGTACCAGCGGGGCCGGGCGCTCCTGCGCGGCGGACAGCCGGATGAGGCGAGGCAGGTGTTTCGCGACGTCGCCAAGCGCTTCTCGAAGGACACCGCGGCCGCCCCGCCCGCCCTCTGGCTGCTGGCCGATCTTGCCGCCGATGACAAGGACGACGGTGAGTCCCGGAAGCTGCTGCTTCAGCTGGCCCACCGGTTCCCTGCTTCCCGGTTCACCCCCGGGGCTCGGCTCCAGGCCGCGCTGATCGCGCTTCTCGGCGGGCGCGCTCGCCAGGCGGGCGTCGAGCTGGATTCCCTCGCCGCCAGCGCTCGGGCGGGGGACGAAGGGTCTGCGGCGCTGTATTGGTCCGGGCGGGCGTGGGCGGCCGCCGGCGACTCGAGCCGGGCCCGCGCTCGATGGACGTCCGTCATCGCCCGCGACCCGGCGTCGTACTACGCCGGCTTGAGCGAGCGACGCCTGGATCTTCCGACCTGGAGTCCGCCGGAGGCGCGGGACTCGTTCGTCAGGCCCCGGGCGCTGGACAGCGCGATGACGCGCGCCGAGTTGCTGAAGCGGTTGGGGCTGGGCGATGAGGCACGCTACGAATACGACCAGGTGGCGCGCGACGCGGATTCGTCGGTGGAAGGGCTGCTGGTCGCGGCCGCGGCGCTTCGAGACGCCGGGCTTGCGTCCCAGGGTATTCGGCTGGCTCGGCGGGCGGTCGCCCGCGGGGCGCCGGCGGACACGCGGGTCTATCGTCTCCTGTATCCGGTGCTGCACGCGGAGGGGTTGGTCGCCGAGGCCAAGGGCGAGGGACTCGAGCCCGGTTTCGTCGCCGCGCTGATCCGGCAGGAATCGCTGTTCGATCCGGGCGCTACGTCTGGGGCGGGGGCACGCGGGCTCATGCAGGTCATGCCGGAGCTGGGGACCACCGTCGCCCGGAGCCGTGGGCTTCCCGAGTGGGACCCGGTGCTCCTATGGCAACCGGACGTCAGCCTCGCGATCGGAACGGTGCACCTGGCGGAGCTGGTCGCCCGGTACGGAGAGACCGTGCGCGTCCTTGCGGCCTACAACGCAGGCATCTCGCGGGTCGAGCGCTGGGCGGGCAAGAACGGCATGGACGACGTCGAGATGTTCGCGGAGCGCATCCCGTTCGTCGAGACCCGGGACTACGTCCGCATCGTCCAGCGGAACCGCGACCTCTATCGGGTGCTGTACGGATGGTGAAGCGTTCCGTTATCTTGCCGCTCATCCCCCTGATCGAACCCGGCACCGAGGAACGATGGAAACATCCGCCGCGGAGCGGGTAGAGGCGACCCCGGGTCCGCATCCGCGCCGGATCGGGCGGGCTTCTCTCCCCACTCAGCGCACGCTGCTCACATGGCTGTTCGTCGGCCGACTCGTCCTTGCCCTGGCGACGCTCGTGGGCGCCTCGCTCGTCTGGACCAGCCGCCCCGACGTCTCCTTCATCAGCAGCATCGCGGTTGTCTTCGCGCTCACCTTCACCGGCTACGGGGCGTGGGCGGTGTTCGTCCGCCGCGGCATTCCGAGCCGGGCGTTCCTCCAGGTACAGGCGCTGGTGGACCTGGGGCTGGTAACGGCGCTGGTCCATCTCTCGGGCGAGCCCAAGTCGGCTTTCCCCGCGCTGTATGTACTCGTGGTCGCCGCGTACACGATGCTGCTGCCGCTGGGGGCAGGCGTGTTCACGGCGGTCGCCGCGTCGCTCATGTTCCTCGCGGACGTGGTCTGGGGTCAAGCCGTGGCCCCCGACACGGCGTTCTGGGTCCAGTTCGCCGTATTCAATATCGTGTTCCTGCTGGTCGCCTTGCTGAGCCACCGGCTCCGCGAGGCGGGAGCCGAGCAGGCCTCGCTCGAGACCGAGCTGGAGCGGGTGCGCCTCGAGGCCGACGACATCCTGCGGAACATCCGTTCCGGCGTGCTTACAGTCGACGGACTCGGCCGCCTGGCGTTCATCAATCCGACCGCGGAGCGGCTGCTGCGCCTCGACTCGGGCGTGTTCCTGGGGCAGCCGGTCTTGGACCAGCTCAAGACCCGGTCGGTCGAGCTCTGGTCGGCGATCGCCTCGGGGATCCGGAACGGCCGGAAAATCAGTCGAGGTGAGGGGCTCGTGGCCTCGGCTCGGGGGGGCCAGTTTCCGATCGGGCTGAGCACCACGGTGTTCCAGCAGAAAGCGCAGGAGGCGCCGTCGGTGACGGCGATCTTCACCGACATCTCCGATCTCAAGCAGCTCCAGGAGCTGCACCTGCGGGCGGAGCGCCTCGAAGCGGTGGCGGCGCTGAGCGCGTCGCTGGCGCATGAGATCCGGAATCCGCTCGCCTCGATCCGGAGCTCGGTGGAGCAGCTGTCCCGCTCGCGCTACGCCACCAACGACGAGCGCTTTCTGGCCGAGCTGATCGTTCGCGAGAGCGATCGGCTGAGCCGGTTGCTCAACGAGTTTCTCGACTTCTCCCGCGTGCGCGCGACCGAGTTCGTGCCGGTGGATCTCCGCGAGGTGGCGGTTGCCGTCACCCGGCTCGTGAAGGAGCACCCAGAGTGCCCCGATGGGGCCACGCTGGAAGTTCAGGGGCCTCGCACCGTCCTCGAGGGTGATGCCGACCTGCTGCACCGCGTCATCGCGAACCTGGTTCTGAACGCGGTCCAGGCGGCGCGGGGACGGGTCCACGTGACGGTCGTGGTCGGGGAGGCGGACGCCGCACAGTTGCCGCACGGCCCGCTGGATCACGCGGTCAAGGTCGAGGTCCGCGACGACGGGCCCGGGATTCCCCCGGAAATCCGGGAGCACCTGTTCCAGCCGTTCGTCTCCGGCCGGCCTGGCGGCAGCGGGCTCGGGCTCGCGATCGTTCAGCGCGCGGTCGAGGCCCACCGAGGGCTCGTGCTGGTGGACTCCAAGGCCGGCGCCGGTACGACGTTTACGATTCTATTGCCCGCTCAATGGATGCGTGAGGAGGTCGCATGAGCCAAAAGCCGTCGGTGCTCGTTGTCGACGACGAGTCCGGGATCCTCGACACCCTCCGCATTCTGCTCCGGAACGAGGGGTTCGAGGTCACCACCGCGCAAGGCGGCAAGGCCGGGCTCGAGCAGATCCGGAGCGGCAGTCACGACATCGTCCTGTCCGACGTGCGCATGCCGCAGGTGTCGGGGCTCGAAATCTTACAAGCCGCCCGGGAGCAGGACCCGATGACGCCCGTCATCCTGATGACCGCGCAGGCCTCGTTGCAGAGCGCGATCGCCGCGGTCAACTCCGGTGCGTTCCACTACATCCAGAAGCCGTTCTCCAACGACGATCTCGTCACGATCCTCCGCCGCGCGTGCGAATTCCGCGCGATCCGGGTCGAGAACAAGCAGCTCAAGCAGGAGATCCGGCGCCGCGAGCGCGCCGGCGCCACGGTCACCCGCCCGATCGGCAAGGCGAAGCGTTTCCTCGAGGTGCTACGCCTGGCCGAGCACGTCGCACCCACCGATTCCACTGTTCTCATTGGCGGAGAAAGCGGGACCGGCAAGGAAGTGATCGCACGCTATATTCACAATCTGTCGACCCGGGCCGACGGCCCGTTCATGTCAATCAACTGCGGCGCGTTACCGGAGAACCTGCTCGAGAGCGAGCTCTTCGGGCACGTGAAAGGCTCCTTCACCGGGGCCGTCCGCGACAAGCAGGGCCTGTTCGCAGCCGCGCGCGGTGGCAGCTTCTTCCTCGACGAGGTCGGTGAGATGCCGCCCTCGCTCCAGGTGAAGCTCCTCCGCGTTCTTCAGGAACGGGAGGTCATTCCGGTCGGCGCCACCGAGGCCATACCGGTTGATGTCCGGATCCTCGCGGCCACCAACCGCGACCTGGAAGAAGAGGTACGGCGCGGCAACTTCCGGTCCGATCTCTTCTACCGGCTGAACGTGATCGCGGTCAACCTGCCGCCGCTCCGGGAGCGGCGCGACGACCTGATCCCTCTGATCGAGCAGTTCCTGGAGAACATGATTCAGGAGGGCGGGGCCGAGCCGAAAGCCTTGTCGTCGGAGGCGCTGGATGCGGTGACGGTCTATGAGTGGCCCGGCAACGTTCGCGAGCTGGAGAACGCGCTCGAGCACGCCGTCGTCCTCTGCAAGGGCAACCTGATCGACGCCGCCGCGTTGCCCGAGCGGATCACCAAGCGGAAGAAGGAGCCCCTGGTCGCCGAACGGTCCTATAAGAACCCGACGCTCGAGGTGATCGAGCGCGCGTACATCATGTACGTGCTCCAGGCCGAGGGGGGTAACAAGACCCGGGCCGCGGAGGTGCTCGGGATCGACCCCTCCACCTTGTACCGCAAGCTCTCACGCTACGAAGGTGAAGCGGTCTAGCAGCCTCGTACCCATCGTCGTCGTCGTCGTCGTTGCCTGCGCCGTCTATGCCCAGACGGCCCGGTACGACTTTACGTTCGACGATATCCTTGTGATCGTGCGACGCCCCCTGTTTCATGATATCGGGGCGTGGCGCGATATCATCAGCGCCAGCTGGTGGACGAACAAGACGCTCTACCGACCCCTCACCGCGCTCACGTTCGCCACCAACTGGACGCTGGGGGGCGGCAGTCCGCATCCGTTTCACGTCGTCAACATCCTGCTCCACGCTGTAACCTGCGTCCTGGTGCTTCTGTTGGCCCGGCGCATGCTGGGGGCCGCAGCGGGCCTGGTCGCTGCGCTGCTCTTCGCGGTGCACCCGGTGCACGTCGAGGCCGTGGCCAATATCGTGGGGCGGGCCGAAGTCCTCTCCACGCTCTTCGCCGTGCTCTCGGTGCTCTGCTATCAGTGGGACGGTGCACTGGCGGAGGCGGGTGACACCCGGTCGGGTCGCCGGATCGGTGCGACGCTGGGGACGCTGGCCTGCTTTGGGCTCGCCCTGGCTTCCAAGGAGTCCGCATTCGCGTTGCCGGGCTTGCTGCTCCTGAGCGACCTCCTGGACGCCGATCGGGCCGGCCGACCCTTTCACGAGAAGGTGCAGCGGCACTTCCTCCTCTGGGTCGGCATCATCGTGGTGGGGCTCACGTGGCTCTGGCTCCGCTCCGCCATCGTGGGCGACCTCACCGGACGCGAGGTGGCGCCCGGGCTCGAGGGGCTCGGCCTGGTCGGCCGGACCAAAGTCATGAGCGCCCTCGTCCCCCAGTATTTCCGGCTCTTGTTCTTCCCGCTCAAGCTGTCCGTGGACTACTCCCCCGACTTCATGCCGGCCGTGGCCGAGTGGACGCCGCGCGGCATGTTCGGGCTGGCCCTGCTGCTGGTGACGGCGATCGTCGCCTTCCGGGCTCGAAAGAGGGCACCCGCCGTCACCTTCGCGATCGGCTGGATGGCGGGGACGATCGCGATCGTAGCCAACATCATCGTCCCGACCGGCCTCCTGCTTGGCGAGCGTACCCTGTACCTCCCGTCCGTGGGCGCGGTGCTGCTGGTTGCCTGCGCCTGGGGCCTGCTCGCGCAGCGTGCGCCGCGGGTGGCGGTCGCCGCCGCGGGCGTGGTGCTGACCACCAGCGTCGCGCGCGTGGTGACCCGTAACCCCGTCTGGCGCGACAACGCGAGTGTGCTTCCCAGCCTCGTGCGTGACGCGCCGGGGTCCTACCACGCGGTCTGGGTTGCGGGGATGCTCGCCGCGGAACGCAACGAGGCCGATTCGGCGGAGTACTACCTGCGACAGGCGCTGCTGGTACGGCCGCTTGCGCCGCCGGTGTGGCGGGACCTCGCTTCGCTGCTCGAGCTGGAAGGGCGGTACAAGGAATCGGCGGACGCGTTCTGGGCGTCCTTCCGGCTGGATCACGAGCGCCTGATCGAGCTTCAGCGGTCGGTGATGAACGGCGTCAAGGCGGGACAGGTGGATACGGCGGAGGCGCGGCTCAACGAGGCGCTGAGCGTGGTGCCGGGCTACCGGGCGGAGGTACGGCTGGCGCAGGCGGAGATCGCGATGGCGAGGGGTCAGGCGCGGAAAGCAATGACGCTCCGCCGGCTGGTGGCCTTCGAGTTCCCGATGTTCGGGCGCAGCTGGGAGCTACTGGCGGAGGCGGCGGACTCGGCCCACGACTGCATCGAGCTGGCGCGAGCGACCAGCCGGATGCACGCCATCGATTCCACCGTGCCAAGCGTAGCCATGTTCGAGGCGAAGGTGCGGGAGAGCTGCCCACCCGCCGAGGGGAAGGGCGCCCCCGCGGCCGAACGTTGAAGGCCGGACACTAGCGGGCGGGGCGCGCCGAGTCCACTGCGGCGGGTTGGGCTTTGCCCGCGCGCGCCATGACCAGCTGGAAGAACCATTCGCCGCGCTTGGCTCCGTCCGCCGCGAGCGCCATCGCCCCGCTGGTATCGCCGAGCTCGAGCAGGCACACGTAGAGGCGGCCCCGTGCCTGGTAGAGCGTCGGGTCGATCTCCAAGCTCCGGCGGAAGAGGGGCACGGCGCGCGGGCACCCGCCCTCGAAGCGCATCAGCTGGCCCAGGTCCTGGTAAACCCGCCCGTCGCGATGATAGAGCCCCGCGGAACGCAACATCGCCTCACGCGCTTCGTCCGTCCGGCCTTGCGTCCGCAGATACGCCCCGTACATGAGCCATCCGCGGTAGTTGAGCGGAGCATCGCGCACCAGCTGCCGTACCACACTCGGTGTATCCACCCAGGCCGCCTGCCGGCCCGCCGATCGGACAGCCCCCACCACGATCAATACACCCAGGGCACCTGCCGCGGCCCGCTGCAGCGGCCTCGAAGACTCCATGCGGCGGAGCGCGGCGGCCGCAATGGCGCCCGCCGCCAGCGTCACGCCGATGCTCGGCAGGAGCAGCGTCCGCTCGGCCAGCAGGATTCCGCTCGTCACGAGGATGTTGCTCACCGGTAGAAGCGACAGGACTACCCAGGCGATCCCGAACGCCAGCGCCGGTCGGCGCCGGCGGGCTACCCACCCCGTCGTGAGGGTGACGAGTACGAGAGCCAGCCCGAGCGCTTGCGGCGGCCCGAACTGATTGGTCGCCACGTACTCGGCAGGTCCGTAGTCCGCCCGCAGGTGCGCGGGCCAGAGGAAGAGCCGCACCCATTCGGGCACGATCCCCAGCATGGTGAGAACGCGGTCGCGGAATCCCAGGTCTCCCAGCACCAGCGCCGGGTACTCTCCGACGGTCGCGCCGAGCGCGGCGCGTCGGGCGATCATCATGATCACCGCGCCGAGAAGGAGGAGCAGATAGACCGGCAGCAGCGACTTGACCCGGGCGCCCGGCGGCCGCGCGTCGGCGATCACCGTGACCTCGGCGGCCACCAGCAGCCCCAGGAGTATGATGCCGTTTTCCTTGCACAACGCGGCCGTGGTGAGGAGGAGGAGGAGCGCCACGCTGTCGCTTGCGGTGAGCTCGGGCCGGCGGCGGGCGCGCACATAGAGCCATACGCCGAGGCTCACCGCCAACGCCGTGGTGAGCTCGGCCTGGCCGACGACGTTGCCGACGGCCTCGACGTGGATCGGGTGTACGGCGAAGAGCGCGGCGGCGACCCAGGCGCTGGCGACCGGCAGGAACTCGAGGGCGAGCCCGAAGATCACCAGCGTGAGCGCCGCATAAAGAGCGACGTTGACGGCGTGGAAGACCCACGGCGCACCGTTTCCAATGACCCACTGCACCGAGAACGCGGCGAGAGTAAGGGGCCGGTAGAGGGCGCCTCCGTGTTCGCGCGGCCAGTACCCCTGGACAAAGTCGAAGGCCAACTGGCTCAACGAATGAACTTGCGGGTTGTCCCGGACGATCAGGACGTCGTCGAAAGCGAAGCCGTTCCAAAGACTTGAGGCGCTCGATGCAAGGGCGAGCAGGACGAGCGAGCCGATGAACACCGGCCAATTATTCCGCTGTCGCAGGAAGCCCGACGAGCCCTGCCCTGCAAATTCGCTCACCGGTGCTGTTGTCGCAGTCAAAGCCCAGATTCCTCAAGCACTTGAAGTATAGGAGTCCAGCGCGGCATGCCGATTGCCCGTCGCATGGTCGGCCAGAAGCGTTCCATCAGCGTCGTCCACGATCACCGCGGCGTAGCCGCAGGGCCGGAGAGTCTTACATGGCGAACCGCAAAGGCTTCACCCTCATCGAGCTGCTGATCGTGGTCGTGGTCATCGGCATTCTGGCCGCGATCGCGATTCCCAAGTTCGCGAACACCAAGGAGAAGGCGGTCAAGTCGAGCATGATCTCCGACTTGAAGAATCTCGCCACGGCGCAGGAGGCGTTCTACGCCGACTCGTCCAAGTATGCGACGACCTACGGCACGACGATCGGCACCGGCCAGGTAAACATCAGTCCCAGCTCGCGAAACACGCTGGCCATCGATGGCGCCTCCAACGCGAGCGGCTGGGCCGCTACGATCTCGAACCCGGGTTACTCGCCGGGCTCCTGCGGGGTGTTCGTCGGCTCAACCTTCTCGGCCTCCGGCACACCGGCGGCCGCCACACAGGAAGGTGTTCCGGTCTGCCCGTAAGCCCCTATCGCTTGGCGTGAAAGCGCGTCGGCATTTCGAGGAGCGTCAGGGCCGCCTGCAGAACCCTTGCAATATTCGGGTGGAGGCCCTGGAATGGCCGACATCATTCCGTGGCCTCGGCGACTCCTAAGCACTTGTCGGGAGCGGTGATGCTCAGTCGGTTGAGTAGCATTGGCACACCAGTTGCCTTCAACGCGCTGGAGACTCGGCTTTCGCGACGGCTGTTCCAAACAGCGAACTTTTCGGAGGTTTCATGTCGGACCGCAAGGGCTTCACCCTGATCGAGCT
>CAZFKN010000102.1:0-2083 GCA_964519805.1 uncultured Gemmatimonadaceae bacterium
GGAGCGGCCGGCTTCGGCTTGGGCTTGGGCCTCGGGGCCGGCGCCGCGGGCTTCGGTGCGGGCGCGGCTGCGGGCTCCGGCGCGGGTGCAGGCGCGGCCGACGGCTGGTCGTTGATCGGCTTGGACGTATCGACGGGCGCGAGCTGCAGGTCGCGGCTCATGCTGTCCGCCGCCGCGACGGCCTGCTTCGGCTCTCCCCTGCCACACGCCCCGACCGCCAGGGCCGCCAGCGCGATGAGCATAGTCGTCTTCATTCCCTCATTCCTCCACTATGACGTGACTTGCCGGGGTTTCCGGATGCGATGACATTGCAGCCCTATGCGCGAGCTGAGGGCCCTGTTGCCCTTCATGCGGTCGTACCGGTGGACGTTTGCCGCCGGCATGGCCATGGTCGTGGTCTCCAACTTCTTCAACGTCCTCGGTCCCCGTTATCTCGAGCGGGGGATCGATGCCTTGCGCTCGTCCGCTCCGCTGGCCGAGGTGGGACGGTTTGCGCTGCTGCTCGTGGGCGTGGCGCTGATCGGCGGGGTGGCGCGGTACTTCATGCGCGACATCCTGAACAGCGTGAGCCGCCGGATCGAGTACGATCTCCGCAACGTCCTCTACGAACACCTGCAGAGGATGTCCGCGGCCTTCTACGACCGGTTCGCGACCGGCGACGTCATGGCCCGTGCGACGAACGACCTGCTCGCCGTCCGCATGGTGGCCGGACCGGCCCTAATGTACCTAGTCGATACAATAATCAGGGCGGCCCTCATCGTTCCAGCCATGGTCCACATCAGTCCCCTGCTCACCGGCATCGCGCTCCTCCCGCTCGTGGCACTTCCGGTTGCCATGGCCTCGCTCGGGCAGATGATTCACCGGCGGACGCTCGAGATTCAGAATCAGTTCGGCGAGCTCACCAACTTCGTCCACGAGAATCTCTCGGGCGTGCGGGTCGTGCGTGCTTATCGCCAAGAGGCCGCCGAGGGCGCCGCTTTCCGCGGGCTCAACCGGAAGTATCAGGAGCGGAACCTGTCACTCGCCAAGGTTCAGGGGGTCTTCTACCCGGTGCTCTCGCTGTTCGGCGGGCTCGGCGGCGCGGCGATCCTGTACGTCGGCGGTCGTCTCGTCGTCACCGGCGTGGTGAGCGTGGGCGCCTTCGTCGCGTTCGGCGTCTACCTCGCCATGCTGGTCTGGCCCATGATCGCGCTGGGCTGGGCAATCAACCTGGTGCAGCGCGGCGCAGCCGCGATGGCCCGGATCAACCAGGTGATGGACGAGCGTCCCGCCATCGTCTCGCCCGACGTCCCCGCACCGCTGGCGCCGGCGGGGCGCGCCCGCGCGCTTGCCGTTGAGGGCGTCTGGTTTCGGTATCCCAACGCACCCGAACGCGGCTGGGTGCTCGAGGACGTGTCGTTCTCGCTCGCGCCCGGCCGCTCACTCGCGATCGTCGGGGCCACGGGCGCGGGGAAGACGACGCTCGTGGATCTCCTCGTGCGGACGTACGACCCGGACCGCGGGCGGATCCTGATCGACGGCGTGGATATCCGGCGGCTGTCTCTGGACCAGCTGCACCACGCGATCGGCTTCGTGCCGCAGGAGACGTTCCTCTTCAGCGCCACACTGCGCGAGAACGTGCTGCTGGGCGCGCCCGACGACGGGCGGCTCGAGCGGGCGGCAGACGTCTCCCAGCTCACCGAGGCGCTGACGTCGCTCCCGCGCGGGTTCGACACCGTACTCGGTGAGCGGGGCATCAACCTGTCCGGCGGTCAGAAACAGCGCGCAGCGATCGCGCGGGCGCTGGCCCAAAATCCGCCCATCTTCGTGCTGGACGACGCACTCAGCGCCGTCGACGCACAGACCGAGACGAGGATCCTCGCCGGTCTCCGGAGCGCGCTCGCCGGGCGGACGAACGTGATCGTCTCCCACCGGCTCGCGGCGGTGCGTGAGGCCGACTGGATCCTCGTGCTCGATGGCGGCCGGGTGGTCGAGCAGGGGACGCACGAAACGCTGGTCGCCCGGGGCGGACGCTACTGGGAGCTGCTCCGCCGGCAGCAGTTGGAGGAGGAGCTGGAAGAGGTAAGAAGTGAGAAGTGAGAGG
>CAZFKN010000102.1:2183-10494 GCA_964519805.1 uncultured Gemmatimonadaceae bacterium
CTCACCTCTCACCTGCGCGCTCATATTTGATTCCGGATAAACGCCGGCGTCAGCCCCTGCAGCCAGCCCGCGAGCCGCGTGAACTGGCCCGTCGCCATCAGCAGACCCACGAAGATCAGCAGCACACCGCTCACCCGCATGACCCACGGCAGGAACCGACGGAATCGCTGGAACCACTCGAGGAAGGACTCGACGGCCACCGCCGCGAGCAGGAAGGGTACGGCGAGCCCCGCCGAGTAGACGCCCAGGAGCAGCATTCCCCGGCTGACGCTTTCGGTCGTCGCGGCAAGGCTCAGGATGGCGCCGAGGACCGGACCAATGCACGGCGTCCACCCGGCCCCGAAGGCGACCCCCACGAGCGCCGAGCCGAGGTAGCCCACCGGTTTGTCCTGGAGCTGCAGGCGCCGCTCCTGCTCCAGAAACCCGACCCGTACCGCACCGAGGCACAGCAGGCCGAACAGGATGACGAGGACGCCACCCACCCGCGCGATCCAGACCTGGTAGTACCGGAGCGCGCTGCCGAGAGCGGTGGCGCTGGCTCCGAGCAGCACGAATACAAGCGAAAATCCCGCCACGAAGAGCAGCGCGTGGATCACGGCGATGCGCCGGCGCCCGCTGATCTCGGTGAGCGTCATCCCGGTGAGAAATCCGACGTACGAAGGCACCAGCGGCAGAACGCAGGGGGACAGGAAGCTGAGGAGGCCTGCGGCGAAGGCGACGAACAGTCCGAGCCCGGCCGGCTCGCTCACGTCGCCTCCCCGAGCGGGCCGAGGTCGCGGTGGCGGCACTCACGACAGAGGCCGTACACCTCGACCCGGTGCCGCTGGTGCTGGAAGGCGTGCTCGTCGGCGATGATCGGGAGCATGCGCTCGAGCCGCTCGTTCTGGAACTCCACCACCCGCCCGCAGCGAAGGCAGATCAAGTGCTCGTGATGCGCTTGCTGGGGCATCGGCTCGTAGCGCTTGAAGCCCTCGCCGAAATCGTGCGCGCGGACGAGGCCGCTCCGCACGAGCACGTCGAGCGTGCGGTAGATGGTCGCGGTGCCGACCCGCTCACCCAGCTCCTTCAGGTGCTTCTGGATCGCGTCGACGGAGAGATGCTCGTCCGACGTGAGCACCGTATGGGCGATGAGGTCCCGCTGACGGGTGACGGGGAGGTGACGATCCCGGAGGTGACGGCGGAAGCGCTCGAGGAGAGCCGCGCCCTCGCCTCTAGCGAGGCGCGCCATCGGTCGGCTCGGGGAACCAGTCGCCAAGCACGACCGGAACCGGCGGGTGCTCGTCGTCGGTCCGCTTGTGGACCTCGTGGAGCAGCTCCGCGAGCGTGTCGATGGATCCGCTGCCGACCTCCTCCACGGCGGCCTCGAACTGGCCCCGCTCCTTGCCCTTGAGTACCAGCTGGTATCGGGCGGTGTAGATCCGGCGCCGGTCGCCCTCGACCCGGGAGACGACGGCCGTGCCCCACTCGCGTCCGTCGCGGCGGAGGTTGGGGAAGGCCCACACGCCGTCGATCTCCTCGCGCGGGAGGACCTTCGCCACCTCCCCGGCGAGGCGGCTCCAGCCGAGGCCGACGCCGGGTGCCTGAGCAGGACGGTTCAAGCCGATTCCGGTGCCCATCGCTCCACGTAGAATCGCAGGACGTGCATGAAGTCCTGCGCGTTGGTCACGACGCCGTAGGCCTGGTGGGTGCCCCGGTCCTTGAGCTTGTTGACCACGAACTCCGTCTGGTCCACACAAATGGTCATGAGCGGCGCCGGCGCCCCGTAGCGCGTGTGAAAGGCGGGCAGCATGTTGCCCACCGCGATGGCATGGAGGGCGGTCGCGATGAAGATCGCCCCCGTGGCCTTGACGGTGTACTCCCGCATCGCATCCTGGGCGGCCAGCGTGTCGCTCAGCACACCGGGCAGCGGGCCGTCGTCGCGAATCGACCCCGCAAGGATGAACGGGACGCCATGGGTGACGAGCGCGTGCATGATGCCGGTCTTGATCAACCCGGAGCGGACGGCCTGCTCGATGGAGCCGGCGGCGCGCACGCGATTGATGGCCCGCATGTGGAGCCCGTGCCCGCCTTCGGTCGGCTGGCCGGTGTTGGACATGCCCAGCGTGGTGCCGAAGATGGCCGCTTCGATGTCGTGCACCGCCACCGCATTGCCGACGAGCACCGCCTGCACGAACCCCTGTGCGATGAACCACTCGAAGTCCGCGCGTGCCCGCGAGTGCACCAGCGCCGGGCCGACGACCCACACGAGGTAGCCGCCGTTCTGCTTCTCCTCCGCGAGTCGCCGGGCAAGCTCCTCGTAGTTCACCGGGCGTTCCCGGCTCACCTCGGTGGACATGAAGCGGAACTCGTTGGCCCCGTGGCTGCCGCCGAGGAACCCGGCCGAGTGCACGACGATGCCGGCAGTCCCGTCTTCGGCCTCGCCCATGGCGACGGAGTCGCCCTTCTTGAGGCGGCGCGGCTCGATCGTCTCCAGCTCCGCGCCACGCTTCACGACGACACAGTCCATGCGGGGCCGAGTCGGCATCAGCCAGCGGCCGGCGACCTTGATGAAGGTCGGGAGGTTGGAGGTGGAAAAGAACCCCTCGGGCAGCACGCCGTCAGCCGGAAGCTGAGCGAAGCGGGCCTCGGGCGCGTCGGCGAACGGCGGCTTCGTGAAGTCCGGATACTGGTAGGTGGTCGTCCCTGACTTGTCGGCGGTGGCGCTCATAGGCAGGCGGAAAGGTAGGCGGCGTCCAGAGGGGATTCAAGCAGTGCGGTCAGAGCACGGACACCGGATCGCGGTCGATCACGACCCGCACCGCGCCCGCCCGCGTCAGCCGGCGTGCGCCGTAACGCACCAGCCGCCCCAGCGCCGGCGACGGCCCCTTGAGCAGCACGTGCCAGCGCCACCGCTCCTTGATCCGGGCGATCGGGCACGGTGCCGGGCCGAGTACCTCGACCCCCAGGCGATACTGGGTGACGAGCGCGATACACCACTCGGCCAGCCCCGCGGCGCGGTGGCTGACTCTGGTCTCGTCGGGTCCGGAGACCACCAGGTTGACCAGTGAGACGACCGGCGGGTAGGGCGGCGACCGGCGGATCTCCAGCTCCCGCCGCAGAAATCCCTCCGCGTCGTGCGCGGCCGCGTGCGTGAGCGCGTGGTGTGTCGGGTTCCGCGTCTGTACCAGGACGCGCCCACCCTTCGGGCCGCGTCCCGCCCGCCCGGCGACCTGCGCCAGCAGCTGAAAGGTGCGCTCCGCCGAGCGAAAATCCGGGAGGTACAGGGCCGTGTCGGCGTCGACGACGCCGACCACCGTCACGTTGGGGAAGTCGAGCCCCTTGGCGATCATCTGCGTGCCGACGAGCAGATCGACTTCTCCGCGCTCGACCGCGCCGAGTATCCGTCCGTGCGACCACTTGGTGCTGGTGGCGTCGAGATCCATCCGCGCCACCCGCGCTTCGGGAAACCGCTCGGCCAGGAGCCGCTCGAGCTGCTGCGTGCCCACCCCGCGCATCTCCTGCACCGCGTGGCCGCACTCGGAACAGCTCCGCAGCAGCGGCTCCTCGTGGCCGCAGTAGTGACACCGGAGCATCTCGGGCGCCCGATGCACGGTCAGCGACACCGTGCAGTTGGGGCATTGTCGCACCGCGCCGCAATCCGGGCACTGAAGGAATGACGCCCAGCCGCGCCGGTTGAGGAGCAGCAACGCCTGCTCCCGTCGAGCCAACGCCGTCGTCACCGCGGCATCCAGCCGCGCCGACCAGGGAACCGGGCCCGCCCCGGACACCTTCTCGGCCGTGCGCAGGTCCACCAGCTCGACCGGCGGGAGCGGCCGCATGCCGACCCGATCGGGCAGGCGAAGCAGCGCGAGTCCGCCCTCGCCGGCGCGAACCATCGTCTCGAGCGCGGGCGTGGCACTCCCGAGCACCAGCACGGCGCCTTCCAGCCGGGCGCGCACGGCCGCAACGTCGCGCGCGTGGTATCGCGGCGCTTCGCCGTTCTTATAGCTGGCCTCGTGCTCTTCGTCCACCACGATCATGCCGAGATCGGGGACCGGCGCGAAGATCGCGGATCGCGCGCCGACCGCGACCCGCCGCGCGCCCCGTCGGATCAGGCGCCAGGCGTCCGCGCGCTCGCCGTCCGAGAGCCCGCTGTGCAGCACCGCGACGTCGTCGCCGAACGCGCCCCTGAGCCGGCTCACCGTCTGCGGCGTGAGGCCGATCTCCGGCACCAGGACGATCGCCCCGCGCCCGCGGGCAAGCACTCGACGCACCGCCTCGAGGTACACGAGCGTCTTCCCGCTCCCGGTGACGCCGAAGAGCAGCGCGCCGGCCCCCGGATCGAGGGAGCCGATGGCGGCGAGGGCCGCTTGTTGATCGGCGGTCAGCGTCGCCGGCGGCGGAGAGCCCGGCGTGTCCGCGAAGGGATCCCGTACCCGTTCGATCAGCTCGATGCTGGCGAGATCGCCTTTGACCAACGTCCGGACGAGCGCGGCATCGAAGCCGAGCTGCTCCAGCACGTGCCGCACGGGCGCCCGACCGCCCAGAGCTTCGACCGCCTCGTAGAGCGCCCGTTGCCGCGCCTTTCGCTTGAAAATCCGCTCGCGCTCGAGCAGCGAGGGCGGCTCACCGACGAGCACGAGCAGCCGCTCCGTCGCCTGTTCCGCCTCGGTGTCGGGCGGCTCTACCCGGACGGACACCGCCCCGGCCCGCTCGAGACGATCCACGGCATCCCAGACCGGCCGCCGGAGGCCGCGCGCGATGGCCGAGACCGACGCCGAACCGTCCCGCCGGTCGAGCCAGTCGAGCACCTCACCGGCAACGCCACCGGTCGTCGGTCCACTCGGGAGCCGGGTCACGATGACCTGCGAGGCACCCCACATCCCGCCTGGCAGCACGGCCCTGAGCGTGAGCCCGATGGGCGCGCCGTAGTAACCGGCGATCCACTCCGCCGTCCGGAGCAGCGCGGCGGGCAGCGCCGGCTCGGCGTCGGGCGCGGCCAGCACGTCCCGCGGCGAAACCTCGGGCTCCGTCTCGTCGACCGCCACGACGAGCCCCACCAGCTCGCGCTGGCGCACCGGCACCACGACCCGCGCCCCCGGTGCCACGCGGTCGGCCAGCGTCTCGGGTATCCGGTAGGTGTAGGTCGAGTGGAGCGGTAGAGGAAGGGCGACCTGCGCGTACGCGGTCATCGCTGCCGCACGCCAAGCCCCGGTCCGGAGGGAAGAGCGATCCGGCCCCGGTCGATCGTCGCCCCGGCGAACGGATCGGCGGCGAGCAGGGCGGCGCCATCGAGGTCGACGAGGTCCACCAGCGGCGTGAAATGCGCGGCCGCCGTGATGGCGATGGACGACTCGATCATGCAGCCCACCATGACGATGAGGCCGTGGGCGCGCGCAACGGCGATCATCCGCAGCGCCTCGCGCAGGCTACCGCATTTGGCGAGCTTGATGTTGATGCCGTCCACCGCGCCCACCAGCGGCGGAATATCGGTCGCCACGAGACAGCTCTCGTCCGCGATCACGGGAATGCGCGACGCGCGCGTGACCGTCGCGAGCCCGTCGCGATCGTGCGGGGGCAGCGGCTGCTCCAGCACCGTGACGCCGAACTCCTCCAGCACCGGCAGCATGCGGATCGCCTGCTTCCGGGTCCAGCCGCAGTTGGCGTCCACGCGCAGCTCCTTGTCGGTCGCGCTGCGAACCGTCCGGAGAATCTCGTCGTCGCGCTTGGTTCCGAGCTTCACCTTGAGCACGGGGTACGGATCCGCCTCCAGCACCTTTGCCCGCATCTTGTCCGGTGTGTCGAGGCCGATGGTGAACGTCGAGACGGGCGTCCTGGCCGGGTCGAGGCCCCAGAGCTTGTAGAGCGGCACACCCAGTCGCTTGCCGACCAGATCATGGAGCGCGGTGGAAAGCGCGGCGCGGGCGGAGGGATTCACGTCGAGCGCCGCCATCAGCGCATGGTCCGCCGCCTCGAGATCGAACGGGTCAGCCGGCAGCTGCGCGGCGTAGACGTTGAGCGCCGCCAGCACCGTCTCCGGCGTCTCGCCGTAGTAGGTCGTCGGCGCCGCTTCCCCCCAACCCACCTGGCCGTCCCGATCGCGCACGCGGACCCAGACCGTGTGGTGCAGCGCCTGCCCCCCGCGCGCGATGAGGAATGGGTGCCGCGTGGTGAGCTCGAGGATCTCGGCTTCGACGTGAAGGGCGGTGGACACGGTGGATCCTGGAGGAGGACGGCGTGGAACTTATCGGGTGGCGAAGCGGCTCGCCACGGAGCCCACGACCGTCAGAGCAAGGCGAGGACGTGCGCCGCGGCCCCTTCGGCCACGCGCTCGGGAACGTAGCCGCCCTCGAGAACCCCGACGATCGGCACGCCGGGAAGCCGCTCGCGCAGTCGGCGCGTCAGATCGGCGTAGTGCGCCGGCTCCAGCGTGAATCCGCCCAGCGGGTCGCCCTTCATGGCGTCGAAGCCGGCCGAGATCAGCAGGAGGTCGGGCGACCAGCCGGTCGACGCGGCGACAATCGCTGCCCAGAGATCGTCCACGTAGAGCGCCGGCGGGCTTCCGGGCCCGCGCGGGACGTTGAAAATGTTCCCCACGCCGCGCTCCTCCGCCGCACCCGTCCCCGGATACCACGGCCATTGATGCAACGACACGTAGCGGAGCGTCGGGTCCGATTCCACCAGCGCCTGGGTCCCGTTCCCGTGGTGCACGTCCCAATCCACGATCAGAACGCGGGCACGGCCGAGCGCCTGCGCGTGCCGCGCCGCGACGACGGCGTTGTTCACCAGGCAGAAGCCCATCCCCCGTGAGGCGAGCGCGTGGTGGCCGGGCGGCCGTACGCCCGCGAACGCGTGACCACCGCCCGCGTGGGCGTGATCCACGGCCGCGATCACCGCACCAGCGGCCCCCACCGCGGCCGACCAGCTCCGCCCGCTGAGGATCGTATCGAGAAAGAGCGGGCCGCCTCCGCTCGCACTGAGCGCTTCCACCGAGCGCAGATACGCGTCTCCGTGCACGGCGAGCAACGCCGGGCGGCCGGCCGGGGCGGCCTCGCGGAGCGCCAGCGCGGGCTCGCGCCAAACCCGCTCGAGCAGCACGCGCAGGCGCGCGGGAGTCTCGGGGTGACCGGGACCGGGATCGTGCTCGAGACAGGCTGGGTGGGTGAAGACGGCGACGGGCATGAGCTCAGCCGCCGCGGAGAAGCTCCCGGAGCGATTCGGCCTCGTCGCGGAGCGCTCGGCGGGCGGCGGCGATCTCCTCCAGCTGCCGGAGGTGCCATCGCCAGTACACGAGCACCAGACCGGACGACAGGAACAGCGCCCCACCGATAAGCGCCACCAGCGGATGGCCGGTCCAGATGCCGAGCCCGGCCAGGGCAGCGCCGTCGAAGCCGAGGAAGGCTGACGCCACCAGGGTGATGGTGCGACTCGCACCGGGCGTGGGAATCACGGTCACTTCACCGGCCGGCGCCGACGGCGGACCACGATCAGGGACGCGTTGGCCGGCACCCCGGCATCCTTCAGGCTTCGGGTCTCGTCGTCCAGCTCGGCGCCCCGGAACTTGACGAGGTACTCGCCCGGGTCACCCCTGACCCGGGTGCGGGCCAGCGCCTCCCGCTTGATCTCGCTGAGCGGTGTAGAGGAGGGAAGCTCCAACGACACGGCGTCCCAGGCGTCGGAAACCATCACACGCACCGGGACCGTGCCGCTCATGCCGGCAGGTCGGCGGGTGCCGGAAGCGTAGACAGAAAGCGATCCACCGCCTGATCGAAGAGGAGGGTGGAACCGCGCACCTTGGTGCCGCCGGGTGCCGCCATCACGGCGAGGGCGATCTCTTCACCGCCCTGGCCTCGCAGCACCAGAAACGCGGCGCCCTCCTTCTCGGGATAGGCCGCCGACAGGGGCACCCGCTCCGCGAAGAACCGCTTGGCCCGGGAAAGCACCTCCGGCCCCTCGAGGGAGGTGAGCGTCTCGTATGTCATGATGCCGGAATATATGAAGCTGCGGCTCGCCGGGACCAGTCACGGGGTCAGTATGAGGCGCATGATCGGGCGGGTGGGCGAGCCGCGCGCCGCCTCGCCGAATCCGGCCGCGCGAAACGCCGATGCCGTCCCGGTCCACGCAAACGGATCGGGCAGTGGCCCGTGCCGAGGCTCGACCGGGTAGCCCTCGAGGATGCGGGCGCCACGAGCCGTCGCGAACTCGGCGGCCGCCTCGAGCAGCGCGATGGACACGCCGTTTCGGCGATGCGGTTTGGCGACGAAGAGGCACACCACCGACCATACCGGCCGGTCGTCGATGCGCTTGAGGACGCGAGCCCGCTCCAGCCGAG
>CAZFKN010000103.1:0-10413 GCA_964519805.1 uncultured Gemmatimonadaceae bacterium
GATGTCGCTCGCCAGCACCGCAAGCCAGAGCAGCCGGAACACGCGAAAGCCCAGCGGCGCCCAGGCGGAGACGACGTTCGGCGGCGGGGCAACATCGCGAGTCGGTTGCATCCGGGGTCCCTATCCTTAGGAATCATGCCGGCCGCCCCCGGGGGTAGCCGGCGCCGGGCAGGATCCCTAGAATAGCTCGCTCCGCAATGGTGTGTGGGAGGACCGATGACCGACTATCCCCGCGGGTGGACCTGCTCGGTGACCGTGCTGCGGCTGGAGAGCTACCTGCTGCGGACGCTTCCCCTCGCCGAGTCCTTGGCGGTGGCCGAGCACGTGGAGGCGTGTGCGTCGTGTGCCCAGCTGCTCACAGTCAAGCGCGACGAGGGGCAGCGTGGCTGAGCTGCACATCGTCGGGTTCGCCGGCAGCCTGCGTCGCGACTCGTTCAATCGCGCGTTGCTCGGGGCCGCGCGCGAGCTCGCCCCGACCGGCATGACGATCGACCCGATCGAGATCGGGCACCTGCCCTTCTACAACGCCGATGTCGAGCGGGAGGGCGATCCGACCAGTGTGGCGGACTTCAAGGCACTCATCGAGGACGCGGACGGGCTGCTCATCGCGACGCCCGAGTACAACGACGGGATCCCGGGGGTGCTCACCAACGCGATCGACTGGGGATCGCGGCTTCCGGGCCGCGCTCCGCTCAGCCGGAAGCCGGTGGCGGTCATCGGGGCGTCACCCAGCCAGGTCGGGACGGCACGGGCCCAGTTGCACTTGCGGCAGCTCCTGGGGCATGTTCATGCCCGCACCCTCCCGCCGCCCGAGCTTCTCGTGGCGAAGGCCCATGAACGGTTCGATGCGCGCAACCGGCTGACCGACGAGGCGACGCGCGGCATGTTGCTGGGACTGCTCGAGCGATTCGCGCGCTGGATTCAGCGGGAGCGCGCCGCCGACGCCGCGGAGCGGGCGGGATCCTGACGACCGAACTGGAGTGACACCATGACCGAACCACAATGGCACCTGGCCCAGATCAACATCGGCCGAGTGCGGGGTGAAATGAACGATCCCGTCATGGCGGAGTTCGTCGCCAACCTCCCCGCGATCAACGCCCTCGCCGACGCGGCTCCGGGCTTCGTGTGGCGCCTCCAGACGGAGGACGGCGATGCGACGGCCGTCCGCCCCTTTCCCGACCCGCTCCTCCTGCTCAACATGTCGGTGTGGACCGACCTGGCCGCGTTGCGGGCGTACGTCTATCGCAGTGCCCACGCCGGGGTCATGCGGCGGCGCCGGGAATGGTTCGAGCGATTCGAGGGCGTGTACGTGGCGCTCTGGTGGGTGCCGGCGGGGCACCGGCCGTCCGTGGCGGAGGCCGCCGCGAGGCTCGCGCACCTGCAGGCGCACGGGGCCACGCCGCACGCGTTCAGTTTTGCCCAGCCGTTCGATCCGGACGGGGCACGGATCCCGCTCGATGGAGCCACCCGGGACGAATGCCCCGCGTGATGGCCAGCAGTCGGCCCGCGGTCGTGCTGGTCGCCGCACTCGCGCTGTGTCAGGGTTGCGCCGAGCGGCGGCCGGCCCGGGACCGGCCCGCCGCGGGCGCCGCGGGGACTGCGAGCGCTCCTGGTGCGCGCGAGGGCATGCTTGCCGTGCCAGGCGGACGCATCTGGTACCGGGTGCTGAGCGGAGGCGCCGGAACGCCGGTCATACTGCTGCACGGCGGGCCCGGCTTTTCCAGCATCTACATGAAGTCGCTCGAGGCACTCGCGGAGGATCGGCCGCTCGTGCGCTACGATCAGCTCGGCGGCGGCAAGTCGGACGGGCTCGCCGACACCACCGCGTTCACCATCCCGCACTTCGTCGCCGAGCTGGACTCGCTCCGTGCCAGCCTCGGCTACGGGCGAGTGCACCTGCTCGGGCACTCGTGGGGCACCATCCTCGCCGTCGAGTACTATCGCGCTCACCCCGAGCACGTCGCCTCATTGGTTCTCGGGAGCGCCGCCCTGGACATCCCTGTCTGGGAGCGACACGCGCGCGCGTTGGTCGGCACGCTCTCCGACTCGTCCCAGCGGGCGATTCGGCGAGCCGAGGCCGCGCACACATACGACGCTGCCGACTACCAGGCAGCGCTGGTCGAGTTCTATGACAAGTACGTGTGGCGTCAGCCGGTCAAGGCGGACCTGGACAGCCTGCTCGCGACCGTGAACCAGGCGATGTACAACTACATGCAGGGGCCAAGCGAGTTCACCATCACCGGGACGCTCAAGACCTACGACGTCACGTCGTTCCTCCCGACCATCCGCGTTCCGGTCTTGTACACCGTAGGCGAGTTCGACGAGGCCGATCCGGTGACCATCCGCCGCTTCGCGTCGCTCACGCCCGGCGCGCAGGTCGTGGTGCTGTCCGGCGCTGCCCACATCACCATGTGGGACGCGCCGGCCGAGAACGTGCGGGCGGTCCGCGCATTCCTCCGCGCGGCGGACTCGCTGGGCGCGCCACACTAGGGGCGGGCGCTACGGCTTTCACTCGCCGGCACGGCCCACCACGAGCATCTCCACGACATCTCTGGGAAAGGAACGGGTCATGATCTTCGGCTTCACGACGTTCACGCTGATTCACACCGTCTTGAGCATCGTTGGGATCTTCGCGGGCTGCGTCGTTGCTGGAGGGCTCGTCGCAGGGAAGCGCCTCGACGGGTGGACCGGACTCTTTCTGCTCACCACCGTCCTGACGAGCGTCACCGGGTTCGGCTTTCCGTTCGCCAAGCTGCTGCCGTCGCACATCGTCGGCATCATCTCGCTGGTCATCCTGGCACCCGTCATGGTCGCGCGCTATGTCCGGCACCTCGCCGGCCCCTGGCGCGGGGTCTATATCGTGGGCGCGGTGGCGGCGCTCTACCTCAACGTTTTCGTTCTCGTGGTGCAGCTGTTCAGTCGGCTGCCCGGGCTGATTGCCGCCGCCCCGACCCAGAAGGAGCCGCCGTTCCTGGTAACCCAGCTCGTGGTGCTGGCGCTGTTCCTCTGGCTCGGGAGGGCGGCGCTCAAGGGATTCCCAACGGACGGATGACCGTCATGGAATTCCTCGAGCACCTCGCCGCTCCGGTCAGCCGGCCTTCGCGGCGACGAACCGCAGCGAGCCCGGCGTCGTGAGCGTCTCCCCGGTCTCGAGCAGCGTCTTGAGGCCGGACAGGACCATCGGCCAGCCACCGTACAGCTCGTTGTTCGCCCCCTCGCGCAGCTGATCGTGCAGCACCGTCAGCCGGCACGAATCGCCGATCGGCGTGATTTCCCACGTCACCCGTGAGGTCCCCTCGCGCTTGACGTCGTCGCTCCAGAGCGCGCGGAAGCTCTGGACCAGCCGCCGTGGCGGATCGACCTCGAGGTTCTCGCCTTCGACGATCGGCATGTTCGGGTTGACGGTCTCGTCCGTGGTGCGGCCGGTATAGGACGAACCCGGCTTCCAGTCCGAGTAGACCCCCACGCCGAACGTGTACTTGCGCCGGAGCTCGGGGTCGGTGATCGCCCGCCACAGCCGCTCCGGCGTCGTCTTGATGTAGATCTCGTAGACCTTTTCCATGGCTCTCCCCTCGATGGTTTGTTTGAGGCCGCTGAGCATCGCGGCGAACGGCTCGGTGTACTTGTCGATCCACCGGTCGTGGATCAGGCGAATGGGCACGCGGTTCAGGAAGTGCAGCTTCTCCCGACCCCGTCGCTTCGTGACCACCAGGCCCGCGTCCTCCAGCACGCGGAGATGCTTCATGACGCCGAAGCGCGTCATGGTGAGCTTGCGATCGAGCTCACTGAGCGTCTGGCCGTCGCGCTTGAACAGCTCGTCCAGGAGGCCCCGGCGGGTGGGATCGGCGAGCGCCTTGAAGACCGCGTCCATGGTGCATTATAGGTGACTCTTTGGTCACCTGTCAACCCCACCCCCCTTAGGACCAATTGCCAGCGTTCTCCCGTCGCGCCTACCGTAGCTCGTCCTCCACGCAGAACCGACAGAGTAACGGAGGCTTGATATGATATTCCGCAGCAACGCGGTGCTCCTGGCGCTGGCCGGACTGCTGGCCGGGGCGCTGACATCGCTGGTGTCACTCGCCCCTCCGGCGGGCGCTCAACAGCCCGCCAGCCTGACCGGCTGCCTCAGCAAGGGGACCGCAAAGGACACGTTCAACCTGAAGACCAAGGACGGGAAGTCGTACCCGCTGACCAGCAGCACGGTGCAGCTGGGTCAGCATGTCGGGCATACGGTCACCGTGACGGGAGCGCCCGCCATGGCGGGCGGCGTTCACGGGAAGGACACGATGGCCATGAACATGCCGGCCGGGGCCGTAAGCGTGACCAAGCTGTCGATGGTCAGCGCGAGCTGTAAGTAGCTCCCGTTCGGGGAGCGGTCTTGCCACGCACCGCCCTTGCCGGGGCCGACGGGATCATGCACAATTGGGCACGGGCGATGGTCCGCGCCCAACCTCGTCGGCCCTGCCCCAGCCGGGGCCCTCGCGAGGCAAAGGGGGGCAGACCCCCGGATCCGTCTGATTCGAGCCTTTGGTACGCCGCGGGCATCGTCGCTGGGGGGCGCTTCGCCTGCGGCCCGGCCAAGGGACCCACCGATGCCGACCGACAAGGACTTCAAGCGCCTCGTTCGCGGACGCATGCAGAAGACGGGCGAAGCCTACACCACCGCCCGCGCTCATCTCCTCAAGCAGAAACCAACCCCGACCGCACCGCCCGTCGCCGACTATGCCCGGCTCGCCGGCAAGAGCGACGCGGCCGTGAAGGCACGCACCGGCTACACCTGGGTGCGGTGGGTGAAAGCGCTCGATCGCGCGAAAGCCGACACCTGGCCGCACCGCGAGATCGCCGAGCACGTACACACGAAATACAGGATCCCCGGCTGGTGGGCGCAGACGGTGACCGTGGGCTACGAGCGGATCAAGGGTCTCCGCGCGATCGGCCAGCGGCGTGACGGAGCGTATGAGGCCACGAAGAGCAAGACCTTCGCGGTGCCGCTCGCCCGCCTCTACCGCGCGTTCAGCGACCCGCGTACGCGCGCCGGCTGGTTGCCAGGTGTCGAGCTGACGGTGCGGACCGCGACGCGCGATCGCTCCATGCGGATCGCATGGCCGGACCGCACGTCGGTCGCCGTCGGCTTCGCGAGTCGCGGGCCGGCAAAGAGCCAGGTGCAGGTGCAGCATGGCAAGCTCCCGGACCGAGCGTCGGCGACGCGGGTCAAGGAGTTCTGGGCCGAGCGCCTGAGCGTGCTGGGGAAAATGCTGGCGTGAGGCCCGGCTGACGGCCATGGACACCGAGGTCCTGATCGTGGGCGCGGGCCCTACCGGCCTCATGCTCGCGAACCAGCTCGCGCGGCAGGGCGTGCGCCCGACGATCATCGACCGCCACGACGGTCCGGCAATTCAGACCCGGGCCCTGGGCGTCCAGGCCCGCACCCTCGAGATCTACGCGCAGCTGGGCATCGCCACCCGGGCGATCGAGCTGGGCCGCAAAGCGACCGGTGCCGACATGTGGGCACTGGGCCAGTGGGCCGCCCGCGTCCCGCTGGGCGACATCGGTCGCACGATCAGCCCGTATCCCTATCTCCTGATCCTCGGCCAGGACGACAACGAGCGGCTCATGGGCGAGGCGCTCAGGAAGCAGGGCGTGACCGTCGGATGGAGCACGGAGCTGGTCGGCCTCCAGCAAACGCCGGATCACGTCGTGGCGAGACTCAAGCAGCCCGACGGCACGATCGGGGAGCTGCGGGCGGCCTGGGTGGCGGGTTGCGACGGCACGCGGAGCGCGGTGCGCGACCTCAACCACATCGAGTTCCAGGGCGCGCCGTACGAGCACGTGTTCTTCGTCGCCGACACCCGGATCACCGGAGCGATGGTGCCGGAGGAAGCGAACATCTACCTCTGGCCCCACGGCTTCCTGCTGTTCTTTCCGATGCGCGGCCCCAACCACTGGCGCCTGGTCGGCATCCTGCCGGCGGCCCTGCGTGCTCGCGACGATGTGACCCTGGACGACGTCATCCCCTCGATCCGCAATGAAGCGGGATCGACGCTGACGTTTGAGTCGTGCAGCTGGTTCTCGACCTATCACATTCATCACCGGAGGGCCGAGCGGTTCCGCGAGGGGCGTTGCTTCGTGTTGGGCGACGCGGCGCACACCCACAGCCCGGTGGGCGCGCAGGGGATGAACACCGGCCTGCAGGACGCCTACAACCTGGGCTGGAAGCTGGCGCTGGTCGTCAACGGTCGCGCGGGGCCGGCCCTGCTCGACTCATACGCCGACGAGCGGGTTCCCGTCGCCCGGCGGCTCCTGAGCACTACCGATCGGATGTTCTCGGTGGTGATATCCGGCAACCGCCTGGCGGCGCTTCTGCGGACGCGGGTGTGGCCGAAGGCGTTGGCGTTCGGGATGCGGTTCGGGTGGGTGCAGCGCCTGGCCTTCCGTACCATCTCCCAGACCGGCATTCGTTACCGCGAGAGCGGCCTATCGGAAACGCTGCCCGGCGTGCCCAAGGACGCGCCGCGCGCCGGCGATCGCTGTCCCTGGCTGCGGCTCAGGTTCTCGCCGAACGGCCCGGTGGAAGACCTTTACGACCAGCTCGACGGCACCCGATTCACGTTGCTGCTGATCGGCCAGCCCGTCCCACCGGGCGGCGTGCCGGACGCCGGCGATCAAATGCGCACGATGGTGGCTCCGGCCGATCCCGCGAATGACGCCGAGCTGGCGCGGGCGAGAATCCCCCGCCCGGCGTTCTATCTGCTGCGCCCGGACGGCTACATCGGACTCGCGGGGCTCGGCCTCGATGCCCCGGCCGTGACCCGCTACCTCAGCGAGCGTTTGGGCCTCCGGCTCGCCCCGTCCTGAAGCGCGGGGCCCTGCCCCGCATCGCGTGGCTCGTGCGCCGGCCGGTGGATCGGGTCGGCACCGATCGTGCCCACGAGCGACGTGAGATACTCTGGCGCGCTCACGCGCTCCAGCTCCGCGCAGGCATGCTCGAGCCGCTTCGCGATCCCGAGCCGCTCGGCCTCCTCCCGGTGACCGGCGCGCGCCAGAAACTCGGTCAGGCTCCGCACGTGATGCTGCCAGAGCGACGCGTCCCGCTTCTGCTTGATCGCCAGGCGCTCCTGATACCAGTCGCTCGCCAACAGGGATTCACGGGTGAAGAGGGCGCGAATCTCGGGATGGCTCGCGTCTTTCCCCTCGTACTGCCCGTGCGCCATGATGTGGAGCAGCGCCTTGAGCGGGGGGCAGGCGTCGTCGACCGTGCCGTCGGCGAAGTATTGCGCGGCCACGCGCTGCTGCGCCTCCACGATGTTGTTCACGCCATCGGCGAAGACCGCCGGATCTTGCGTCTCGGGTCGCAGAATCTCTTCGGTGAGCACCGTGGTCGGGTTGTCGAACACACGGCCGAAGAAGTTGTGCACGAACTTGGCCGTGATGCGCCAGCCGAGCCGGCTGGCCAGCACGGTCTTGCCGGCGTACTCGAAGTCCTTGAGCTGCTCGAGATGGCCCGCCTCGATCAGCCGCTTCGGGTCGCGCTCGTGGGGGAAAAGCCGGCACCAGATCTCGGGAATCAGGAGGCTGATGTCGTGGTCCACCCGGTAGCGCGGGCCGATGAAGCCGGCGGCGGAGCTGAAGCCCGCGTACCCGGTGAGCAGCATGGAGACGAGGGCGTTGTTCAGGTCGGCGGTGGCGGCCAACGCGTTGAACGGCCCCTTGGTGAGCGCGCCCTCCGAGCCGGCTCCCGTCGTGCTGGGCGACGTGCCCGTCACCGAGCAGACGTAATCCATGAACAGCTCCGGCAGCTCCTGGTAGTGGATCGGCCCGTACACGCAGAGCGCGCGGATGCCATCCTCGGGGCGGTTGTTCCGGCGACCCGACAGCACACTGATCACCGGGAACAGAAGCGGCTTGTGGAGCGGTAGCCGGCGATTGAGCCGGGCGCCCATCTCCGCGACGTACCGGTCGCGCGGGCGCGCCAGGTCGGGGCGGAGCTGGAGGTAGCGCGGGTTCTTGGTCGGCTTGCCGCCGATCAGCCTCGGCTGGGCCGAGCAGATCGAGAAGCCGCCGTCGGTGCGGCGGGCGTTCCGGGCCACGTGCTCGCGCATCGGGGGTGTGAAGGCGTCGTGCACCGCCACGTCCTCCACGATCCGCTGGGTGTCTTCCCGGTCGAGCGGCTGGAAGTTGGAGCAGAAGAGGCCGGGGCCGGCCATGTCCTCCTCGGTCTGCCGGTCGAGGCCCGGATGAATGGCGTCGTCGGGTCGCTGGAACAGCCGGAATTCGCAGTTCTGCGACAGCTTGAGGCTGGGGTGGCCGTCGTACTCGCCCGGCAGGCCGACCAGCCGGCGCGCCGGCACCACGACCGAGGCGGTAATGTCGTCCTCCATCTGCACCTTGTCGGCGGCGACGAAGTCCTGCCGCAGCTTGTAGGTGCGCCAGGCCCCGCTCTCTTCCCGGCCGATCCGCAGATAGTTCGCCACCAGCCGGCGGCCCTCGTACTTCAGCTCGTGGCCGGGCGCGCCGTTGATGATGTCGACGCTGAAGTGGCTGCGCCAATCGGCGCCCCACTCGGCCCGGTAGAAGCGCTTGATGACGAACACCAGCGCGCGGACGTAGTTCGGGATGCTCTCCAGCCACGCGTTGTACCCGGGCGTGAACTCCGCGGGGTTGGGCGTCAGCAGCTTGATCACGGAGCCGAGCGAGCGCTCGGGGGACAGGATCGGGCGGGACGGTCCGCGGCCGTCGGAGGGGCGCGGCTCCGCCAGACGGGCGTCATCGTAATCCCGGTCGAAGATCGCCTGCACCAGCGCCATGTCGTCGTCGAAGCTCCCGACGTAGAACGATCCGGGCAGCACCGCGTCCACCAGGCTCTTGCTGATCTCCGACTTGCCGCCGCCGGAGACGGTGCACGGCTTGTGACAGAACGCGCCTTCCGGCAGCGTGCCGATGAGCCGCCAGCTCGGCGCCGCACGGTGCTTGGCCATGCGGATCTTGTAGCCGCTGGGATGGATATAGATGCGGCCGGGGAGGAGCTTGAGGTGCTGCTCCTGCCCCTTGCTGGTCCACTTGATGTCTTGCCGGTGGACGTCGATCTCCATGTCCTCCGGCATGTAGTGGATGTCGGGGTAGATCGCGTCGGTGGCGTAGCCCGACTCGTGATACTTGGCCCGCTGCCCCACGAGGGCCAGCACTTCCGCGAACCGGTGATTCGCGCCCACGACCCGCACCAGATCGGGAGTGAAGCGGTCGCCCAGGTTGAACGTCGCGAACGCGAGCGCCCCGCCCGCGTGCTCCTCCTCCGCCATGCCGAAGAGGTTCGCGCTGTAGCCGATCTGCGTCTTCACTTCCTTCTTGCAATAGCCGAAGTAGTTGTCGGCCAGGATCGTCACCATCACGCCTTCCATTCCGCGCGAGGTCGCCTTGAACGGCCGCCCCTCGTTGTACAGCTCGTTCTCGTTCTCCCAGCTCATCCCGGCCGCGCGCTCCACCTCCGTGGCCCGGCTCACGTGCGGCAGGCCGAGGTCCTTCTTGCGGAGGCGGGTGAGATGGGGGGCCAGGATCACGCAGCCGCTGTGGCCGGTCCAGCCGTCCACGTCGAGCGCCGCGTCGTGGCCGGGGAGGTACGGATCGCCCGCGTTGCCGAAGATGCTTTCCACGAAATCGAGATTGGAGACGAGGCCGCCGGGGGCGAAGAACCGGATCTCGTTGCGCTTCTCCGGCGCCACGCGCGGCACTTCCGGGCAGACGAGCGGGCGCAGCAGCAGCGAGACCATCGTCTCGACCGGCTCCGCCCAGTTGGCCGCGAACGGCAGGCGGAGCAGGTTGGGAGCCGGCCGCAACGCCTCCTGGAGCAGGTGCACGAACGTCCGCAGGGGCACCCGCGTCTTGTCGGCGGGGATCGGGAGGCCGCCCTCGGCCACGTGGAAGACGCCCTGGGTGGTGCGGCGATCGTTGACCGGGTTGTGGAGCACGCCGTTGTCGAGGCGATAGCTGGACACCAGCTCGTTCTGCCAGCTGTCTGCGTCGACCGGCAGGGACAGCTCCCGGGCGAGTCCGTAGTGGTCGAGGATCAACGTTTCGCCGGGGAGCCGGACGGGCTCGGGGAACTCGACGGCGGCGAGGAGCCGATCGATGTAGTTCTGGATCCGGCGGTCGGCGGGGCAGAGGTGCTCCGACAGCAGGCGGGTCTGCTCGCGATAGCGGGCGAAGAGATCGGCGGCGAGCTGGAGTACGTCCTGGTCGCCGGTCTCCGCCGGCAGCTGGACGCCCATCGCGGCCAGCTTGAGCAGGATCGAGCGGATGGCCGTCCGTCGCTCGGGCAGCCACACCGTGCCGTCGGGGCTGAGTCCGACTGCGCGCTCGAGCTCCATGCCGCGCCTCCATGCACGAGTTGACTAGTTATGCAGACTCAACGTCTCACCG
>CAZFKN010000104.1:0-10347 GCA_964519805.1 uncultured Gemmatimonadaceae bacterium
GTCCGGCGGCGCGGGACGCCGCCGACGGCGCGGCCGGCCCTCGCGCGGCCTCGTCCGCCACCACTTCGCGCGGGACACCAACCCGCTCGGCGGCGCGGCTGGTGTACAGCTCGCGCATCACCGGATCCGCAGCGGCGCGGATCGTGGGCAGCAGCTTGTCGAGAGCCTCGCGCCGACGCTCGACCTTGTCGAACCACCCCCGCTGCTCCAGGAGCTGGATCTTCCGCTCGAGCACGTCCATAGCGTCGTGAAGAAACGGCGCCAGGCCCGCCGCGCCGGCGGTGCGGACGAGCGTGTCGGGGTCTTCACCCGGCGGCATCGTCGCGACTTTGACGCGGACGCCGTGCCGAAGCAGCTCGTCGCCGGCCCGGAAGGTGGCCTTGAGTCCCGCCTCGTCGCTGTCGTACAGGAGAATCGCCGCCGGCGCGAAGCGCCGGAGCAGCGCGCCCTGGTCGGACGTGAGGCCGGTGCCGAGCGGGGCGACGACATGATCGATGCCGGCGAGCACCAGCCGCAGAACGTCGAAATAGCCCTCGACCAAAATGACCGACTGCTCCTGGCGAACGGCGTTCCGGGCCTGATGCAGGTTGTAGAGCAGGCGTCCCTTGTGAAACACCGCGCTCTCGGGGGAGTTCAGGTACTTCGGCTCGCCCGGGCCGAGCAGGCGTCCGCCGAAGCCGACCACGCGGCCGCGCAGCTCGTGGATGGGAAAGAGGAGTCGCCCGCGGAACCGCGGTCCGATGCTGCCCTCGTCGCGCCGCACGGCGAGCCCGCACTCGAGCAGCTGGCTCTCGCCGATGCCCAGCTCGGCCATCGCCGAGAAGAAGGCACCGGGAGCCGCGCCGCCGGGGGCCCATCCCAGCCCGTGCTGGGCCGCCTGCTCGATGCTGATCTCGCGCCCCGCCAGGTAGTCGCGGGCGCCTTTCGCATCGGGACGCTCGAGCAGCTGGCGGGCGAACCAGTCCTGCGCCGCCGCCACCACCCCGTACAGGGGCTCGAGCGGATCCGGGCCGCTCCGGGCCGTGCTCTCCGGAATCACGATGCCGCTCCGCCGCGCGATCTCCCGCACGGCGGTCGGGTAGTCCATGCCGAAGCGCTTCATCAGCCACCGGAATACGTCGCCCGACTCGTGGCAGACGAAGCAGTAGTACATCGCGCGCTTGGGAATGACGGCGAAGTTTCGGCTCTTGCCGCCATGAAAGGGACACGGCCCGCGGAAGTCGGAGCCGGTGCGCTTCAGGTTGACGGACTCGCCGATGATCCCGATCAAGTCGGCGCTGTCGCGGACCTGCTCGATGACCTCGTCGGGAATCATGCTCACGGCGAGAACTCCACGATCGTCACGCCGGTGCCACCCTGATTCCGGGGCGCCAGGCCGAACCGCGCCACCCGCCGGTCGCCCTTCACGACGCGATGCACCCGCTCCCTGAGCACGCCGGTTCCCATGCCGTGAATGATGCGAAGGTAGGGATGTTCCGCCAACACCGCCGCGTCGACCGCGGCGACGGTCGCGGCCTCGGCGTCGTCGCCGGTCATCCCGCGCAGGTCGATCTCGAACGCGGCGGCGGCGCTCCCCGGTCGGTCGGCGACGACGGATGCACGCCGCGCTTTGCGCTCCGCCGGCGGCAGCAACGTCACCGAGCCTGGCTCCACGACCATGCGCATCGCGCCCACGACCACAACCAGCTTGCCGTCCGAGCGGATCTCCGCCACGTCCCCCACGCCGCTCGACCCGACGCGCACACGGCTGCCCACGGCGATCGCGGCGCCCGCTGGGGCGACCGGTTCCTGCTCCTCGAGTGCAGCCAGGGCCTGCGCGCCCGCCACGATCCCCTCCTCCACCAGCCGGCGGGCCTCACGCGCCGCCGCGTCGTCCGTCGCCGCGCGCGCCGCCTCCACGGCGGCTTCCACTCGCTCGCGGGCCTCGAGCAGGAACGCGCGCGCCTGCTCTCGCGCCCGCCGCTCCGCCTCTTTCTCGCGCTTCCGCAGCTCGGTCTCGCGGCTGGCCTGCGACTCCGCCTGTGCGCCGAGCCGGGCGGCGAGGCTCTCGGTCTCGAGCCGGTGCGCCTCCAGCTCCGCCTGGTCGGCCGCCAGCTCGCGCGCGCGCGCCTCCACCGAGGCCAGCAGCTGATCCAGACTCTTCTCGACGGCCGGGACTCTCGCCTCCGCATCCGCGAGCACGTCGGGCCGGATCCCCAGCCGTCGAGCGATCGCGAGTCCATAGGAGCGGCCGGGGACACCCTTCGCCAGCCGGTACGTCGGCGTGAGGGTCGCGGCGTCGAACTCGAGCGACGCGTTCACGACGCCGGGCGTGTGGCTCGCGAGGTTCTTGAGCGCGCCCAGGTGCGTGGTCGCGAGCGTGAGCGCGCCCCGGGCGGTGAGTGCCGTGAGCGTGGCCGACGCCAGCGCCCCGCCTTCGGTCGGGTCGGTCCCGCTGCCGATCTCATCCAGCAACACGAGCGCGGTGGCGTCGGCGTCGTTTAGGATACCGCGGAGGATGGCCACGTGGGCGCTGAAGGTCGAGAGGCTCGCGGCGATGGACTGACGGTCTCCGATATCGGCGTAGAACCGGCCGAAGACGGGCAGGCTGGTTTCGGCACCCACCGGCGGCACGATTCCGCTCTGCGCCATCGCCGCAAGCAGGGCCACCGCTTTGAGGAGGACGGTCTTGCCGCCGGTGTTGGGGCCGCTGATCAGGAGCGTCCGCTCGGCCGCGTCGAGATCGAGGTCGAAGGGGACGACCGCGGCAGCGCCCGACAGCAGGAGCGGATGGCGCCCGTTGCGCACCGCGAGCGGCGCCGGGGCGGACGTCACCACCGGAACCTCGCCGTCGACCGCGACGGCGTACCGCGCACGCGCGACCAGGTCGTCCACCGCGATGGCCATCTCGATCGCATCGCGGATCAGCGGCAGCGCCGGCCGGAGCAGCGCGGTCAGCTCGCGCAGGACGCGGAGCGTCTCCCGCTCCTCTTCGACCTGAGCCTCGCGCAGCGCGTTCCCCAGGTCGATGGCCTCGGCGGGCTCGACGAAGAGGGTGCCCGCACTGGCGGACTCGCCGTGGATGATGCCGGGCGGCCGAGCCCGCGAGTCCCGGCGAACGGGAATCACATAGCGCCCCTCCCGAACCGTGACCGTGGCCCCCGCCGGCGCCGCCGACGTCTCGAGGCCGCGCAGCAGGTTCTCCAGCTTGCGGAGCAGACGCTGCCGCGCGGCCTGCACTTCCCGGCGCGCGGCGGCCAATCGCGGGCTGGCCGAATCGAGCAAGTTGCCGTCCGCGTCGACCGATTGTTCCAGCCGGCGTTCCAGACTCTTCTCCGGCAGCGGACGCAGCAGCTCGGCGGAGCGGGGGGCGGTGGGAGCGACGCGGGTGAGATCGGCGTGCACCGCGCGCGCGGCCACCAGCGCGCGATGGAGGCCCGCCACCTCGACGCCCTCGAGCACGCTCCCCTCGATGCGCAGCCGTCCCAGTGCCCGCGTCACGTCGGGCACCGGCTCCGCCAGCAGGCCGTCCCGCTGCCGGAGCAGCTCCGCGATTTCGCCGACCCGCGCCAGCTCGGTGCGGATCCACGCGAGATCGTCCGTCGGGCGGCGCGCGTGGACCCGCTCGGCGCCCAGCGGTCCCGCCGCGTGGCCGGCAACCCGTTCGAGCACCGTGTCAAACTCGATCGTGTCGAGCGCGTCGGCGGTTCCCGGGTCCGACAGCGGCAGCGGGGTGCCGGTGCTCGTCTGCACCAGCACCCCGCTCATCCCGCCTGCAGCTCCTCTCGCACGATCTGGTTGATCAGCTTGCCATCCGCCCGTCCCTTGAACTTCGGCATCACCGCGCCCATGACCTTGCCCAGATCCCTGGCCCCGTCGGCGATGGCCGCGCGCGCCGCCGCCCGGATCTCTTCCGGGTCGATCGCGGGCGGCAGGAACTCCTCCAGCACGCCGATCTGTTTCTGCTCCACGTCAGCGAGGTCCATTCGCTTCGCGGCGGTGAACTGCTCGACCGCTTCGCGCCGGAGCTTGATCCCCTTCCGGACCACTTCGACGACCTCGTCGTCCGTGGGGTCGCGCCCAAGCTCCAGCTCACGGTTCTTGAGGTTGGCGAGGATGGTACTGAGGACCAGCGCACGCGCCTTCTCTTGCGACTTGCGGGCCGCGTTGAGGGCGGCCCGCAAGGAGTCAGCGAGGTGCGACACGAGGAATCCGGGGGCCCCGGCGAGTCTTGCGGATGGCGGCTGCCATTTTCCTTTTCTTCTTTTCGCTCGGCTTCTCGTAGTGCCGGTGCTTCCGCAGATCGGAGAGGATACCGGCCTTTTCGCACTTTTTCTTGAAGCGCTTGAGCGCCCGCTCGAAATTCTCGTCGTCGTGGATGATCACTTCGGACATGCTGCTCGATTCACCCCTCTCGCGCCCCGCACGGGCGACCTTGTCTCGAGGGTGCAAATCTAGATGGCGACAGGGGTTGGTGGTAGTGGGCGCTAGCCCGGCGGCCAGGTCATTCGCCGTCCGCCCAGCACGTGAAGATGCAGATGATCTACGCTCTGGCCGCCGTCCTTGCCGGTGTTGGTCACGATCCGGTACCCCCCGCCGTCGAGGCCGAGATCCGTGGCAACCTCGGCCGCGAAAGCGAGGAGACGGCCAAGCAGGGCGATGCCGGCGTCTCCCTTGGCGTCCCGGACCGCGCTCACGTGCTCCTGCGGAATGACGAGCACGTGCCTCGGCGCCACCGGCTGCACATCGCGGATGGCCAGCAGACCGGGCGCGCGTTTCACGACGGTGGTCTCGACGTCGCCCCGTCCGATTCGACAGAAGATGCAGTCAGCCATGCGCTCCTCCGAGACGCGCGGTCGCGGCGCACGCCGCCGCGGCGATCGCCGCGGTCTCGAATCGTAGCACGTGTCCCGCCAACCGAACCGGACGAAACCCCGCGGCCCGGGCCGCCGCCAGCTCGCGTTCGTTGAGCCCACCCTCGGGCCCTACCAGCACCGTGAGCGCGCCGGCACCGAAGTCGCTCGGCGGGGGCTCACCCTCGACGTCGGCCAGCCACCGAGCCCCTTCCGGCGGACGGGCGACGAACGCCTCCAGCGACGACGCCGCGTGCACGATCGGCGCCCAGGCGGCGCCGCACTGCTTCACGGCCTCGAGCGCGCGACGCCGCAGGCGTTCGACCTGCCCGCCCCGGAGCCGCGATTCGACTCCGGCAACGCGCGCCGTCTCCAGCGGGAAGATCTCGGTGACGCCCAGCTCCGTCGCCTTCTCGACGAGCCAGCCGAGCCGATCGCGATCGCCCGCGCCCACGGCCAGACGGAGCGGCGCGGGCCGCGGCAGTCGCTCGGCTCGCGCTACGACCACCTCCACCGCGTGCCCGGCGCTGCGGAGCACCCCGTCGCCCACGAGGCCCTCGCCGTCGCGGATGCCCACGGGCAGGTCTTCCCCCGCGCGGCGGACGCGGAGGTGATGGATCTCGTCCGCCCCGAGCGGCACCACGTCGCCGGGCGCGACCCCGCCCGGCGGCACCAGCACGGCGATCATTCGCGGCGGACCGCCACCGCCCACCAGCCCGCGTCGACGATCTCATCCACCGGGATGAGGCCGGCCCGCGCCAGGACGGGGCGGAACACCTCCGCCTCGGGTGCTTCCATGCCGGCGAACACCGCGATCCCGCCCGGCCGGAGCGCCGCCACGATGGCGGGAAGGAGCTGGGTGTTCACGCTGCGGAGAATGTTGGAGACGACCAGCTCGCAGGGGCCGAGCAGCGGCGCGAGATCGGCCGCGTCGCCCTCGAGGAACGAAACGCGCCCGACCACCCCGTTGCGTTCCGCATTTCGCACGGCGACCTCGTTCGCGTCGGCGTCTACCTCCACGCCGGTGGCGCGGGCGGCGCCCAAGAGCGCGGCCGCGATGGTGATGATCCCGCTGCCGCTGCCCAGGTCGAGCACGCGATCGTCGGCGTGCAGGTGACGCTCGAGCAGCGCCAGGGCGCCGCGAGTGGAGCCGTGCTCGCCGCTCCCGAACGCCGTCTCCGGATCGATGACGACGACCGGCCCGTCGGGCTCGGCAGCCGACGTCCACGAAGGCGTCACCGTGAGCCGGCCGATCCGGCGCGGACCGAGTCCGTCACGCCAGCGCGTGCTCCAGTCGACCGGCTCGACGGCGCGTCGCACGGTCTCCACTGGTGCCTCCGCGGCAAGTGCGGCCTCGAGCCGCTCGGCCGTCGCCTCGTCCTCCGCGAACGTCACGAGCGTCCCGTCGTCCCGCTCCTCGACCGCATGGCCGGTGTGCGCCACGAGCCACGCGCCGACGCGGTCTCGCCCCTCGGGCGTGGTGCGCACGTCGATGGCCCACCAGGTCATGCGCCGAGGGCTTCCTTGAGCTTGGACCAGAATCCGGGTGAGCGGCGCGGCGGGTCGCCCTCGAGCTTGGCCAGCTCGCGGAACAGGCGTTCCTGCTCGTCCGTGAGCTTGTCGGGGGTCCAGACGTGCACCCGGATCATCAGGTCGCCCGTGCCGTGCTGGCCGAGGGCGGGGAGGCCTTTCCCCTTGAGGCGGAGGACCGTGTCGGCCTGGGTGCCCGGCGGGACCCGCACGCGCTCGTCGCCGTAGGGCGTGGGGACCGGGAATTCGCCGCCCAGCGCCGCCTGCGAGAACGACAGCGCCAGCTCGAAGACGAGATCGTTCCCCTGGCGCACGAAACGGTCGTCTTCCTTGATGTCGATCATCACGAGGAGGTCGCCGTTCGGGCCGTTGCGCGGTCCTGCGGCGCCCTGGCCGCGGAGCGTGAGGTAGTTGTTGGTCGAGACGCCCGCCGGAATCTCGACCGTCACCGTGCGCTCGCCGCGGAGTCGTCCGTCACCGCGGCACGCCTCGCAGGGCTCCGGCACGACCATGCCTTCGCCGGCGCACGTGGGGCACGGCGAGACCGACACGAACTGACCGAACATGCTGCGCGCGGACCGCCGGACCTCGCCGCTTCCGCTGCACGTCGCGCACACCGACGGCCTGGTCCCCGGCCGCGCGCCGGTGCCGCCACAGTTCTCGCAGCGGTCCAGCGTCTTGAGCCGGACGCTTTTCTTGACGCCGGTCGCGACGTCCTCGAGCGTGAGCTTCACCGTAACCCGGATGTCCTGGCCACGCCGGGACTCGGCCTGCGCGCGACCCCCGCCGAACAGCGACTCGAGACCGCCCAGGCCGCCGAAGTCCCGCATGAAGATCTCGAGCGCTTCCGAGAGATCGACGTGATGGAAGCCGAAGCCACCGGCACCGCCCGCCACGCCTGCCCGGCCGTAGCGGTCGTACGCCGCGCGCCGCTGCGGATCGCGCAGCACCTCGTACGCCTCGGCGATTTCCTTGAACTTCGCCTCGGCGTCGGGCGACGGGTTCCGGTCGGGATGGTAGTCCATGGCCAGTTTGCGGTAGGCCTTCTTGATTTCGGCCTCCGTCGCCGTCCGTGTCACCCCGAGCAGCTCGTAGAATTCGGTCACTCCAGCAGGTCCTCCACCAACCGGCTCGTGTGCTCCACGAGTCCGATGATCTTTTCGTAGGGCATCCGGGTCGGGCCCATCACTCCAATGACACCGCGCAGGTCACCCGCCTGATACGAAGAGGTGACCAGCGTGAAGTTGCTGAACCGGGGATCGCGGTTCTCGCCCCCGATCGTGATCGAGAGCCCCGCTTCGCGCCGCGCCTCCAGCGCCCGGCGCAGCAGGTCACGCCGCTCGGTCAGCTCGAGCAGCCCGCGCATGCCGAGCCCGGAGGCGAACTCGGGCTGGTCGGCGAGCATCTGCGCGCTGCCCAGCACCACGGGGGTCGCCTCACCCGAGAGATCGAAGATGTCGTCGCGCTCGGCGATGAAGATGTTCAGGAGATCGCGGCTGCCGGGCACCGCGTTGGCGTCCCGGAGGCGCTCGACCAGCGACTGGCGGATCTGCTGGAGCGTGAGGCCGGAGAGGCGCTCGTTCAGGACCCCGGTCACCTGCTGCACGGAGGCCGCTGGGAGGCTGCTGGGCACCTGGACGAAGATCGTCCGGACGACGCCGCTCCGAAGGTTGAACACCAGGAGCAGCCGATCGGAGGCCACCCCGATCAGCTCCAGTCGCTCGAGCACCAGCTCGTCGAACGCCGGCGCCACGGCGACGCCCAGCTCCTGGGTGAGCACGCCCAGCACCTGGGCTGCGCGGTGGAGGATTTCTTCCAGCGTACTCCGGGCCCCCTGGACCCCTGCCCGGAGCGTGTGGGCCGCTTCAGCCGAGGGCGGCGCGAGCCGGATCAGGCCATCCACATAGAGGCGGTACGCCCGGTCGGTCGGTACCCGGCCAGCCGACGTGTGGGGATGGAAGAGGTATCCCTTTTCCTCGAGCTCGCTCATCGTGCTCCGGATCGTGGCCGGCGACACGCCTAGCCCGAACCGGCGGGCGATGGTCTGGCTCCCTGCCGGCTCCGCAGTCTCGATGTAAGTCTGGACGACGGCCTCGAGCACGCGCAGCTCGCGCTCGGAGAGCTGGTCTGAGGGGGCCATGTCGGAAATCTAGACACGGCAGGGGGCTGCAGCGAGGCTGTCAGACCGACTTGGCCAGCGCGTCGAGGCGGAGCCAGCCCTCGGCCGTGAGCCGCAACCGTCCGTCCGCAAGCACGGCCCATCCCTCGGCGGCCCACGCGGACGCCTGGGCCTCGTCAACCCATTCCAGGGGCACGCCTTCCAGCATCCGAAGGCCGAGGTAGACCCTCTCCAGACGAACCGCGGCAGGATCGAGCACCTCTTCGCCGGCGACCCACCCTTCCCCTCGCCCGACCGCGCGCTCGTATTCGACCCACTCCCGCAGGTTCCACCGGCGGCGGTCACCGAAGCCGCTGTGGGCCGAAGGACCAAGCCCGATATACGCGGCTCGGCGCCAATACGCCGAGTTGTGCCGCGCGCGCCGGCCGGGGCGGGCGGCGTTCGAGACCTCGTAGTGCTCGAACCCCGCAGCACCGAGTCGGGAGTGAGCCAGGAGGTACTCTCCGGCGTAGCGCGAGTCATCCGCCGGCCGCACCCGGCCGCTTGCGGTCCAGCGGGCCAGCGGCGTGTGCGGCTCGGTGGTGAGCCCGTAGAGGGAAACATGGTCGGGCTCCAGGGCCAGCGCGCGATCCAGATCCTCCCCCCAGCTTCGAGGGACCTCCGCCGGGAGCGCAAAGATCAGATCGAGCGACAGGTCGGCGAGGCCCGCTTCCCGCGCCACCTCGACCGCCTTCCCGATCGCCGCCGGGTCGTGGGTGCGGTGCATCCATTGGAGCGCCTCGGGCGAAAACGATTGCGCCCCGAGCGAGAGGCGGGTCACGCCTGCGGCACGCCACGCCCGGGCCGCCGCCGGCGTGACGTCGTCCGGATTGGCCTCCAGCGTAACCTCGGCCTCGGGCTCGACCGGGCGGTCGGTCCGGATGCGGGAGAGGATCGCGGCGATGTCGGCGGGGTCGAGACGGGAAGGGGTGCCGCCGCCGAAGTAGATCGTGCGCACCGCCGGCGACTCGGCCCACACCGGGTGCTCGAGCCAGGCGGCCCATTCCCGCAACACGGTGCCGACGTATGCGGCGGACGGCGTCTCGCGGCGCACGGCGATCGCGAAGTCGCAGTAGCTGCAGCGGCGGGCGCAGAAGGGGACATGGAAGTAAACGTGCACGCCGGAATATGCGGGCGCGGCGCCGTCCGTTACACCCGGCGGTAGAACCCGCCGCCCTGCTGCTCCACCACGCCGGCCAGCTCCAGCGCGCAGAGACTCCCCAGCAACTCCGCGGCCGGGCGCGCGAGCCGCTCCGCGAGCGCATCCACGTGCACGAGATCCGCGCCGAGCGCCTGCACCAACGCTTGCGCGGCAGGATCCAGCGTGCCGGCCGCCGTCGGAGAGGGCGCGGTCCAGTCCGCGCCGGGACCGACACCGGCAACTTCCGGATAGTGCTGGAACAGGTCGACCGGCTCGAGCAGCGGGGTGGCGCCGTCGCGGAGCAGGCGATTGGTCCCCGTCGACGTGACGCTGGTGATCGGGCCCGGCACGGCGAGCACCTCGCGCCCCTGCTCCAGCGCGCACTCCGCCGTGATCAGCGCGCCCGAGCCGGGCGCGGCTTCGACCACGACGGTGGCGCGGGCGAGTCCGCTGATCAGCCGATTGCGGCGAGGGAAGCTCCCCGCATACGGCCGCTCCCCGGGCGGAAATTCGGTGAGCAGGAGACCGCGGGCCGCGACGGCGTCGTAGAGCGCGCGGTTGGCCGCGGGGTAGATCACGCCGAGCCCGTTGCCGAGCAGACCGATGGTCCCCCCGCCGGCCTCGAGCGCCGCCCGGTGCGCGATGGCGTCCAGTCCGCGGGCCATTCCGCTCACCACCACGAGCCC
>CAZFKN010000105.1:0-10247 GCA_964519805.1 uncultured Gemmatimonadaceae bacterium
AATCCCGCGACGATCATGACCGATCCCGAGCTGGCCGACCGGACGTACATCGAGCCGGTGACGCCGGATTGGGTGGCCAAGGTGATCGAGCGGGAGCGCCCCGACGCGCTGCTGCCGACGATGGGCGGACAGACGGCGCTCAACGTGGCGATGGCCCTCTACCGCGACGGGACGCTCGCCAAGTTCGGCGTGGAGCTGATCGGCGCCAACGAGCGGGCCATCCGGGTGGCCGAGGATCGGGAGGAATTCGCCGACGCGATGCGGCGGATCGGGCTCGCGACGCCGCAGGGCCGGGTCGTGCGCAGTGTGGTGGAGGCGCGCGAGGCGGTGGAGACAACGGGCTACCCGGCGATCTGCCGGCCCTCCTTCACCCTGGGTGGCACCGGCGGGGGCATTGCCTACAACCGGGAGGAGTTCGAGGAGTTGATCCGCCGGGGCCTCGAGCTGTCGCCCGTGGGGTCGGTGCTGGTCGAGCGGAGCATCATCGGCTGGAAGGAGTTCGAGCTGGAGGTCATGCGCGACGGCGCCGACAACGTCGTGATCGTCTGCTCGATCGAGAACCTCGATCCGATGGGCGTCCACACGGGGGACTCCATCACGGTCGCTCCGGCGATGACGCTGACCGACCGCGAGTACCAGCGGATGCGCGATGCGTCCATCGCGGTCATCCGCGAAGTGGGGGTCGCGGCGGGTGGCTGCAACATCCAGTTTGCGGTCAACCCCGCGAACGGTGAGCAGCTGGTCATCGAGATGAACCCGCGGGTGTCGCGCTCGTCGGCGCTGGCGTCCAAGGCAACCGGATTCCCCATCGCGCGCATCGGCACCAAGGTGGCCGTGGGCTACCGGCTGGATGAGCTGCCCAACGACATCACCCGGACCACGCCCGCGTCATTCGAGCCGGTGCTCGACTACGTCGTGGTGAAGATCCCCCGGTTCGCCTTCGAGAAGTTCCCCCTGGCCGATCCCCGGCTCACGACCCAGATGAAGTCGGTCGGCGAGGTGATGGCGATCGGGCGGACGTTCAAGGAGGCGCTCCAGAAAGGGCTGCGCGGACTCGAGGCCGACCGATCCGGCTGGGTGGCAGGGCCGACGCTGGCAGATGACCGCCTCGAGAGCACGGAGCGGGAGCCGCTCCTGGCCGCGCTCCGCACGCCCACTCCCGAGCGCATCTTCCAGATCAAGCACGCGCTCGCGGCCGGCGTTCCGGTCGAGACCATCGCCGAGCGGAGCGGGATCGATCCCTGGTTCGTATGGCAGCTGGACGACCTGCGCGCGGCGGAGCGGGACTGGACCGCCGGATGGGCGGCCGGCTGGCTCGGCGAAGACCAGGAACGGGTCGCCCTGCTGGCCATGAAGCGTCAGGGATTCTCCGACCGCCAGCTGGGCGATCTCGTCGGCGTGGCCGAAGCCGCGATCCGGGCGCGGCGCCACGCGCTCGGCATCCGTCCGGCGTTCAAGACGGTGGATACGTGCGCGGGTGAGTTCCCGTCGTCCACGCCCTATCTCTACTCGAGCTACGACGAAGAGAACGAATCCGCCGCCGCCGGCGACCAGACGGTCGTGATCCTGGGCAGCGGACCCAACCGCATCGGGCAGGGGGTCGAGTTCGACTACATGTGTGTACGAGCGGCGCTCGCGTTCCGCGAGATGGGCTACCGCACGGTGATGGTGAACTCCAACCCCGAGACCGTCTCCACCGACTTCGACATCTCCGATGCACTTTACTTCGAGCCGCTGACGCTCGAAGACGTGCTGGAGATCGTCCAGCTCGAGCGGCCGCTCGGCGTCGTGGTCCAGTTCGGCGGCCAGACGCCGCTTCGGTTGGCGCGAGCCCTGGAGCGGGAGGGCGTGCAGATCCTTGGCACCACCCCCGATGCGATCGACGCGGCGGAAGACCGGAAGCGGTTCGAAGCACTGGCCCGGGAGCTGGGCGTGGCGCAGCCGCCGAGCGGAACCGCGACCTCGGTGGACGAGGCGGTCGCGGTCGCGGAGCGCGTGGGTTACCCCGTGCTGGTGCGGCCGTCGTACGTGCTCGGTGGCCGGGCCATGGAGATCGTCTACGACGAGTCGTCGCTGCGCGGCTACTTCGCAAGGGCGGCCCGCGTGGCGCCGGAGCACCCGGTCCTCATCGATCGCTTCCTGGAGGATGCGTTCGAGGCCGACGTCGACGCGATCGCGGATGGCACCTGCTGCGTGATCGGCGGGGTGATGCAGCACATCGAGGACGCGGGCATCCACTCGGGCGATTCCGCGTGCGTGCTGCCGCCCTATCTCATCACCGACCGGCAAGTGGAGGAAATGCGCCGGCACACCCGGGCGTTCGCCGAGCGGCTGGGCGTCGTCGGACTCATCAACGCCCAGTATGCGATCAAGGACGGCGTGGTGCACGTTCTGGAGGTGAATCCGCGCGGGTCCCGCACCATCCCGTTCGTGTCGAAGACCACCGGCGTTCCGCTGGCGAGCCTGGCGGCGTCGGTGATGGTGGGCAAGACCCTCGCCGACCTGGGTCTCAACGACGACGTACTCCATCCCTACGTGGCCGTGAAGGAAGCGGTCTTCCCCTTCACCAAGCTGCCCGGCGTGGATTCGATCCTGGGACCGGAGATGCGGTCGACCGGCGAGGTCATGGGCATCGCGGATTCGTTCGGGATGGCCTTCGCCAAGGCCCAGCACGCCGCCGACGGCGCGCTGCCGTTGAGCGGTGCCGTGTTCGTCACCGTCAACGATCACGACAAGAACACCGTGGTGCCGATCGTCCGCCGGTTCCACGGACTGGGCTTCAAGATCCTGGCGACCGACGGAACGGCCCGGCACCTGCGCGCGCGCGGCATCCCCGCCGAGCGGGTGCTCAAGGTGTACGAAGGCCGGCCCAACGCTATCGACCTGATCGTCTCCGGCGCCGTGCAGCTGCTCATCAACACGCCGCTCGGCAAGCTCACCCAGCAGGACGACTACTCCCTCCGCCGGGCCGCGCTCCAGCACCGGGTCCCGTACACGACGACCCTATCGGCCGCCTCGGCGGCGTGCGACGCCGTGATCGCCCTCCGGAGCCGGGCCGGGGAGGTCCGCTCGCTCCAGGAGTGGCACGCGCTGGCCCGCGAGATGTCGGCCGAATGGACGGGCTGACCGCGCGGGATCCGCGCTTCGCGGCGGGGCTGCGCGCGCTGGTCCGCGGAGAGGTCCGGGAGGGTGAGGCGCTCGGTCGCTACTCCACATATCGTGTCGGCGGGCCGGCCACCGTGCTGTTGCCGGCTTCCCCGGACGACGTGGCCGCCGCAGTCCGCTTCGCCGTGGCCGGCGGAAGTCCATGGTTTGCGCTCGGTCTGGGATCGAACCTGCTCTTGCCGGACGGCGGGCTCGACGCCCTGGTCATCCGCCTGGGGAAGGGCCTGGATCAGTTGGTTCGCGACGGAACCCGCTGGCGGATCGGGGCGGGGTTGCCCGCCCCGCTCGCTGCCCGGCGCACGGCCGAGGCGGGACACGCGGGCCTCCATAAGTTCGTGGGCGTTCCGGGAACGGCGGGGGGCGGCGTCTATATGAACGCGGGCTGCCACGGGGGTGAGTGGGCTGATGTGGTCGAGCGGGTGAGCGTCGTCGACGCCGAGGGCGACCTTCGAGTGCTGGAGCGAAGGGAGATTCCCTTCGCGTACCGCCGGAGCGGACTGGACGGGCGGATCGTGGTGGAGGCGCAAGTCTCCCTCGTGCCCGAGGACCCCGCCAGACTCAGCGCCGAGCTGGCCGAGCTGTTCCGCTGGCGCCAGCAGGGGACGCCATTCAATCAGCCCTGCTGCGGGAGCGTCTTTCAGAATCCCGGCGGGGCCAGCTGGAAGCGCCAGGGCGGCCCGCGCACGGCGGGTCAGCTCATCGAGGCCGCGGGCCTCAAGGGCTTCCGGATCGGCGGTGCGGAGATTTCGCCCGTGCACGCGAACTACTTCGTCAACACCGGCGGAGCGACGGCGCAGGACGTGCTCGGCCTGATCGGCCATGCCCGGCGGGTCGTGGAGGAGAAGTTCGGAGTGCGGCTGGAGACGGAGGTCAAGGTGATCTCGGCGCGGGGAACTTACCTGAACAGCGTAAACAGTGAACAGTGAACAGTGAACCGTGAGCAGGGAGCTCCGCTCCTGCGCCGGCGCCCCTGTTCACTGTTGACTGTTCACCGTTTTACGCGGTCTTGGCCATGCCCAACTACTTTGTCCACGACTCCAGCTATGTCGATCCCGGCGCCGTCATCGGCGAGGGGACGAAAATCTGGCATTTCTCCCACATCATGCCCGGCGCCGTGATCGGCGAACGCTGCAATCTGGGCCAGAACGTGGTCGTGATGCCCGGCACCCGGATCGGGAACAATGTGAAGATCCAGAACAACGTCTCGATCTACGAGGGGGTCACGCTGGAGGACGACGTCTTCTGCGGCCCGAGCTGCGTCTTCACCAATGTGATGAACCCGCGGAGCCACATCTCGCGGAAGCACGAATACCTGGCGACGCTGGTCCGGCGGGGTGCCACGATCGGGGCCAACGCGACCGTCGTGTGCGGGGTGACGCTCGGGGAGTACGCCTTCATCGGGGCCGGGGCCGTCGTGACGGCCGACGTTCCCGCCTTTGCCCTCATGCTCGGCGTACCGGCCCGGCAGGCCGGATGGATGTGTCAGTGCGGGGTCCGCCTCGAGCTGAGCGGGGGCTCCGCCCGCTGCCCCGCGTGCGCGGCCGGATACCGGGAGGAGGGGGGGCGGCTGCGTATGATTGACCCACCGGCCAGAGGGGGCTAAGTTGTTTGGATTTCGAGCTTTTCACCGTTCCCTTCGGGTGGGCCTTTGACCGTTCCTCTGCTGGATCTCGTCGCCCAATACCAGACCATTAAAGCTGCCGTCATGCCGGCCGTTCAGGCCGTCATCGAGCGGCAGCAGTTCATCATGGGCGCGGAAGTGGGGCAGCTCGAAATGGAGGTCGCGCGCCTGTCCCACGCGAAGCACGCGATCGCGTGCGCGAGCGGCACCGACGCGCTCCTGCTCCCCCTGAAGGCGCTCAAGCTCGCCCCTGGCGATGAGGTCATCACGCCGTCGTTCACGTTCTTCGCCACGGCGGGCGCGGTCCACAACGCCGGCGGCACACCTGTGTTCGTGGACATCGACCCCGGGACATTCAATCTCGATCCCGCCGCTGTGGAGGCGGCCATCACGCCGCGCACCAGAGCCATCGTGGCCGTGCACCTCTACGGCCAGATGGCGGCCATGGACCGCCTGCTCGTGCTCGCCCGCCGCCAGGGCCTGGCACTCATCGAGGACGCGGCCCAGGCCATCGGGTCCCGCCGGCAGATCGACGGCGAGTGGCGCATCGCGGGTGAGCTGGGCCACGCCAGCGCGCTGTCGTTCTTCCCCAGCAAGAACCTCGGGGCCTGGGGCGACGCGGGGATGATGCTCACCCAGGACGACGCCCTGGCCGAGCGGCTGCGGAAACTCAGGTTGCACGGCGGGGCGAAGCAGTATCATCACGAGGAGATCGGCACCAACAGCCGGCTCGACACGCTCCAGGCGGCGGTGCTGCTCGTCAAGCTGCGCTATCTGGCCGACTGGAGCGCGGCGCGGCGGGCCCGGGCCACCCGATACACCGAGGCGTTCGCCGGACTGTCGGCGATCTCGCCTCCCAAGACCGACGCCGCCAACGAGCACATCTTTCACCAATACACCATCCGAGCCGAGCGCCGCGACGCGCTCGCGGCGCACCTCAAGTCCCGCGGCATCGGACACGCCGTCTACTACCCGGTGGGTCTCCACCTCCAGCCCTGTTTTGCCCATCTCGGCTACACGCGCGGTCGCCTGCCGGTCACCGAAGCGGCCATGGGCGCGGTACTCTCACTGCCGATCTACCCCGAGCTCACGCCGGCCCAGCAGGACACGGTGATCGACGCGGTCCGGGGCTTCTACGGATGAGCCGGCTCAAGGTCGGCGTGATCGGCGCCGGAGCGTGGGGCAAGAATCACGTGCGCACGCTGGCGGCATTGGCCGAGACCGAGCTCGCCGCCGTGTGCGACCTGGATGCGGGCGTGCGCGACCGGATTGCCCGTCAGTATCCGGGGACCTTCGTCACCGATTCGGTGCCGGCGTTGCTGTCCCGGGTGGAAGCCGTGGTCGTGGCGTCGACCGCCCGTACGCACGCGGAACTCGGCTGCGCGGCGGTCGAGGCCGGAGTGCCCGCCTTGGTGGAGAAGCCCTTCGCGCTCACCGTGGCGGACGCCGAGCGGTTGGCCGAGCTGTCGGCGCGGCGGGGCGTGCCGGTGCTGGCCGGGCATCTCCTCGAGTACCACCCGGTGGTGGAACACCTCCGGCGGCTGGTGGTCGAGCGGACGCTCGGCGATCTGTACTACCTCTACTCGCAGCGCGTCAATCTGGGGCAGGTGCGGCCCGACGAAAACGCGCTGTGGAGCTTCGGCCCGCACGACGTGTCCGTGGCGTTGTTCCTGCTCGGCGCCGTGCCGCGCACGGTCGCCGCGCAGGGACACTCGTACCTCCAGCCGGGGATCGAGGACGTGGTGTTCCTCACCATGACCTTTGCCTCCGGTGTCGTGGCCCACGCGCAGATGTCGTGGCTCGATCCCCACAAGGAGCGGCGACTGACGCTAGTGGGCTCGCGGCAGATGGCGGTGTTCGACGACATGCAGCCGCGGGAGAAACTCCGGATCTACGACAAGGGCGTCGATCGGCCGCCGGAGTACCGCTCCTGGGGTGAGAGCCTGTCCGTGCGTGAGGGCGACATCTTCATCCCGCGGGTGTCGAACGCCGAGCCACTCGCGGCGCAGCTCCGCCACTTCGTGCAGGTCGCACGAGGTGAAGCGCCGCCGAGAGCAGGCGCTCAAGCCGGTGTGCGGGTGATCCGGGTGCTCGACGCGGCCAGCCGCTCGCTGGCGGCGGGGGGAACCCCTGTGACGTTGGAGGACGCAGCATGAGCAAGACCGCCGACGCGCTGATCGCGAAGATCGAGCGGCGCGACGTCGTGTTCGGCGTGGTGGGGCTCGGGTACGTCGGGCTCCCGCTCGCCGTTGAGCTGGCGCACGCCGGCTTCCGCGTCCTTGGCTACGATGTGAATCCGCGCGTGGTGGAAGGGCTCAACGCCGGCCGCTCGCACGTGAAGGACGTGACCGACGCGCAGCTGGCGGGCATCCGCTCGCGGTTCACCGCCACCGACGACCCCGCGCGGCTGAGCGAGCCCGACGCGATCTCGATCTGCGTGCCCACGCCGCTCTCGAAGTTCAAGGACCCCGACGTGAGCTTCATCGTCGCGGCGACGGAGTCGGTCAAGCGGACGCTCCGACGGGGCCAGGCGATCATTCTCGAGAGCACCACCTATCCCGGCACGACCCGCGAGATCCTGCTGCCGGCGCTCGAGAGCACCGGGCTCAAGGTGGGTGTCGACTTCTTCCTGGCCTTCAGCCCCGAGCGCGTGGACCCGGGGAATCCGGTCTACGGCACGCGGAACACCCCGAAGGTGGTCGGGGGGATCACGCTTGATTGCCAGCGCGTGGCCGTCGCCCTCTATCAGCCGGCGATCGACACCCTCGTGCCGGTCTCGACGACCGAGGCCGCCGAGATGGTGAAGCTGCTGGAGAACACGTTCCGGAGCGTCAACATCGGCCTCGTGAACGAGATGGCCATTGTCTGCGACAAGCTCGGCGTGGACGTCTGGGAGGTGATCGAGGCGGCGGCCACCAAGCCGTTCGGCTTCATGAAATTCCTTCCCGGACCCGGGCTCGGCGGCCACTGCATCCCGATCGATCCGCACTACCTCGCCTGGAAGATGCGCGGGCTCAACTACAAGACCCGCTTCATCGATCTCGCGGGCGAGCTGAACACGGAAATGCCGGTGTTCTGGGTCCGCAAGGTCACCGAGGCCCTGAACGAGAAGAGCCGGGCCGTGCGGGGGGCGAGCGTGCTGGTGCTGGGCGTCGCCTACAAGCGGGACATCGACGACATCCGCGAGAGCCCGGCGCTGGACCTCATCCGCCTGCTGGAGCAGCAGGGGGCCCGGGTCAGCTACCATGACCCCCACGTCCCCGCGTTCCGGGATGATTCGCAGGAATACCGCTCGGTTCCGCTGACGCCGGCCACGCTCGAGGCGGCCGACTGCGTGCTGGTGGTGACCGACCATTCGGCCATCGACTTCCATCTGGTCAAGCGGCACGCGCGGCTCGCGGTCGACACCCGCCACGTGCTGCCGCGGGGAGACTGACGCATGCACGTGGCAGTGGTCGGGAGCGGGTACGTGGGGCTCGTGGCGGGCGCCTGCCTTGCCGAGACGGGCAACGACGTCGTCTGCGTCGACGTGGATGCGGCCAAGATCGACCGCCTCAAGCGGAACGAGATCCCGATCTACGAGCCTGGCCTGGAGCCGATGGTCGAGCGCAATCAGGCGGAAGGCCGGCTGACCTTTACCACGGACCTCGCGGGCGCGGTGCGGCGCTCGCGAGTGATCTTCATCGCGGTGGGCACGCCCCCCGGTGAAGACGGCTCCGCCGATCTCCAGCACGTGCTCGCCGTGGCGACCGCGATCGGCAAACACATGGATTCTCCCAAAGTCGTGGTCACCAAGTCCACGGTGCCGGTGGGCACGGCGACCAAAGTGCGTGCCGCCATCGAGGCCGAGACCAAGATCCCCGTCGCCATCTGCTCGAACCCCGAGTTCCTGAAGGAGGGGGCCGCGATCGACGACTTCATGAAGCCGGACCGTGTGGTCATCGGCGTCGACTCCGACGCGGCGCGGGAGGTGATGGGGGAGCTGTACGCTCCGTTCATCCGGACGGGGAATCCGATCGTCTTCATGGACATCGCGTCCGCCGAAGTGACCAAGTACGCGGCCAACGCCATGCTCGCCACCCGGATCTCCTTCATGAACCAGGTCGCCGAGTTCTGCGAGAAGGTCGGGGCGGACGTGAAGATGGTGCGCCAGGGGATCGGGAGCGACCGGCGCATCGGACCGGCGTTCCTCTTTCCCGGCCCGGGCTACGGCGGCTCCTGCTTTCCCAAGGACGTGAAGGCGCTGGTCCGCTCGGGCACGGACGTCGGCACCCGCTTCGACCTGCTCGAGGCGGTGGAAGCCGTCAACGAACGGCAGAAGCTGCTGCTTTTCAAGAAGGTCGCACGCGCGCTCGGCGAGAAGCTCGGCGGCAAGAAGGTCGGGGTGTGGGGCCTGGCTTTCAAGGCCGAAACGGACGACATGCGCGAGAGTCCGTCGATTCCGCTGGTGCGGTCGCTGGTGGGACGTGGCGCCGTGGTCCGGGCGCACGATCCGAAGGCCATGGAGAGCGCCCACGCCGTGTTCGGCGACACGATCGTGTACGCCAAGGATCCGTACGACGCGATCGACGGCGCCGACGCCCTGATCGTCGTGACCGAGTGGCTGGTCTACCGCAATCCGGACTTTGAGCGAATGAAGCAGTCGCTTCGGCGGCCCCTCGTCATCGACGGCCGCAACCTGTACGAGCCGGCCCGCATGGCGGCGCTCGGCTTCGAGTACCACGGAATCGGGCGGCGCGGACCATGAAGGTGCTGATCACCGGTGCGGCCGGGTTTCTCGGATCGCATCTGACCGACCGGTTCCTCGCCGACGGTCACGAGGTGATCGGGGTAGACAACTTCATCACCGGCACCCCCGACAATCTCGCGCATCTGATGGGTCACCCGGGGTTCCGGTTCATCCAGCACGACGTCACCAACTACACGTACGTCGAGGGCCCACTGGACGGTGTGCTCCACTTCGCCTCTCCGGCCAGCCCGATCGACTACCTCGAGCTGCCGATCCAGACGCTCAAAGTCGGGTCGTTGGGCACCCACAAGGCCCTCGGCCTGGCCAAGGCCAAGGGCGCGCGGTTCCTGCTCGCATCCACGTCGGAGGTGTACGGCGATCCGCAGGTGCACCCCCAACCCGAGACCTACTGGGGCCACGTGAATCCCGTGGGTCCCCGCGGCGTCTACGACGAGGCCAAGCGGTTCGCCGAGGCGATGACCATGGCGTACCACCGCTATCACCAGGTGGACACCCGCATCGTCCGCATCTTCAATACCTACGGCCCCCGCATGCGGGCGCAGGACGGGCGGGTCGTCTCTAACTTCGTGGTGCAGGCGCTCAAGGGCGAGCCGCTCACGCTGTACGGCGACGGCTCGCAGACCCGGTCGTTCTGCTACGTGTCGGACCTCATCGAGGGGATTTACCGGCTCTTCGGGAGCGACCGGTCCGAGCCGACCAACATCGGCAACC
>CAZFKN010000106.1:0-2613 GCA_964519805.1 uncultured Gemmatimonadaceae bacterium
TCGGGCGTGGTGGCCGAGTGGTTTAAGGCAGCGGTCTTGAAAACCGCCAAGGGCGAAAGTCCTTCGTGAGTTCGAATCTCACCCACGCCGCTCAAGATCCGTCGCCGACCGCGATACTCGATCGAGACCCGTGCTCGCCCTCCCGGTCCTCCCCCGGGCAACGCCCGAGAACCCGGACACCGACCCCACCCACACGCGCATACGCTGACCGGCGCGGTGCACATCACCGGCGCCCGGCTGGGAACGGTCGCGGCCACCTGTCCCGTCAGCCTCGCCGCGGAATGCGCCGCTCACATCCTCGGCGTCGTGGTGCTCCAGCGGGAGATCGTCTGGCCCGGGTCCGCTGTTCCCGTGACGCAGCGGCGGCTGCCGCGTATTGATCTGGCGTTCGCCGGTGTCGCTCCCCCTCTGGAGACCCATGATGCGTCGTCGCCGCCTGACGGGCTTGATCGCGCTCACCCTGGTGCTCGTCGTTCGGTTGCAGGCGCAGCAGGTGGATTCGACGCGACGGGACACCACGGCCCAGCAGCTACAGACCATCGAGGTCACCGGATCCATCGTCCCCACCGCGGGACCCACGATCGGCTCCGGCGTGCCGGCCCGGATCTCGACCGTGACGGGCGAGGCGTTGGAGAGCTGGGAGCCACGGATGCTGCCCGACGCCCTCGAGACCCAGGCGGGCGTCACGACCTACGACGACGAGGGCAGCGCCTACAAGATCTCGCTCAGCTCCCGCGGCTTCAGCGCGAGTCCGGCGCTGGGGACCCCGCAGGGCGTCTCGGTGTTCCTGAACGGCGTGCGCCAGAACGAGCCCGACGCGAGCGAGGTGAACTTCGACCTCATGCCGCTCGACCACATCGCCAAGGTCGAGCTGCTGAGCGGCAGCGCCTCACTCCTCGGTCCCAACTCGCTCGGCGGCGCGATCAACCTCATCACCCAGCGCGGCTCCGGACCGCCGGGTGGCGAGATCGAGCTGACCGGCGGCATGTACGGCACGTACGAGGGTGAGGCTTCGGTCAGCGGCTCGACCCGGAACAACTGGGACTACTACGTGGCCGGCGGCTACGGGCACGAGACCGGCTGGCGCCAGCTGACGGCGGCCACGACATACAACGGGTTCCTGAGCCTGGGACACACCGCCGCCACGCGAGGGTTCCATTTCTGGGCGATGGGCGGACGCTCCAGAGCGGAGCTGGCCGGGTCGTTACCGGAGGCGATCCTCGACACCAATCCGTCAGTGAACTTCACGCCCGGGGACTTCGAGAACATCCACGAGTTCCAGGGCGCCTTCACCGGATACCAGAAGGTCGGGCCGAGTCGGTTTACGCTCACCCTGTATGGAAGGACCACGAACTCGGACCGCTTCAACGTCAACCAGGCGCCCGATCCGAGCGCCCGGTTCTTCGGCGACACGCGCGTCCTGGGCGCGACGGCCGACTGGCGCTGGAGCCGGCCACTCCGCGACAACGCGACGCTCTCGTTCCGCCTGGGTGCGGATGCAGTCAGAACGTGGACCTACGTGCAGATCTTCAATCTCGAGAACAACGGAACGCTGCCGACCGACCAGCTCGTCAATGCCCCGGCGACGATCACGACCGATGTGCAGAGCGAGGGCGGGGACGCGGCCGCCTACGGCCTCGCGGATCTCAAGGTGGGCTCCGTCACGCTGAGCGGCGGGGCGCGTTACGACTACGTCAGGATTCCGTTCACCGACCGTCTCGATCCGGCCAACGACACCAGCAGCAGCTACCACCGGCTCAACCCGCGGGTCGGCGCGAGCGTCGATCTGGGACAGGGCGTCTCGGTCTACGGTTCCTGGGGCGAGAGCTTCCGCGCCCCCAACCTCATCGAGCTGACCTGCGCCGACCCCAACGCGTCCTGTCCGTTGCCCAACGCCCTTGGCGCCGATCCGCCGCTCGATCCGGTCATCGCCAAGACGGTCGAGGGCGGTGCACGATTGGTCACGTCGCACTTCATTCTGGACGGCTCGGCCTACCGGACCACGGTGGACAACGACATCTACTTCATCGCGAACAGCCTGATCGGCGGCTACTTCGCCAACATCGGAACCACCCGACGCGAGGGGATCGAGCTGAGCGGCCAGGCGTTCTTGCCGGGCGGTCACACGGTCTACGCCAACTACGCCTACACCCGGGGCACGTTCCAGGAGACGCTCCAGATCTTCAGCGCCCGGGCCAACGCCGACCCGAGCAGCCCGCTCTTCGGCAATAACCTCGTCCAGCCGGGCGACCATCTCCCCTCGACGCCGGCCAACACCCTCCGCGCCGGCGCGAGCTTCAAGCTGCCGGCCGGCCTCACCGCCGGCCTGGACATCCGCTACACCGGCCGCCAGTGGCTCCGCGGCGACGAGGCGAACGAGACCTCCCAGCTCCCCGGTTACTCGATCACCAACGCGCGGCTCGGCTGGGAGTGGAAGGGGTGGAGTATCCTCGGGATCGTCGGCAACGTCTTCGACACCAGGCGCGCGGTGTTCGGGACGTTCAACCGGAACGAGACGACGGGCCAGGTGGAGCGCTTCCTCACGCCGGCGCAGGCGCGCCAGTTCAAGGTCGTAGTGCGGCGGAGCTTCGGAGCGGCGAAGGACTAGCGGAG
>CAZFKN010000106.1:2713-6266 GCA_964519805.1 uncultured Gemmatimonadaceae bacterium
GCCACCATCATCACCTTGTCGGGCGGAACGCCGACCACCATGACGCCGTCGTCGTCGGGGCCGTCGCCGTCGTAGTCGGCGCAGCAGTGCCAGGTGGTAGCGAGGCTCCGGTCGAGCACCGGGGCCTGTACGAGGGGATTCGGCCCGCGGATGAAGCGGATCGCGTCCGCGGGCGTAAAGCTGTGGGAGTGGTCGAGGTCTTCGTAGACGATGATCTCGGCGACCGGCTCTCCCGGATGCCGGCGTACGACGACGCCGTCGTCGCCGGCGGTTCCGCCGTCCAGATCGAAGCAGCAGCGATCGGTGGTGACATAGGCGCGGTGGTGCCACATCCAGGAGCCCGAGGCGGCGGCGAGGGCCAGCGCCGCCGCGATGCCCGCTCCTGCCCAGCGAGGCACACTGCGGCGGGGCGGCGCGGCCGGCACCTCCCCGCGCCCAATCCGGCCGAGTAGCTCGGGGGCGAACGATGCGCGCGGCTCGAACCGGGCGGAGCGGAGCGCCGTGTCGAGGTCGCGCAGCTCGTCGGGAACATGGTCGGGTTTGGAAGACTCGCTCATCACCTACCAATACGCCGAAGCGCGGCGGACGTCACCGGGGATCAGTCGCGCAGGCCGGCGCTCCACGCCTCGAGCACGCGGCGTCGGATCTCCGCGGCGCGTCTACGGGGACGGCAGGGAGCCCGCCGGGGAGCCAGGCGTCCTTGCCGGGTTGGCCGGTAGGGGTTTTGGGCGGCTGGGACGATCTACATGGAGGTACCCATCGAGAGAGAGCCGATCGAATGGCGCTGTGGGCGGTGCAACGACGGGAGGGCGGTCAGGTGGCCATCCGAATGGCGCATGCACACGACATGCCGCGCCGCGTCGTGTTCGATGACGCCGATCCGAGCGTGTGGCGGGAGGAGTGGCGATGCCACGGCTGCGCCACCTGGTTCGAGCGGGGAGCCGTGACCCTGGTCCCGTCGGGCCGAGAGGTGGGCGGCGCGCCCGAGATGCACCCGTACTGCGCGCCGTGCCTCCGCGCGGCGGGCGTGAGGTCTTCGGATTCCACGCCGCCTCGGCACCGCGGGCCGCGTAGGCAGACGCAGTGACGCACGATTCGCGGTCTTCCTCCCGGCCCCTCTTACGGCCATGTGTAACGCGCGCGTGACGTCGGTCAGCCCCGCAAAGCTGCGGGTCCTCGCCTCATCCGCAACGCCTCATTCCAATCGCCGCCCAAACGTATAAGCTTCACTCCCCCGCCCCATGGCACCCGTTCCAACCGGATTTCGCGGGGTGGGAACAGCCGGACCTCTTCGCCGCCGAGCTCCGCGCGGCGTTTACATCGAGTTTGACCGACAGGGAGGCGAAGGAAATGAACCCGACTGCGACAGAGCAAATGGTAACCCGCGAAGGCTCGCGGCCGCGCAGCGCCGAGCAGCGGTTGCAGGACCTTGGTATCCGGCTGCCGGCGCCGCCTGAGCCGTTCGGCACGTATGCGGAAGCCGTGCAGACCGGCAATCTGCTGTTTCTGAGCGGGATGCTTCCCACCGAAGGCCACGGGGCGACGGTCATCGGGCGCCTCGGCGCGGAGATCGATGTGGACACGGGGCGCCAGGCGGCTCGCCTGGCGGCGCTCAACCTCCTCGCTGTCGCGCGACAGCATTTGGGATCGCTCGACAAGGTGACGCGGATCGTCCGGCTCGGCGTTTCCGTGGCCACTTCAGGAGATGTCCGCGATCAGCCGAGAGTGGCTGACGCCGCGTCGGAACTGCTGCAAGAGGTCTTCGGAAAGGACAAGACTCCTTGCCGGTCGGTGTATGGCGTCGCAAGCCTGCCGCTGGGCACGCCGGTCGAGCTGGACGTCATTTTCGAGGTCGCAGGCTAAGCAATGGTCAGAGCGGTTGAGGTGGCACACGAACCCAAGGAAGCGACACGTCCCATGAGACGCCCGACATCGTATCGCACGACCCAGATAGATGGGCTTTCCATCTTTTACCGAGAAGCCGGCCCGAACGACGCGCCGACGCTCCTGCTGCTGCACGGACTTCCGTCTTCATCGCGGATGTTCGAGCCGCTCTTTGCCCGGCTTGCTGATCACTTTCACCTGGTCGCGCCCGATTACCCGGGCTTCGGACACAGCGAGTGGCCGGACCCACGCACTTTCGCGTATACGTTCGATCACTACGCCGCGATCATGAATCGGTTTACCGAGGCCCTCGGGCTTTCGCGCTACACGCTCTACATGCAGGACTACGGCGGACCCGTGGGGTTTCGCATGGCTTTGGCCCATCCGGACCGGATCGAGGCTCTGATCGTCCAGGACGCCGTCGCGCACAACGAAGGCCTGGGAGCAAACTGGAAGCCGCGACGGGCCTTCTGGGCCGACCGCGCCGCCAACGAAAGCGCCCTTCGCACGAATCTCCTGTCGCTAGGGACGACACGGACGCGCCATGTAGGGAACGATCCCAACGTGGAGCGCTATGACCCGGATCTCTGGACCGATGAGTTTGCGTTTCTCAGTCAGCCGGGCCAGGCGGACATTCAAAGCGACCTCTTCTACGACTACCGCACGAACGTCGACGCCTACCCCAAGTGGCAGGCGTGGATGCGCGAGACGCAGCCTCGGCTTCTCGTCCTCTGGGGCAAGTACGACTTGTCTTTCGAGGCGTCGGAACCAGAGGCCTATCGGCGCGACGTGCCGACGGCCGAAGTCCACGTCCTCGATGCGGGTCATTTCGCCCTCGATACCGCCGCGGACCAGATTGCGCAGCTCGTACGGGGCTTCATGAAGCAGCGGCGGACCCATGAGGCGATAGAGAAGGCCCCCGTCGGTTGACGGGGGCTTTTCCATGTCAGTCCGCGCTAGGTGGGGCGATTCCGCGTCCGAGTGCGCACACGAATGCCCACCGTGCGGCGCTGCATCGCGCTGACACTCGGAATTCCGACCAGCGCAACGTCTGGTTGGTCGATCCGTAAGCCTGACCGAGGGGCCCAGGTGCGAAGGTGGCACGGATTCTGGCACACCCCTCGGCCGGCACCGGTCACTTGATCAGAATCCGGTTCTTCGTAGCCGATTCCGCCTTGGGGAGCCGGATTGTCATGATGCCGTCGCTGTACGAGGCCTCCACCCTGGCCGGGTTCACGGCCGACGGCAGGCGCACCGTGCGAACGAACCGGCCCTTTTCGCGCTCCCGCCAGAAGAACTCCTCGTTCTGCTCTTCCTTCTCGAAATTCCTGCGCCCGGAGATCGTGAGAATCTGTCCCTCGAGATTGACCTCGAGATCGTCCTTGGGGATGCCCGGCGCCTCGAGCCGCACGACGTACTCCTTCTCGTTCTCGGAGAAATCGAGACTGGGCGTCCACATCGTTTCGAAGACCTGGGAAGGGTGACCGGCGAGTCCTCGGCCAATGAGGCGGTCGAACAGATTTTCGAAGTCTTCCCGAATGAGCGTAGATGGGGCGACCTTGGTGAGTTTCATAGTGCCCTCCGGAATGCCGTGAGACCGTGTGACGAACCAGCGGCCCCACGGTAAGGCGTCGTCCACGAAGCGGCAATGTGGAGAGCGGCTCCCGCC
>CAZFKN010000106.1:6366-10192 GCA_964519805.1 uncultured Gemmatimonadaceae bacterium
GGCCCCACGGTAAGGCGTCGTCCACGAAGCGGCAATGTGGAGAGCGGCTCCCGCCAGCATTTCGAGCGCGAGCCCGCAACCGCCGAGGAGAATCGCTCAGGACGCTGTGGATATGTGAGGATTGTGCAGCGCTGGGGATAACCATCTGGAGGCTTGCGGTGGCGCGTACTGCGGCATACGTTGGCGGTTGCCAAGCGGAGATCTGATCGTCCTCCGCTTGGAGGGGCAAGGCCAATCGCGTGCCTTGCCCACGTCGCCGTAGCGCCGCGACGTGCCGTGCAAGAGGTTGATCCGCGATTCAGCCGGACTTGCAGCGCTCGCACTGGCGAACCAGATGGCCCGCGAACCGTCTGGGGATGGAAGCCGGAGCTCCCAAGGCCACACCGCAAACGCTTCAGTTTAGGCGGCGGCCACGGGAAGAGGAACGGGGAAGGCAATTCCCCGACTCCGGGTAACCAGTGCGTCGGCGGCCCGCCACTCTTTCGAGGAGTGCGGGCCGCCGTTCCGTTCATCCCTGCAGTCGGTGCGCCAGAACTTCCTTCCTTGCTGTCTACCCGCCGCCAGGAGGTGTTCATGCCGGACCGAGTGAGAAAGGTCAGCTACTGCTACCCCATCGTCCCCAACCGCCCTGGCCATGGCGCCCGCATCCTGGCTGAACTCAAGCGCGCGGGCGTGAACCTGCTCGCCTACTCGGGCTTCCCAATCGGGAGCGGGAAATCCCAGCTCGATCTTGTGCTCCAGGACATGGGCACCCTGCGCCGGGTGGCGCGGAAGAACGGGTGGCGGTTGAGCAAAGTCAAAAAGGGATTCCTCGTCCAGGGAGCCGATGACGTGGGCGCGGTACATCGCCACCTGCAGAAACTCGCGGACGCGGGGATCAACGTCACCGGCGCCACCGCCGCGGCAGCAGGCCGGGGGCGGTACGGCATGATCCTTTGGGTGAAGCCGCGCCAGTACGCCCGCGCCGCGAAGGCGCTGGGCGCCCGCTAGGCACCGGTGAGCACCTCCCACCACACCCGGAGCAGCGTCGAGTGGTCCCAGGCCAGAACCGGGTCGAGCAGGTCGTTGCCGCCCGTCGTCGATCAGCGCGCCATCCTCGGTGAGGCTCTGGAAGCCACGCCCGGAGAATGGCGCGCAGTGCTCACAATTTTGCCCACAGTGCCCTTGAGGCCGGCGTTCCTTAGGTGCTAAGTTGTTGTCGCACAACCGGGAGTGGTGGCCGAGTGGCTGAAGGCGGCGGTTTGCTAAACCGTTTTAGGGGTGAAAACCCCTAACGAGGGTTCGAATCCCTCCCACTCCGTACGGAGTAACCTCACCGATCGTCGCGTTTCGTCAGGTCGCGCACCCGCGTCGTCAATCGAGCGTCGCCGACGCGCTCCGCTACCCGTGCAAAGGCCGCCATCGGTCCCCGCCAACGTAACTCATCGACGTCGGCGAACAGCTCCGCGTCGGTTCTGAGCGTCGCGAGCTCCCGGAACAGAAGGGCACGCGCGCGCGCGTCGCCAAGCACCGTGTCCGGAAACCGCTCGATGTGGCCGTAGCGCGTGATGAGCGTGGCCGCGGTCTTGGCCCCGCAACGCGGAATGCCCGGATAGCCATCGGCGGCGTCCCCGACCAGCGCGAGATAATCCGGGATCCATTCCGGTCCGACCCCGAACTTGGCGCGGACCCCGGCCTCATCGTAGATCCGCTTGCCCCTTCGATCCACCTGGACCACCCGCTCCCCGACCACGCACTGCGCGAGATCCTTGTCCGGGGTCCAGATGCACACCTTCTCCACCCGTTCGTCCCCGGCCGCAAGGTGGGCCGCGGAGGCGAGCGCGTCGTCCGCCTCGAGCTCGATCATCGGCCAGGTCGCCACTCCCATGGCGATCAGCGCCTCCTCCAGCGGGTGGAATTGAGCGAGGAGGGCGGGCTCGATCCCGTCACCGGTCTTGTAGTCCGACCATAGATCGTTGCGAAACGACTCGATGACGTGGTCGGTCGCGACGCCGATGTGCGTGGCGCCTTCGTCCAGCATCTGCGCCACGGTATGCAGCACGCCGGCCACGGCACCCAGCGGCGGATCGCCTTTCTTCGCACGCCGGATCCCGTAGAAGTGGCGGAACAGCTCGTACGTACCGTCGACCAGATGGACGATCATTCGGGTCTGACCCCGCAGGCAGAAGCCGGTAAACACTAAACGGTGAAAAGTGAACAGTGAACGGGGGCGCCCGGGCAAGGAGGCCCCTGTTTACCGTTCACTGTTTACTGTTCACTCCCCATCGCTTACGCTTTCTGGGACTAATGACGCCTCCTCGGGTTCGCTTCGCCCCCTCCCCCACCGGCTATCTCCACGTCGGCGGCGCGCGCACCGCGCTCTTCAACTGGCTGTACGCCAAGCACACGGGCGGCATCTTCATCCTCCGCATCGAGGACACCGACCGCGAGCGCAGCACCGACGCGCACACCCGCGTGATCCTCGATGGCCTCGGGTGGCTCGGCATCACCTGGGACGAAGGACCCTACTTCCAGGGCGCCTACGCCGATCGCCACCGCGCCGACGCCGAGCGGATGCTGGCCGAGGCCAAGGCCTACCGCTGCTTCTGCACCCGCGAGGAGCTGGAGGAGCGCCGGGCCAAGGCCGAAGCGTCCGGCAGCGGGTTTCGCTACGATCGCCGGTGCTGGCGACTCAGCAAGGACGAGATCGCCGAGCGGCTCGGGCGCTCACTTCCGTTCACCATCCGCTTCTTCGTCCCCGACGAGGAGGTGGCGTGGGACGATGCCGTCCACGGCCGCATCACCGTCCACAGCCAGGAGCTGGACGACTTCGTCATCCTTCGGAGCGACGGCTCGGCCATCTACAACCTTGCGGTGGTGTCCGACGACATCGCGATGAAGATCACCCATGTGATCCGCGGTGACGACCACGTCTCCAACACGCCCAAGCAGATCCTGCTCTACCGTGCCCTCGGCCACGAGCCCCCCGTGTTCGCGCACGTGCCGATGATTCTCGGCCCCGACGGGAAGAAGCTCTCCAAGCGGCACGGCGCCACCGCCGTGGGCGACTACCGCGACCAGGGCATCTTTCCCGCCGCCATGCGCAACTTTCTCGCGCTCCTCGGTTGGTCCCCCGGCGGCGATCGCGAGATTCTGCCGGAGCCGGAGATGATCCGGCTGTTCTCGCTCGAGGGGATCCAGAGCAAGGCCGCCGTGTTCGACGTGGCCAAGCTGGAGTGGATGAACGGACAGTACCTGTCCGCGACGCCCGCCGACGAGCTCCTCGAGCCCGTGCGGCGCGAGCTGGCACGGCTGGGCGTTGCCGCGGACGGGCGCGACCTGCGCCCGCTGATCGACGCCGTGAAGGTTCGCTCGCGCACGATCGTGCAGCTGGCCGAGCAGGTGGCGGTCCGGCTCGACGGGACGCGGGTGACGCTGGACCCGAAGGGCGAGCAGCTCGTGCGCAAGATGGGCCCGCAATTCCGCCAGAGTCTCGAGCTGGCGAAGCGGACGCTCGAGGCCGTGCCTGCCGCCGGGTGGTCGGGCGATCGCCTGCTGGGGGTCCTCAAGGCGGCGGCCGAGCAGAGTTCGCTCAAGCTGGGCGACCTGCTCCAGCCGATTCGCGTGGTGCTTACCGGCTCGACCGTTTCCGAGCCGGTCAACGAGCTGCTGGCCGTGATCGGCCGCGAAGAGAGCATCGGTCGTCTCGCCGGCTACCTCAGCCGCGTCGCGGCCTGACCTGATGCCGCGCCTCGGGCGCGTGGCATGGCTGCTTGCAGCGGCCGCTGGTTGCGCCTCGCCCAAGCCATCCCCAGCTCCCGCGCCCGCCCCCGCGCCCGCGGGCGCG
>CAZFKN010000107.1:0-10083 GCA_964519805.1 uncultured Gemmatimonadaceae bacterium
CACCTCTACTACTGGGCCTACCCGGGCGTCATGGTCGCGTTCGTGGCGACGCTGATCGGGTACATCTACACCCAGGTGACCGGGAACACGCTGTCCAACACGGCACTCACGCTGATCGCAGTCGTCTTCGCGATCCTCACTGGCTTCATCGCGAGCCGTGGCGTCACGGGGTCCACGCTCACGGCGAGCGTCATCAACGTCATCCAGCTGATCACGCTGGTCGGGTTCAGCGTCCTCGCGATCGTGTACCGCCACGGCAATCCCGGCGGCAACAACGCCTGGACGTTCTCGAGCGCCTGGGACGTCATCAAGCCGCACTCGGTCACCGGGGTGCTGATCCAGTCCACGATCGCGATCCTGATTCTGGTGGGCTTCGAGAGCTGCACGGCGCTCGCGGCCGAGACCAAGGATGCCAAGCGCAACATCCCGCGCGCGGTCATTCTCTCGCTCGTGATCCAGGGGCTGTTCGCGTACCTGCTCGAGTATTTCGCGGCGGGCTACATGCTCAGCGACCAACTCACGGCCACGGACGCGAACAAGGCGGTGGTGACCGGAATGACCGCTGCCGCCACCTCGAGCGCGCCCCTCGGGGACATGGCCATTCTGCTGGGTAACCGCCTGTTGAACGGGGTGGGCTTCGGGCTGATGATCAGCATCGCGGTCACGGTGGTGCTCGCCCTGATCGGGACGACGCTCAGTTGCATGAACACCGCGGCCCGGGTGACCTACGCCATGTCCAAGGACGACGAGATGCCCGAGCTGCTCGGCTTGCTCCACGGGCAGTTCGCGACGCCGGCGCGCGCGATCTGGGTGCTGGTGGCGGTGTCATGCGTCATCGCGGCGATCGGGGTGCAGTCGGTGGTCGGCCTCACCGGGATCACGCTCGCATCCAACTTCGGCACGTTCCTGCTCTACGGGCTGACGTGCCTGTGGACGGTCATCGCGTACGGCGGGGCCCGGGACGCCCACTTCATCAAGCACCGCATCGTGCCCTGGCTGGGCCTGCTGGCCAATCTGGTGATGCTCGGGTCCATCATCTACCTGTATGTCATCGGCAATGCGGACTCCAAGAAGGAGGCGTACATCTGCTTCGGGATAGCGGGAGCGTGGGCGATCGTGAGCGCGGTGTACTTCACCATCAAGGGCCGGGGCCGCGCGCAAATGCCCGGGATGGCGACCGCGACGAAGGGGTGACGGTCGAGCACGCGGGGGTACCAGCGGACGAAGCGGGCGCGCGCCGGGTAGGACCGGCGGCGTGTCGGGTGGCCCCCTCGGGGGCCCCCGGCTTGCTTGCGGAATTCGCCCAGATCACTCTCGCGGGTGCCGGACGTGGGCTCAACGAAGACGCGATCGGCGCGTGGGCGAGGGACGGGGGATTCCTCCTTGCGGTCGCGGACGGGCTGGGCGGGTACGAGGGCGGAGAAGTGGCGAGCCGTCTGGCGCTCGATACGCTCGCGGAGACCATAGGCACCGCCCCGGCCGCATGGCCGGCCGCGCGGCGCCTGCGCCGCGCGTTCGAGCTCGCGAATCTGGCGGTTCACGAGCGGGGCCGGATGCGGACCACGCTCACGGCCAGCCTGCTGGAGAACGGGATCCTGACCACGGGGCACGTCGGGGACTGCCGGATGCTGGTGTTCCGGGGCGGCGTGCTCCGACAGCGAACGGCCGACCACAACGTCGCAGGGAAGCTGGCCGAGCTACGGCTCGTGTCCGTCCGGGGCATGCGGCGTCACCCAGGGCGCCGGGTGCTCACCCGCTGCCTGGGCAACGACGCCTTCGTGCGCGTCGAGGTCTCGTCCACCGAGGTCCGGCCGGGTGACATCTACGTCCAGTGCAGCGACGGCATCGCCTGGCTTTCGGGGCCCGACATCATCGAGGTCATCGTGCAGCACGACCCGGAAACCGCTTCCCGCATGCTGGCTCGGCGGGTCGTGGACGCGGGCGGCGACGACGACGTCAGCATCCAGGTTCTGTCGGTATTGTCGTGTCATCAGGCTCCCCCGCGCCGGTCGTGGCTGGGCAACTGGCTGAACCGACTGAGCGTTCGCTAGCTTTCCCCGGTCATCGCAGCTTCTCCTTTTCATGTCATGGTGACCGCCATGTCCAAGCCTCGCACGCCAGAGGACCTGCTGGATGAGCTCCGCCGGCAGGGGGTGCGCTCGTTGCTGCTTCAGTTCACGGATCTGCTCGGCGTGAACAAGGCGGTGGAGGTGCCGTCGACGCACTTCGCCAGGGCGCTCGCAGGGCAGACGACCTTCGACGGATCGGCGCTCGAGGGCTTCGCCCGTACGGAGGAGGCCGACGCGCTGCTGCTGCCGGACCTGGAGACGTTCCGGGTCCTTTCCTGGGGGCCCGGCACGGGCGAAGGTGGGACGGCCGCGCCGGAGCTGGTCGCGAGCCTGTTGTGCGACATCCGCTACCCCGACGGGCGCCCGTTCGAGGGATGTCCGCGGACCGCGCTCAAGCGGCAGCTCGAGCTGGCCAAGAAGGCGGGCTTCACTGCGCAGGTGAGCTTCGAGGTGGAGTTCTTCATCTTCGAGCCCGGGATGCCGCCGAGGACGGCGGACACGGGCAGCTACTTCGATCTTCGGCCGATGGACCGCGGCGAGCGGGCCCGCCGGGCGATCACCGTCGCGCTCGAGGACATGCAGCTCGAGCCGGAGTCCGTGCACCACGAGGTCGCGCCCGGCCAGCACGAGATCGATCTCGCGCCGGCAGACGCGCTGGCCGCCGCGGACGACCTGGCCATGCTCCGGGTGGTGGTACGGAACGTGGCGCTCCGCCACGGGCTCGTGGCGACCTTCATGCCGAAGCCCCTCTTCGGCTGGAGTGGATCGGGCCTCCACACCCATCAGACCCTGCTCGCCGGCGGAAAGAACGCCTTCCACCAGGCCGGGTCGCCACTCGAGCTGTCGGACGTGGGCCGCAGATACATCGGCGGGCTGCTCCGGCACTCCCGCGGCTACTGCGCGGTGACCAACCCGCTGGTGAACTCGTACAAGCGACTCGTCGGCGGGTTCGAGGCTCCGGTCAATGTGACCTGGTCCACGCAGAACGTCTCGCCTCTCATCCGGGTCCCCGCCGCTCGGGGGGAGACCGTCCGCTGCGAGAACCGGCTGCCCGATCCCGCGGCGAATCCGTATCTGGCGCTCGTCGTTCAGATCGCCGCGGGGCTGGACGGCATTCGCGAGAAGATCGATCCCGGCGACCCGGTGAACAAGAACATCGCCCGCATGAGCTTCCGGGAGCGCCGGAAGTACCGGATCGACGATCTCCCCCGCGACCTCCACGAGGCCCTGGACTACCTGGAGAAGGATCGGGTCATCCGCGACGCCCTCGGCGAGCACATCTACGAGCGCTACGTCGACGCCAAGCGCGAAGAGTGGGAGGAGTACATCGGGCGGGTGAGCCCGTGGGAGGTGGAGCGCTACATGGGGCACTACTGATCCCGTGCAAGATCTCCTGCCGGGGCAGGTGCTCGATCAATACCAGGTCATCGACGTGCTCGCCCGGAGCGGGATGTCGAGCATCTACCGGGCTCGGGACGTCGAGAGCGGCCATACCGTGGTGCTCAAGGTGCCCCACCCGCAGTACGAGAGCGACGTCGTCTTCCACCAGCGATTCCAGCGCGAAGAGCAGATCGGTCTCAAGCTGGATCACCCGGCGATCATCAAGGTGTTCCGCCCGCGACACAAGAGTCGCGTGTACCTGGTGCTCGAATACGTCGAGGGGGAGACGCTGCGGGAGCGGCTCGAGCGTGAGCGCGAGATCCGCGGCACGGCGCGGGTGCCGATCGACGCCGCGATCCGGTACATCACGGCGGTCGCCGACGCAGTCGCCTACCTCCACGCGCACGGCATCGTCCACCGGGACCTCAAGCCCGAAAACATCATGATCATGCCGGACGGCGGCATCAAGATCATGGATTTCGGAATCGCGCTCGACCGGGGAGCCCGCCGTATGACGTGGGGCGCCCTGTCGCAGCCGACCGGCACCCCGGACTACATGGCCCCGGAGCAGATCGCGGGGAAGCGCGGGGACGAGCGGGTCGACGTGTACAGTCTGGGGGTGATGCTCTATGAAATGCTCTCGGGTTCGCCTCCGTTTCCGGAGACGAATCTGTACGCGGCGATGCAGAAGAAGCTGCACGACCCGCCCCCGCCGCTCCGATCCGTCCGGCCGGAGATATCTCCCGAGCTCGAGCGGGTGGTGCTCCGGGCTTTGTCCCGCGACCCCGCCGGTCGTCCGGCAAGCGCGGCGCAGTTTGTCGAGTGGCTGGCCCACCCTGAGCGGATGGAGGCTGCGCCGGCGCCGACGCCAAAGGCAACGATCCGTCTTCCACACTGGGGCCGCGCGGTCGGCTGGGCCCTGATCGTCATGCTGGTTTCGCTGCTGCTGGCGTGGGGGCTTACCCGGATGGCGAAAGCGCATTCTGCGGCGCGGGTGGAGTCTACCGGGCGCTGACCACACCGCGCCGGTCCGGCCGGTGCGTATCGAGCGCCAGCCGAAGGCGATCGTGCCAGACCGGGATGGTGAGCTCGGTCGACGCGCTCCACCCCGAGGCACGAGCCTCGACCACGAGCTTCACCGCCGTCAGGACCGCCGGCTCGCCGAGCGGGCTGCGGCGCCAGACATACTGACCGGGCAGCGGCCGGGACGCGATCCGGAGGCTTGCAAGCGCGGTGGAGCGGGTGAGGAGCACGAGTGCCGAGCCGCCTTCATGGGCGCCCCGGGAGAGGCGGACCATGGCGGTGGTATCCGGATCTATACCATCGAGTACGACGAGCCCGAAGCCGCCGGAGCGGGCGAGCTCCTCCGCGGCTCGGAGTCCGGCAATCGGCCCCTCGGGCTGGACGAGCAACGGCCCCTCGCACCAGCATGCGCCGGCGACGGTATGAGTGGCGTCGATCCAGACCGCGCGCTCGCCGCCCGCCACGGTCCGAAGACCGGTGGACCGGAGCACGGCGGCGGCGCCGGGCCCCGGACTCCAGACCGCGATCCGCCCGCGCTGGAAACCTCCGTCCGGCAGAATCGCATCCAGGTCGGCGACCCCCGTCGGGACCGTTCCGCGAGCCCAGCCACGGCTGGAGACCGCGTCTGGAAATCGTTGTGCCAGAACGGATTGGACTGATGCGACGCGGGCAGCAGGCATTGTTTGTCGGGGGGTGACTCTATACCGAATAAAAACCGAACCATACAATACAGGATGGTGTGAAGGAGGGCAAGCGGATGCACCTCCCGTCTCAGCTCATCAAGGTTCACGGCCCGTCATCCGCCACCGCCGCACCGCCACGGCAGCCCAGATGGCCTCGACCAGGCCGAAGGGCCACGCGCCCTGGAGGAAGCCGTACACCGACCCGAGGACGCACGCTCCCGCGAACGCCAGGATGAACCAGGGGCTCCGTGCCTCGAGAGCGTAGGTGATCAGCATGGCCGTAACCGCGAACAGGCCGAAGGCCGTGAGTCGATCCATATCAGCCCCTCACGGCATGGCGCGCGCCTCAGGCACGAGCGCCCGGCCAATGGTGTTTGCGTCGGTGCCGAACCAGAGGGACCTCGTTCCCGGGTGGTACACCATGTGACGCACCGTCAGTCCGCCGCTCTCGGCGATCGGCGTCTCGCTGACGAACTTCTCCGTCACCGCATCAAAGCCGACGATCCGGTTGGGCTGCGGGCCCGTCTCCACGAACCAGATGCGCTGCTTGTCGTCCGCCGCCATCGCGTACGGCAGCGCACTTCCAGCCGCCGGCATCGCCCATTCGGAGAACTTCGCCGTCGCGGGATCGAAGCGCCCCAGCATGCCGCCGACGTAGTCGACGTACCAGATCCGACCGTCGGCGGTGATCGCGATCCGCCGCGGGCGGGCACGTTCACGAGGGAGCGTGTACTCGGTGATCTTCAGAGTCGTCGGGTCCACCGTGCCGAGCTTGTTGCTGCCGAACTCGACGAACCAGGGCCGGTTCTTCCCATCCACGGCGATCCCGTAGGGAAGCGCGCTTGGTGTCGGGACGGCGATGAGCCGCACGGTGCCGGCGGACGTGGTGACCTTGCCGATGAAGTTCCCCCGTTGAACCGAGAACCAGAGGTCACCGTTCCCGTCGAAGGCCAGCGTATGCGGATCGCGCGCGGCTGGATCCGGCATCGCGAAGCGCGTGGTCTTGCCGGTGGCGGGATCGAAGCGGCCGATCGTCCCGTTGCCGTTGCCGGTATACCAGACGATGCCCTTCGGATCGACGATCAGATTGTGGGGCAGCGTGCCCGGCTCGAGCTCGAAACGCTTGAACCGCCCGCTGGACGGATCGAGGTAGGCGATATAGTTCCCAGCCTGGCCAACAAACCACACCCGTCCGGTTGGATCGAGATAGGGATCGCGCGGGCGGCTCTGCGCCCAGGGAACCTTCCACTCGGTGACCTCGGCCGTCTGGGCCGCTGCGCGCACCGCGCTCGCGGGCCCCGTGGCCGCGGCCAGCGCGGCGGCCATCCAGAAGAGACGCACCAGCGTTTCGATTCGCATGTTGTCCTCGCATCAAGCTGTCCGCGGGCCCGGCGGCCCCAGGGTTAGTCTATCTTCATTTCACTCCAGCCAGCCATTCATGGCGATAACGCTTCGGCCCGGCCGACTCGACGACTCCGCGACGGTCTTCCGCGTTTTTCGCGACGCGGTGATCGAGCTGGGACACCGGCTCGGCGTCACCACGATCACGGGCGGGAGCGACCCGACCGTCGTGGCCGACCTTTGGGAGGCACGCCGCCCCCTCTTCGAGCACCTCGCCCGCACAGGCGCTCACTTCTGGATCGCGGAGTCGGGCGGCGAGGCGGTCGGCTATGCCCGCTCGACGCTGCGTGACGGCGTGCTCGAGCTCACCGAGTTCTTCGTCCTTCCGCAAGCCCAGGGCGCCGGTGTGGGCGGCGAACTGTTGGCCCGCGCCTTTCCCCGCGCCGGCGAGCGGTACCGGGTGATCATCGCGACGCAGGATGTGCGTGCGCTCACCCGGTACCTCAAGGCCGGCTGCTACGCCCGGTTCCCGATCCATCACTTCTCCCGCCCCGCCCGGCCCGATCCGCCGCCGTCCGATCTCGACGTCGAGCCACTCGACGGCTCGCCCCTGGCGCTCGAGCTGCTCGGGCAGATCGACCAGAGCGTGCTCGGATTCCGGCGTGACGCCGACCACGGCTGGCTCATGAGCACGCGTCATGGCGTCTTCTACCGGCGGGACGGCCGGCTCGTCGGGTACGGATACACCGGGCCGAGCAACGGGCCGTTCGCCGCCTACGCCGAGGTAGACCTGCCGGCCATGCTGGCCCGGGCGGAGACGACAGCCCAACCCGGCGCCGAGTTCGGGGTGGACGTGCCGCTCGTCAATCAGACCGCGGTGGACTATCTCCTGGCCCAGGGATTCCGCATGGGCTCGTTCACGAGCTTCCTCATGAGCGACGCGCCGCTCGGGCGCTTCGACGCGTATGTCCTCACGACCCCGGCCTTTTTCGTCTAGGGACGCGACGCGATTCGAAAGACCACGCCCTCGATCGTCATGATATAGACCTCGCCGGCGGCGTCCTCGCCGAAGCTCGTGACGTTGCCGGCAGGGCGCAGCGATTGCCAGTCCTGCTGCCGGGTGGCCTGCCCGCCCGCGTAGCGGAAGCTCCGCACGAAGCCCTGGCAGAAGTCGCTGTAGAAGTAGACGCCCTGAAGGGCGGGAATCGCCGTGCCGCGATAGACGTAGCCGCCGATGACCGAACAACCCTGCCCATGATCGTACTCGACGACGGGCAGGGTCAGCCCGCTCTGATTGCAGGACGCGCCGGGGGGATAGCAGTGGGCGCCTTCCATCCGGTTCCAACCAAAGTTGAGCCCACGGCCGGCTGCCGGCGCCGGCGCGACGTCCACCTCTTCGTAGTTGTCCTGGCCCACATCAGCGATGTAGAGATCGTGCGTGAGACGGTCGAAGCTGAAGCGCCAGGGATTCCGTAGTCCGTAGCTCCAGATCTCGCCGCGGGTCGCGGGGCCGGCGGTGGACGCGAAGGGATTGTCGGACGGTACCGCGTAGGGTGCGCCGCCGTTCAGGTCGATCCGGAGCACCTTGCCCAAGACCGTCGCCAGGCTCTGGCCGTTCCCGTTGGGGTCGCCGGCGCCCCCGCCGTCCCCCAGGCCGGCATAGAGATCGCCATCGGGACCGAACAGCAGCTGGCCTCCGTTGTGATTGGGGAACGGTTGCGCCACCGGCAGCAGTACGGTCTCGCTCGAGCCGTCGGCCACATCCGGATCGCTCGAGACGCGAAACGCGGAGATCCGCGTGTCGCCGGCAAGATTGGTGTAGTTGACGACGAATCGCCCGTTGGTGGCGTAATCGGGATCGAAGGCGAGGCCGAGGAGTCCCTGCTCGCTCCCGCCGGACACCAGGGTGTGGAGGTCGAGAAACGCGGTCGCCAGCAACGAGCCGTTCTTGACGATGCGGATGCGGCCGGTTTTCTCGACGATGAACAGGCGCGGATCGCCCGCCGGCGCGGTCAGGTACAGCGGGGAATCGAGTCCCGTCGCCACCGTATCGAGCACGAGAGGAAGGTCGCCGGGCTGGAGCGTTGTGCCGGAGGACGGGCCGGTCGAGCTGCCGCACGCGAGGGCCGTGGCCACCAGACAGGGAAGGCAGCGAAGCGTGGCCATTAGGATTCCGTGATGCGTGCCATCGTGTTTACCGCCGCCGGCGGTCCTGAGGTGATCAGCATTCGTGAGGTGCCCACCCCGGTGCCGGGGCCGGGACAGATCCGGGTTCGGGTGAGGGCCGCGGGTCTCAACCGGGCGGACATCTATCAGCGGCGTGGTGGCTACGCGGCGCCGGCCGGCTGGCCGGAGGATATTCCGGGCCTCGAGTACGCGGGCGATGTCGATGCGCTCGGCCCCGGCGTGACCGGATGGCGCTCCGGCGACCGGGTCATGGGCCTCGTCGGCGGCGGCGGGCAGGCCGAGGCGGTGGTGGTCCGCGCAGAGGAGGCGTTGCCCTTGCCTGCGGGCCTTTCCTACGTCGAAGGCGCCGCGATCCCTGAAGTGTTCTACACCGCGTACGACGCTCTGGTCAACCGGGGCCAGGTCGCGGCCGGAGAGCGGGTGTTGATCCACGCGATCGGAAGCGGCGTCGGCACGGCGGCGGCGCAGATCGCGAAGTACCTCGGCGCCACGGTCATCGGGACGTCGCGAAGTGCCGCGAAGCTGGCCCGCGCGACAGCCTATGGTGTGGACGTTGGGATCGACACCAGCCGCACGAGCTTCGCGGAAGCTCTCGGTGATCCCGTCCACGTGGTGCTCGACGTGCTGGGCGGTTCGGCGCTCGCGGATCATCTGTCGGTGCTGGCCGTCCGCGGACGCCTCGTGATGCTCGGGCTGATGGCGGGCCGCCGGACCGAGGTGGATCTCGAGCGGGTGCTGCACAAGCGGCTCGAGATCATCGGCAGCGTCATGCGCACTCGGGGTGCGGAAGAGCGGGCGGCACTCACGGCGGAGTTCCGGGAGCGCATGCTGCCGCTCTTCGAGTCGCGGGGTGGGCCACCCAAACTTCGGCCCGTGGTCGAGCGGACCTACCCGATGGAGCAACTGGCGGAGGCTCACGGCGTGATGGAGCGGAACGAGAATTTCGGGAAGCTGGTGGCGAGCTGGGAGGACGGTGAGAGGTGAGAGGTGAGGGTAAGTGAGAGGTGAGAAGTGAGAAGTAGGTGAGAAGCGACAGGGGCGGTGAGAGGGACGGGGCGGCTACAGAAGGAGTGGTTGGATGTCCGCGGAACCGGCTGTTGCGGCCTCGGCCGCCGGGCGGAAGCGCTCGTCCGCGCTGAAGCCGTGCTTGCGGCGCAGGGACCGGAGGCGCCGGGTGAGCGCCTCCTGGTAGGACCGGTCGACCGACTGGCGGCCGGCGTAGTGGCGGGCGTAGCGCTCCGCCAGGCCGGGGAACTCCCGGGCCAGGTGGGGAAGGAAGCGGCGCCGCGCCGCGGGGCCGAGGCGGAGCGCCGCCCAGACCACGTAGCGGGCGCCGGCCTCCTTCGCCGCCTGGAAGAGCGCGTCGAGGGCGGCCCGGCCGTCGGTGACGCAGGGAACGA
>CAZFKN010000108.1:0-9854 GCA_964519805.1 uncultured Gemmatimonadaceae bacterium
TGCATCTGGGGACCGCAGAGGTGATGGCGCGCGCGCTTCCGCGGGGGCCCATCAGTCCTGGCGCGGCCGGACTGGTCCGGCTCCGACTCGAGGCGCCGGTCGTGGCCCGCGGCGGCGATCGGTTCGTGCTGCGGAGCTTCAGTCCTGTCACGACCATCGGTGGCGGGCGCGTGCTCGATCCGCTGCCGCCCACCCGCACCGCACCGTGGCCGGACGAGCTGCGGGCAACCGACCCGGCACAGCGGCTCACGGGATTGATCGCGCGCCGGCCGTTCGGCGTCGAAGTGGCCGCTGTCCCGATCCTGAGCGGGATGCCCTCGGGCACGGTCAACGCCGTGGTGCGGGCGGATGCGACGCTCTGCGTCATCGGGGGCCATCTCGTTCCCCGGGTGCTGGTGGCCGACGTCACCGACGCCGCCCTCCAGCTTCTGAAGGAATTTCATCGTCGCCAGCCCGTCGAGCGGGGAATGCCGCTGGAGACGCTGCGGCACGCGCTCAGGGGCCCGGAATGGCTGATCGAGGCGGCGATGGCCGCGGGGACGAGCACGCGCCGGCTCGTGGTCGACGGCGGGATCGCCCGGCTGGCCGGATTCGAGCCGCGCGTGGCGGGCGGCGAGCCCGAGATCGATCGACTGGTACGGATGCTGCAGACCGCTGGCCTCAATCCTCCCAGCGTCCCGGAGCTGGAGCGCGAGACCGGCCGTCGAGACGTCGCGGCGGTGCTGCGCCTCGCGGCCGCGCGCGGCTTGGTGGAGGCCGTCGAGCGGGACCGGTACTATTCGGTCGAGGCATTGCGGCTGTTTACGGCCGCGCTGGAAGAGATCGGGCGCGCCGGCCCGATCCACCCGCCGGACGTGCGCGCCCGGGTGGGCGTGAGCCGGAAGTTCCTGATCCCGCTGCTCGAATGGGCCGACGTTCGCGGCATCACGGTGCGCGAGGGGGATGCGCGACGGCTGGTGCGGGTCGCGCATTGAGCATGAGCCCACTCGTGTCGTGTCGTTTTCCTTGACAGAGCACTTCGCGCGTGGGCATATTTTCTCACTCTCACCACCCGCACATTCAGAATTCATCCCCACCAGCCCGGAGGTGCAGCCACCGGTCAACCCTTTGTACGACAGGAGTCTCCATGGTCCGCTTCAAGTGGGCGGGGTGGTGGCTCGGTCTGATGGTGGGTGCAGGTTCGCCAGTGGCTGCCCAAGTGTTTGCTCCTGCGCCGAAGGTCGAGCTGGAGGATCCCTACCCCAATCCGTTGGGCGCGGCAACTACGATTTCGTTCAAGATCAGCCCGGAGCTGTGCGTTCGAGGGCATCAGCCGGTGGTCAGCTTGCGAATCTTCAACTCGCTGGTCCAGACGGTCGCGATCCCGGTGCTGGTGTCCGGGACGGGCCAACCGATCGATTTCGTCCGGGTGAGTTGCGGAGAGCATCGGGCGTACTGGGACGGGAAATACCTCGACGGCAGGCGGGAAGCCGGGGCCGGTGTGTACTACTACCAGCTGACGGTTGACGGAGAGCGCTACACCCGCAAGATGATCGTCATGCGACGAATCACGCCGCGATGAACAGCAGTGAACGGTGAACCGTAAACGGGGGGCTACCGGCGCACGGGGCCCCCCGTTCACCGTTTACTGTTTACCGTTCGCTGCCGTTCTCTGTCATTTCGGCAGGCTTTCGGGGTACACCCCTTGCCAATCTCCCCTTGTAAATCAATGGTGAAGCTGGAGTAACCCGAGGACCTACATGATTCGACCCGAACGATTGACCATCAAGGCCCAGGAGGCCTTCCGTGAGGCCGGGGAGGACGCCCGCCGGCGCGGAAACCCCGTTATCAACGACGCGCACCTGTTCGCGGCCCTGCTCACCCAGGATGAGGGCATCGTCCAGCCGCTCCTCCAGAAGGCCGGCCTCAATGTCACGCGGCTCAAGGCCGCCGTCGAGCGCGAGATTGCCCGTTTCCCGACCCAATCGGGCGGAGCCGAGCCCACGCTCAGCCGAGAGCTGAGCCGGGTCTTCGATCGCGCGGAACAGGAGGCCAAGCGGCTCGGCGACCAGTACGTCTCCACCGAGCATCTGCTCCTCGCGCTCACCGACGAGAAGGGAACGACGGCGCGGGCGCTCTTGAGCGCCGAGGAGATCTCTGCCGACGATCTGCGGACGGCCCTCGAGGCCGTGCGCGGATCGCATCGGGTCACCGACCAGTCGCCGGAGGCTCAGTACCAGGCGCTCGAGCGCTACACCCGCAACCTCACCGACCAGGCGCGGAAGGGAAAACTCGATCCGGTCATCGGCCGGGACGAGGAGATTCGCCGAGTCGTCCAGGTCCTCTCGCGCCGGACCAAGAACAACCCGGTGCTGATCGGCGAACCGGGAGTCGGGAAGACCGCGATCGTCGAGGGGTTGGCCCAGCGCATCGTGAACGGCGACGTCCCCGACTCGCTCCGCAACAAGGAACTGGTGGCGCTCGATATCGGCCAGCTGCTGGCGGGTGCCAAGTATCGGGGTGAATTCGAGGAGCGGCTCAAGGCCGTCGTGAAGGAGCTGACCGAGGCCGAGGGGCGCTACGTCGTGTTCATCGACGAGCTGCACACGATCGTCGGCGCCGGCGCGGCCGAGGGCGCGGTGGATGCGAGCAACATGCTCAAGCCACCGCTTGCGCGCGGCGAGCTCCACGTCGTGGGCGCCACCACGCTCGACGAATACCGCAAGCGCGTGGAGAAGGACCCGGCGCTCGAACGCCGCTTTCAGCCGGTGCTCGTCGGCGAGCCCAGTGTGACGGACACCATAGCGATCCTTAGGGGGCTCAAGGAAAAATACGAGGTGCATCACGGGGTCCGGATCACCGATAGCGCGCTCGTGGCGGCCGCGACCCTGTCCGACCGCTACATCGGCGATCGCTTTCTTCCCGACAAGGCGATCGACCTCGTGGACGAAGCCGCGAGCCGGCTCCGCATCGAGATCGACAGCCTTCCGCAGGAGATCGACGAGGTCGAGCGGCGCATCATCCAGCTGGAGATCGAGCGCCAGGCCCTCCTCAAGGAGAAGGACAAGGCCGCGGTCGAGCGCCGGAAGGGACTGGAGCGTGAGATCGCCGGGCTCAAGGAGCAGAGCGCGGGCATGAAGGCGCAATGGCAGGCGGAGAAGGCTGCCATCCAGGAGATCCAGACGCGGAGAGCGGAGCTGGAGCAGCTCCGGAGCGAGGTCGACCAGGTGACGCGCCGGGGCGATCTCCAGAAGGCCGCCGAGTTGCGCTATGGTCGCATTCCGGAGCTGGAGCGCCAGATCGAGGCCCAGGAAAAGCGGCTCCAGGAAGTCCAGGCCAAGGCCAAGTATCTGAAGGAAGAGGTGGACGCCGAGGACATCGCGGAGATCGTGGCCAAATGGACCGGCATCCCCGTGTCCAAGATGCTCGAATCCGACCGTGAGCGCCTCACCCGGCTGGAGCAGGAGCTCTCGCAGCGGGTCGTGGGGCAGCAAGCCGCCGTCACCGCCGTGGCGAACGCCGTGCGGCGCAGCCGCGCCGGGCTCCAGGATCCCAACCGGCCGACCGGCTCGTTCATCTTTCTCGGGCCGACGGGTGTCGGGAAGACGGAGACGGCGCGCGCCCTCGCGGAGTTCCTCTTCGACGACGAGCGCGCGATGGTGCGCCTCGACATGTCCGAGTACATGGAAAAGCACTCGGTGGCCCGGATGATCGGCGCGCCACCGGGCTACGTCGGCTACGACGAAGGCGGACAGCTGACCGAGGCGGTGCGCCGCCGGCCTTACAGCGTGCTGCTGTTCGACGAGATCGAAAAGGCCCATCCGGACGTGTTCAACGTGTTGCTGCAGATCCTGGATGACGGGCGGCTCACCGACGGTCAGGGCCGGGTCGTGGACTTTCGGAACACCGTCATCATCATGACGTCGAACATCGGGAGTCAGTTCATCGTGGATGCAGGGGCGCAGCCGAGCGAGGTCGCCTGGGAGCGCATCGAGCAGCGGGTGCGGGATGAGCTACGCAACTTCTTCCGCCCCGAGTTTCTGAATCGGGTGGACGAAGTGATCGTCTTCCATCAACTGAGCCGGGAGGATCTGGTCGCGGTCGTGGATCTCCAGCTGGGGCATCTCCGGCAGCTGCTCGCCGAACGGCACCTCGGCATCGAGGTCACGCCCGAGGCGCGCCAACTCCTGGCCGAGCAGGGTTACGACCCGGTGTACGGCGCGAGGCCGCTCAAGCGGGTCATCCAGCGGCTGCTGCAGAACCCGATCGCACTCGAGGTGCTGGAGGGCAAGTATCACGCGGGTGACGTCATCTACGTCGAGCGCAAGGGCGACGGGCTCCGGTTCTCCCGTCGGGGCGGCGTCGCGGAGCCGGTGAGTGCGTAGGGGCTCACCCACGCCGGCCGATCTGGCGGGGATGGAGGCGGCGCTCCGTGTCGCCCTGGCCGCGTCGATCCGCGACGAGGTGCCGGTCGGGGCGGTGGTGGTGCGGGAAGGGGAGGTGATCGCCGAGGCGCACAACGAGATGGTGCGCCGAGCCGACCCCACCGCGCATGCCGAGCTGCTGGCAATTCAGCTGGCGGTGGCACGACTGCGCACCGACCGCCTCACCGACGCCACGCTGTACGTGACCCTCGAGCCCTGCGCCCAATGCGCGGGCGCCATCGTGCTGGCGAAGGTCGGGCGGGTCGTGTTCGGTGCGTACGACGGCCGCGTGGGCATGGTCGGGTCCGTGTTCGACGTGCTCCGCCATCCTGGGCTCAACCATGGCGCCGAGGTGCTCGGTGGAGTCATGGCGGAGGAGTGCGGGGCCCTGTTGAAGCGATTCTTTGTGGCGAAGAGATGACAGCGATAAACGGTGAACAACGAACAGTGAACGGTAAACAGTAAGCGGTAGACAGGGGGTTCCTCGGCTGGGGACCCCCGTTTACCGTTCACGGTTCACTGTTCACGTTGGTCCCCGGGGACAGGTGTCCGAGTGGCTGAAGGAGCCGGTCTCGAAAACCGGTATACCGGTAACGGTATCGTGGGTTCGAATCCCACCCTGTCCGTTTCCCTGATACAAAATCGATGACGCTCCCGCCGGGAGATCGGGCCGCCGGTTGCCTGCTCGGCCTCGCCCTCGGCGACGCGCTTGGCTTTGTCGTCGAGGCGGCGCCGCCCGCCGCCGCCGCCGCGTACGTCGAGAACGAGCTCCGCACGGGGCTCGGCGGCGCCCGCGGGAGGCCGCCCTTTCACCCGGGCCAGTACTCCGACGACACGCAGCTGGCCCGGGAGCTCCTCCTCTCCATCAAGAATGCCGGCGACTTCGACCCGGCCGTGTTCGCTCGGCGGGTGGCGGACCTCTTCGCCCGCGGGGAGGCGATCGGGGCCGGCCCGGGCAGTCGCGGTGCCGCTGTGCGATTGCAGGCCGGCGTGCGGTGGGAGGACGCCGGGACCCCGGGCCCGTATGCCGGCAACGGGGCTGCGATGCGGGCGGGACCGGTGGGCGCGTTGTACCTGCGCGATCCGGTTCGGCTCGTGGGGGTGGCCCGCGATCAGGCGCTGGTGACGCACCGCGACCCTCGCGCGGTCGCCGGCGCGATCGCCGTCGCCGGTGCCGTGGCGATCGGGGCCCGTCCCGGCCCGCTGCCGACGCGCTCGGCGCTGGAGGAGCTGGGGGAGCTCGTGCGACCCGCCGACGAGTCCATGGGTCGGACGGTCCGGGAGGTGGCCACCTGGCTCGGGGCGGGGCCGGGGGCCGCCGCGCTCCGCGTCGCGGCGTTGGCGGAGCCTGGAAAGACGGCGGCGCGGGGATCGGCGGAACGGGGCGGGGGCGGCGTGTCCCCCTTCGTCGTCCCGAGCGTCGCCTGGAGCCTCTACGCCTTTCTCCGGTCGCCCGACGACTACTGGGAGACCATCTGTACCGCCATCGCGATCGGCGGCGACACCGACACCCTGGCGGCCATGGCCGGGGCGATGGCGGGCGCGCGCCTCGGGCCGGCCGCCTTGCCGGGTCGGATGGTGGATCAGCTGACCGACGCCGGCGCCTGGAGCGGGGTCGAGCTGGCTACGCTCGCGCGTCAGTGCGCCGCTCTTCCGTTTGCCGCGGAGTGATCGTTCTCGGCCTTCTAACCGCCCTTCCCGCCACGATCCGACCCTCCCGCTAACCAGTTGCGGGGCCTTCCGTTACTTCCCGAAACGTAAACGACAGCCATAGCTGCTGCGGAACACGCGCAGGTGTTGCAGAACAGTCATACGCGCGATAGATTAGGCCGTTCCTAATGGCATAGGACGGCCCGTCGGGGGAAGTCGTGAGCCCGTCCGGCCTCGACCGCGGCACACCCGTCGGCTCGTTAGGGCGCATCTCCCCAATCACTGACGGCTTACGAGGCACCCAGGTCGGAGCCACCCTTCGCTTTTCGCCAGCGGTGATCTGATCGACTTCCGCCAAATTCCGGTTGGCTGCGCTGCGCCGTTTCATTGCAGCACATGTTTCGATGCCGCAGCGCCCGTGATGGTTGCAGTTGCTGTCTTGCCATACCCAACAAAAGCCTGATCGGATCCCGGACACCCTCTTCCATGCGGGCCTGCCGGCCCGCCGCCGCAGTCCGGGAATGGTGTTCCCGGGCGAACCTCCGCCCGGGGGCAGATGGTCCGCCAGGACCAGTCGTTCGTGTCGTTCACGTTTCCACGTTGCGGAGGAGGCATGATACCAGGTCTTCGTCGGTTCTTAGTTGGCGTGGCGGCCGCCGCGCTGTTGCCCGCGGGTCTCGCGGCGCAGCAACCTGCCGTCATCACCGGACACGTCACCAACGCCTCGGGCACGCCGCTGTCGGGCGCCCAGGTGACGGTCCAGCAGTTGGGGATCGGCGCGACGTCGCGGGGAGACGGGTCGTATACCGTCCTCGTGCCGGCGGCGCGCATCCCGACCGGCCAGGTGACGGTCACCGCCCGACTGATCGGCTACAAGCTCGGCACCACCCAGGTTTTGCTGGACGGGGGGTCGGCCACGGCCGACTTCGCGCTGGCGGACAACCCGCTGCAGCTGGGTGAAGTCGTGGTCACGGGCGCGGGCACCGAGGCGTCGACGGATGCGCTGGGCACCGTGCGCAATTCCATCGATGCGCCCGCGATTCAGAAGGCGAACGAGCAGAACCTGGTGAACGCACTGGCGGCGAAGGCGCCGAACGTCGCGATCACCTCGTCCTCCGGTGATCCGGGCTCCTCGGCCTACATCCAGATCCGCGGCATCACCAGCATCAACTCGTCGGACGGGCAGCCGCTGTTCGTGGTCGACGGTGTCCCGGTGGACAATTCGACGACCTACAACAATCCGGCGCAGCAGGCCCTGAACGGCGGCAATATCATGCCGCCGAATCGTTTGTTGGACCTGAACCCGGACGACATCGAGAACGTCGAGATCCTGAAGGGTGCCAGCTCGGGCGCGATCTACGGGTCGCGGGCCGGGCAGGGCGTCGTTCTGATCACGACCAAGAAGGGGCGGCCGGGGCAGACCAAGTACTCGCTCCGCAGCTCGTTCTCGGTGGATGAGCACACCCAGCTGCCGGCGCTCCAGACCCAATACGGTCAGGGGTCGGGCGGCCTCGACGGGTCCTGCGCGACGCTGCACTGCCGTGCGGCCTCGACCAGCTACGGGCCCCGGCTCGCGGCCGGCACGCCGGTCTATGATCACGCCAACGAGATCTTCCACAACGGCTACACCACCGACAACAACCTCACGGTGGCGGGCGGCAACGACCGGACCCAGTTCTTCCTGTCCGGCGGCTACAACTACAACAAGGGCATCGTCGTCGGCGACAACAATCACTATCGCCGGATCGCGGTGCGCTTCAACGGCAGTCAGCAGATCAGCGACAACCTCAAGGTCGCCGCGAACGTGGCGTACAGCAGCGGGTTCGGCGGCTTCGTGCAGAGCCGGAACAGCACAGCGGGCCTGCTCCTCGGGGCCTGGCGGACCACGCCGGCGTTCAACAACCTGCCGTTCCTCGATCCGACGTTCGACCAGCAGCGCAGCTATCGGTTCCCGTTGCCGGGCCCGGGTGATGAGCAGGTGACCCGTGGCTACGACAACCCGTTCTTCACGGCGAACGCGACCCCGGCCACGTCCAACGTCGGCCGCACGTTCGGTGGGATCAACGCCGACTGGAACGCCACCTCGTGGCTCAAGTTCAGCGAGGCGCTCGGTCTCGACTACACCAACGACGAGCGGTTCCAGGCCTTCGCCTGGTCCAACTCCAACGGCGCGCCGCCGTCGGGCGTCCTCGGCTTTGGGGGCGTCACCGCCGGTTACATCCGGAACCAGCAGCTCGACAACAACCTCACCGCGACGATCAGCTACAAGGCGTCGTCCGCGGTGAAGGGCACGATCACCGTCGGGCAGAACCTGAACTCCCAGGTGTTGCAGAGCCGGCAGACGCTGGGCGCGGGCCTCATCGCGCAGCAGCCGTTCAATCTCGGCAACACGGCGACGCTCAACACCCCCGCCTACGATTTCCGGACCACCATCCATCTGGAGTCGTATTTCGCCCAGGCCACGGCCGAGATTGCTGAACAGCTCTATCTCGCCGCGGCCTTCCGCAACGATGGTGTCTCGTCGTTCGCGGCCGACAGCCGGCGTGCCTGGTTCCCCAAGGCCAGCGCGTCGTGGGTGTTCTATCGCGGTCAAGGCGCCAACCAGGGCCTCCTGACCTACGGCAAGCTCCGCGCGGCCTACGGGCAGAGCGGCACGCAGCCGACCGCGTATCTGCTTTCCAATATTTTCGCCTCTGCCACGATCAACGACGGCGGCTGGGGTCCCGCCACCGGTACCTCGGTGGCCGGCGTCGGCGGCCTCATCTCCGGCTTCAACCTGCCGTCGACGGCGCTGGGCCCGGAGCGGGTGAAGGAGTTCGAGGCGGGCGTGGATATCGGTCTGTTGAACGACAAGGCCGACCTCAGCGTCACCCATTACCGGCAGAATTCGAGCGACGTGATCCTCCAGGTGCCGGTACCCAGCAGCACCGGGTACTTCCTGGTGCCGGCCAACGCGGCGGACCTCCAGAACCGGGGCTGGGAAGTGTCGCTCAACCTGCGGCCCGTGACCACGCGGAACTTCGCGTGGGACGTCGGGCTTCAGTGGGCCCGGAATCGCGGCCTCACGACGTCGCTACCGGCGGGCCTCCAGTTCGTGGCCTTCCCGCTTAGCGGCGGCGGCAACGGCGCCGGCCTCGCGGTCGGTGGCATCGCGCAGGTGGGCCAGCCCATCGGGGCGTACCGCGGTCTCCAGTTCGTGCGCTGCGGTCGCGGCCTGATCGTGGGTGGCGTCGATGTCGACAACACCGCGGGCCAGTGCCAGGGCGCGCCGACCGGCGCCCTGTACATCGATGCCACCGGGTATCCGGTCATCGATCCTGACAACACCTACATCCTCGGCGATCCGAACCCCGATTGGACCGGCTCCGTGCGGACCAACTTCCGGGTCGGCAAGCTCTCCGTCGGCGGGCTGCTCGATATCCGCCATGGCGGCATCGCCTACAACGGCACCAAGGGCGCGCTCAACCAGTTCGGCACGGGGCTCAACACCGCCCAGGCCCGCGATGCCATCACCGCCGGCTCGGGCAATGTGATCTTCGGCACGAACTACCAGGTCAACACCATTGCCAACGACGTCGTCGCGGGTCCGGGCGCCAACTTGGCCGTGCCGCTCGATCAGGGCTGGTGGCAGGGTGGCGCCAGCGTCTTCAACGGTCCCGACGAGTCGTTCCTGGAAGAGGGTGGTTTCGTGAAGCTGCGGGAAGTCTCGCTCGGCTACACGATCGATCAGCCGTGGGTTTCCCGCGCGCTCGGCTTCAGCAGCATCGAGCTGCGTGTGGCGGGCCGGAACCTGAAGAGCTG
>CAZFKN010000109.1:0-9687 GCA_964519805.1 uncultured Gemmatimonadaceae bacterium
GGCCACAGCGCTCCTCGGCGACCTCTTCGCGCGCCGCGGGCTGCACGGCGAGGCCTTGGAGCGGTACCATGAAGCCCGCGCGCTCGATGGGGAGAATGGCGACGCAGCCGCCGGCGAGATCCGGGCGCTGATCGCGCTCGGTCGCACCACCGAGGCCGCGCCTCTGGCCGAGGCGTTCGCCCGGCGCGCGGCCGATGTGGTGGAGGCCCACGTACTGCGCGCCCGGGTGCGCCTCGACGTGGGCGATGCGGTGGGCGCGCTGGATTCGGCCCGGGCGGCGCAGGCACTGGCGCCCGGCCGCGCGGATCTCCTGCATCTGCAGGCTCGCATCGCGGCCCGTCTGGGCGACCGCAACGCGGCGCAGGAGGCGTATCGGGAAGCCCTTCGTCTCGACGGATCCATGGCCCAGGTCTGGTACGAGCTGGGCCAGCTGGAGGAAGAGCAGGCCCGGCTCGATGTCGCGCGCAACGCCTACGAGCGCTCACTCGAGGTGCTGCCGACGTTCACGACGGCCGCGCTCGCGCTCGCGAGCCTGGTGCAGCGCACCGAGTCGGCCGGCGCCGCGGTGAACCTGCTCATCACGGTTCTGGAAACCGACCCCTACGAGCTGGAGGCGCTCGCCGTCCTCGGCCGAGTCTTGCTTGACGACGGGCGCACGCCCGAGGCGCTCGAGGCGCTCGAGCGGGTCCTCCGGTTCGATCCCGAGCACCGCCCTGCGCTCTTCCATCGCGGCGTCGCCCGGGCGCGCCAACGACGGTTCGGCGACGCCGTGGCCGACTGGGAGCGGGTGATCCAGCTCGATCCGGCCAGCACCCTCGCGACCGAGGCCCGGAACCGGGCCCGCTCGGCCCGCGACCTCCAGCACATCTTCGCGACCGCGGCGGGATAGGGGCATGGCGATCGAGGGGCCGCTCAAGGAGCTGAATATCCATGACGTCTTCCAGCTGCTCGATCTGGGGCGGAAGACGGGCGTGCTGCGGGTCACCTCGGAGCTGCGGCAGAACGCGGGCGTGGTTCACTTCGACCGCGGCGCGGTGATCGCGGCGCAGATCACGAGCAATCCGCATGTGCTGGGCGAGTTGCTGCTTCGCTCCGGCAAGCTGCGGGAGGAGGACCTCGCCCGGGCCCGCGCCCTCCAGGCAGCCGGGGACCGCCGGCGCCTGGGCGAGATCCTGATCGCGATCGACGCCGTCGGCCGGCGCGAGCTCGACCGCTGCGTCCGCGCCCAGGTCGAGGAAGTCGTCTTCGAGTTGATGAGCTGGTCGGAAGGCTACTTTTCGTTCGTCGAAGGCGTCCTCGACCGCTCCGGCATCGAGGCTCCGGTCAGCATCCCGACCGAGGCGCTCATGATGGAGGCCGCGCGGCGCATCGACGAGTGGGCCCGGATCGAGACCAGGGTTCCCCATCTCGGAATGATTCCGCGCCTCCAGGCCGGCGCCGACGATGCCGCGCCGCTCGACCTCGTTCCGTTCGAGTGGGAGGTGCTGTCCGCCGTGGATGGCGTCCGGGACATCCGGACCATCTCCGAATCGCTCGGGCGGTCCGACTTCGACGTGGCGCGGACCCTCTACGGCCTCACCACCGCCGGGGTCGTGGCGCTGGACCAGCCCGTCACGCAGCCCGCCGAGCGGACCGGATCGACCCACGCCGCGCCCGCGGCCGCCCGGGTCGAAGAGCACCTCGCACAGGGTGATCTCGAGGGCGCCCGGCTCGCCGCCGTAGATCTGGTGGCGGCCGACCCGGAGCGCCCGGAAGGGCACGTGGCGCTCGGACGAACGCTGCTCAAGCTCGGACGCTACGAGGAGGCGGAGGACGCGCTGGTGCAGGCACTGCACCGGGATCCGACGGCGGCTACGCCCCGCCGGATGCTCGGGATGGCTCAGGCGGCGCAGGGCCGGTACGCCGATGCGATCGAGAGCTGGGACCGCTGGCTGCGCACCGATGGTCGCGACCCGGAAGAGGAAGCACACGCGGCGGCCGTCGCCCAGCTCCGCGACGCGGCCGCGGCGCTCGGCGACGCGTTGAGAGGACGCGATGTCTGACGATATCCGCGGCATGACCGCGGAGCTGGCCGCGGATCCGGACAGCCTGGTCTTCCTCGACCTGGGCGAGGCGCTGCGTCGCCGGAACCAGCTCGACGCCGCGTACAAGGTCGCGCGCACCGGCGCCAACCGCTATCCCGAGCTGGCCCGCGCGCACGACCTGTGCGCCCGCATCCTGTGCGACCGCGGTGACCGCGACCGCGCATTCGAGTCCTGGGTCAGCGCGCTCGACCTCGACCCCGGGCTCGTCTCCGCCCACAAGGGGCTCGGCTTCCTCTACTTCCAGGCCGGCGACCTCGCCTCCGCCGAAAAGCACCTCGCCTACGCCGGCCAGGCCGACCCGGACGACGTGGGCATCGCGGCAGCGCTGGAGCGGGTCCACGTGCTGCGGCAGGCACCCGCCCCCGCGAGCGTGCCGCCGCCGGCGCCCGCGAGCCCGCCTCTCCCCGCGCCCGCCCCCGAGCCGATGGAGGCGGAGCCGGTGCTCGCCGCCTCCGAGCTTCCGTTCTCCTTCGAAGAGTCGCGGCCGTCGCCGCTGCGCGACGCGGTCTTTGCCGGCCTGGACGGCGGAACCGACGGGCTGCTCCTGGTCGATTCGGCCGGGCTCCGCCTCGGCGGCGGCCTCCGCAACCCCGAGGGCGCGGACGTTGCCGACTCGGTTGCCGCGATGCTGGCGGGTGTCTCCAAGGAGGCCGCCCGCACGGCGCGGCTCCTCGATCTCGGCGACTGGCGCGGGCTCGCGGTCGAGTGCGGCGACGGCAATCTGTTCCTCTCCGCGCCCACCGACTCGACGCTCCTGCTCACGGTGCGGGGCCTCGATATCCCGATGGGCCGCGTCGCCCGGTTCGCTGAGCGGGCGTCGGTGGCTGCGCGCGCGTGGCTGGAGGGGAGTCAATGAGCGCCGCCGCCGAGCTGCTCGAGCGGCTCTCGACCGTGCGGGGCATCCGCGGCTCCGCGCTCGTGTCGGCGGGCGACGGCCTCACGGTGGCCGAGTCGCTCATGGCCGGCGTGGACGGCCGAGCGGTCGCGGCGCTCGCCGCGAGTCTGGTCACCCGGCTGCGCCGCGCCACCGAATGCGCGGGACGTCGTGAGCCGGTCTTCCTGCAGCTCCACGCGGCGGGCGGGACGGTGCTGGCCGCACCCTGCGGCGCGGACCTCGTGCTGGTGGCCATCGCGGGACCGGACACCAACGTCGGCCTCGCGCGCCTCGAGATGCTGGACGTCGTCGGGAGACTCGCCTGATGCGGGCCGTGGAGCCGTGGGTCAAGGCGCCGCTGGAGCGCTTCCTCGCGGAATCGTCGGCCCGCCTCACGCTCCTCATGACGGGGTCGGGGCAGGTCATCGCCCAGCACGGCTTCACCCGCTCGGTGGACGTCATGACCGCCGCCGCGCTCGGCGCTGCCATCGTCGCCTCCACCCAGGAGATCGCCCGGCTGGTGGGTGAGCCGCGCTTTCTCTCGATGGTCCATCAGGGTCTGAGCCAGCACGTGTTCCTGTCGGGGTTCGAGACCCCGCGGGGACGCTGGATCGGGCTGGTCGTGTTCGATGGTGAGAGCACGGTGGGTCTGGTGCAGCTGTTCTTCGACCGTCTGGTGGGGGAGTTGGTGGAAGCGGCGCCGCGCCAGACAGCCTCGGAGCGGGTCTTGCCGGAGAACTTCGAGCGGGAGCTCAACGCGAGCCTCCGCGCGCTGTTCGGACGGTGAGGCGATGTCGCTCGTGAACTTCGCCGCCCGCGAGATCACTTGTAAGATCGTCTACTACGGCCCGGGGCGTTCCGGAAAGACGACCAACCTCCAGTACATTTTCGGCCGAGTGCCGGAGGGCCGACGGGGCCGCATGGTATCGTTGGCCACGCACACCGACCGCACCCTGTTCTTCGATTTTCTCCCGCTCGACCTGGGCAGCATCTCCGGCTTCGCCACGAAGTTCCAGCTCTACACGGTGCCGGGCCAGAGTTACTATGGCTCGACCCGGCGGCTGGTCCTGCAAGGCGCGGACGGGGTCGTCTTCGTCGCCGACAGTCAGGCACGCCGCCTCGACGACAACGTCGAGAGCCTCCAGGACATGCAGACGAACCTGCTGGAGCAGGGCGTCGACGTTCGCCAGCTCCCCATCGTGCTCCAGTACAACAAGCAGGATCTGCCGCCCGACCTGATCCTCACACCCGGGGAGCTGGATGAGGCGCTCAACTTCCGCACGGTCCAGAGCTTCTCGGCCGATGCGCTGCACGGCGGCGGGGTGTTCGAGACGCTGAAGGCTATTTCCGAGCTGGTGCTGCGCCGGCTCGCCGCCGGAGGGCCGCCGACGTGAGCCCGCCGCTCAACCCGTACTTCCGCTTCGATACCATGGTGGTCGGCGCCGCGAACCGGCTCGCGGTCACCGCGGCGCGCGCGGTGGCGGAGACCCCGGGGACGGTGTACAACCCGCTCTTCGTGTACGCCAAGCCGGGCCTGGGAAAGACCCACCTCCTGATGGCCATCGGCCACGGCGCCCAGGCGATCGACCCTGCGCTTTCGGTCGAATACCTGACGCTCGATCACTTCATCGAGGCGTTCCACGCGGCGATCGCGTCCGGACAGGGCGAGGCGTACCGGAAGCGGTTCTCCGACATCAGCCTGCTGCTGGTGGATGACGTACAGTTCCTGAGCGGCCAGCGGGAGACCCAGGCCGAGCTGCTCCGCATCGTCGATGCGATGCAGACCGCCAGCCGCCAGATCGTCCTGACCAGCGACCGGCCACCGTCCGAGATCGAGTCCCTGGACGAGCGGCTGATCCGGCGGTTCGCCGGTGGGCTCGTGATCGACATCTCGCCGCCCGAGTACGAGACCAAGGTCGCCATCCTGCGCCGGAAGGCGGAGGAGCGGCGCGTCACGCTCGAGCCCGGCGTGCTGGAGGCGGTAGCCCGGCTCGCGCTCGACAACGTGCGCGAGTTGGTCGGCGCACTGAACCGGTTGATCGCCCATCAGGCGGCCGGTGATCCCGTCCCGCCCGAGCGGGTGGAGGTCCTGCTCGGCGCCAAGCTGGCCGTCGATCCGGCCGAGACCCAGCGCGCCGCCGGTGGGGTCGTCGGTTCCATCGGCGCTCCCGGCGCACCGGCCGCCGCGGCGTCCGGTCGGGGCGACGAGTTCGGCGACTTCCTCTCCGACATCTCGGCCACGCTGCATCAGCAGATCGAGGCGTGGCGCGGCAAGGTCGCCGCGGCGGTCCTTCGGTGGGAGGGCGAAGGGTATCGCACGGCCCGCCTGGAAGCGTTGCTCGACGGCGAGCTGGCCCGCGATCCGGAGGAGGCGCTGCGCGAGTTCGAGGCGGACGTGCGGCGGCTCGACGCTCTCCGCACCCAGGCCGAGCAGGCCGCGCCCGACCTCGCGGGCTCCCCGGTCTTCCGCGACCCGGGGAACGTGGCGGCGGCGGAGGAGCTGCTGGAGCAGGCGAGGGAAGGCGCGCATCCGCCCCCCGCCCCCTCGCCCCTCTGGCGGCTCGACGCGGTGGTCGAGGCGCCGGGCAACCGGGTCGCCGTGCAGGCCGCACAGGCGGTCGTGCCGGCGCCGGGCGAGAAGTACAACCCGCTCGTGCTCGTGGGAGGCAGCGGGGTGGGGAAGACTCACCTGCTGCACGGCATCGGCAACGCGCTGACGGCCCGCGGCCTCCGTGTCGCCTGCCTCGGCACGGAGGAGTTCACCGGTGAGCTGATCGAGGCGATCGACCGGGACGCGGTCGCTCAGTGGCGCAAACGCTACCGCCGCGCCGACGCTCTGCTGCTCGATGACGTGCACCTGGTCGCGGAGAAGAGCCGCTCGCAGGACGAGCTGTTCCTGCTCTTCAATCACTTCCTCGAGCACGCGCGCCAGATGGTCTTCACCTCGGCCGTGCCGCTCTCGCAGCTGGCCGGGGTCGAGTCGCGCCTGCTCACCCGCCTCGAGGGCGGGCTCGTGGCCGAGCTGCCGGCGCCTGACCGCGAGATTCGCCAGCGCGCCGCCGATCGCCTGCTCAGCGAGAAGATCCCGGAGATCGATCCCGAGGTGGCCGCCTACATCGCGAGCCGGCCGGCGGAGTCCGTCCGGGCCGTGCTGGGCCTGGTGCAGCGGGTGCTGAGCGCAGCCGAAGCGCAGCAGGCGAAGCCCACCGCCTCGTTCGCGCGCACGGTGCTCGAAAGCGCGCCCCCGCGGCCCGCGCGCCGGCCCAGTGCTCCCCGCGCGTCCGGTCTCGTGGCGCCTGGGCAGGGCGGCATCCGGAGCCGAGAGAAGATGGTCTGGGACTGGCCGGACATCGGCGAGCGGCTGATCGAGGAGTGGCGCTGATGGCGATCAAGGGCAGTCTCAAGGAGGCCAGCCTCCCCGACGTCATCCAGCTGCTGTTCCTCGGACGGCGCACCGGATGTCTCGCGCTCGCCGACCGGCAGAACTTCGGCACGATCCACTTCGACGAAGGCCAGATCGTCTACGCGGCGATCGTGAACCGGCGTGATCGCCTGGGCGACATCCTCGTGCGGGGCAAGCGGATCACGCCCGAGCAGCTCCAGGCCGCGGTGGATGCGCAGGACGCCGCGCGGGAGCAACGGCTCGGCGAGATCCTGGTCGAGCAGGGCTCGCTCTCCCGCGAGGAGCTGCAGGACTACATCCGGCTCCAGGTCGAAGAGGCCGTCTACTACCTGTTCACCTGGTCCCAGGGCACGTTCAACTTCGAGGCCGGCGTCCGCCCCGAGCGCGAGGACTTCCTGGTCCACATCAACCCCGAGTATCTCCTGCTCGAGGGCGCGCGCCGCGTGGACGAGTGGAGCCTGATCCAGAAGAAGATCCCGTCGTTCGACCTCATCTTCTCGGTGGACAGCGCTCACGTGGGGCAGTCCGACGTGAAGCTGTCCACGGCGCAGACCAGCATCCTTCCGCTGCTCGACGGGACGCGCGACGTGCAGCAGGTCGTCGAGGAGTCGGGCCTGGTGGAGTTCGAGGTCGGACAGGCCCTGTACGGCCTGGTGCAGGCTGGCTTTGCTCACCGGGTCGGGACCTCCGCCGCCGCTCCCGTCACGCGGGTGAACGACACTCGCATCGAGGAGCATCGGAATCTCGGTATCGCCTTCTACAAGGCCGGCATGTTCGACGAGGCCCTGCGCGAATTTCGCCGCGTGGCCGATTTGCGGCCGTCGGAAGGGAGCGCGCCGTTCTTTCTCGGTCTGATCTTGCTGCGGCAGGGTCGCTGGGCGGAGGCGGTGGAGGCACTCAGGACCGCGTCGGACAAGGGCGGCCCACGCCCGGCCGCGCTCCATGCGCTGGGGCTCGCGCTCGAGCAGCTCGGCAAGCTGGAGGAGGCCGAGACGGCCTTCGGCGACGCCGCCGGCCGGGCGCGGGATGATCCGCGGATCATGCTGGGTTGGGCGGTCGCTGCGCTGAAGCGCGCCGAGTATCAGGTCGCGCTGGGCCGGCTGGCGCGCGCGCGCGAGCTGATCGGCGAGAAGACGGTGCCGGCCGCCTGGTACTGGGCCGCCGGGCTGGCGCACGCGGGCGCGGAAGACCACGAGGGCGCCCTCGCGGTCGCGCGGGCCGGCGTGGCCGCCTTTCCCCAGGATGCCGTGCTTCGAAACAATCTGTCGGTGCTGCTGGAGGCCGCGGGCGATCTCCCCGGTGCCGAAGCGGAGCTCAAGGCGGCGCTCGCGGAAGACCCGTCGTTGCCACAGGTCTCCAAGAACCTCGCCGATCTCTGCTACCGGAGCGGGCGTTACGACGACGCGTTCGAGGCCTACGAGCGAGCGGCCAAGCTCCAGCCGGACCTCGGCGACGACCTCTACTTCAAGCTGGGGAACCTGGCGTACAAGCGACGGGACACGGCCCGCGCCCGCGCCAGCTGGGAGCGCGCCACCGAGCTCAACCCCGGGCACCAGCTCGCGCGCGCGAACCTCGACATGCTCGAGCGGGCGTCGTGAGCGGCGCGGACGAGGCCGCCTTCAAGTCGCTGGCCCGCCGGATCTCGAAGGGGTCCGGCCTGGCGCTCGACGCCTACAAGGACAAGTGCATCCGGCGGCGCATCGCGGTCCGCATGCGGGCCTGCGGCGTCCACACCTACGCCGAATACGAGTCGGTGCTCGAGCGGACGCCGGCCGAATACCAGCGCCTCCGGGACGCTCTCACGATCAACGTCACCCGCTTCTTCCGGAACGTGGAGACCTGGGAGCGCCTCGCGGCCGGCTTCCTGCCCGCGCTGTGGGCCCCGACGGCGGCGCTCCGGATCTGGAGCGCGGGCTGCGCGTCGGGCGAAGAGGCCTACAGCCTGGCGATCGTGGCGGCGGAGCTGGCCGATGCGCGGGGTCGGCCGCAGGCGCTGGACCGCGTGACCATAGACGCCACTGACGTGGACCGGGACAGCCTGGCGCGGGCCGAGGCGGCGCGCTACCGGCCGGAGACGCTGATGGAGACGCCGACCGCGCTCCGGTCCCGGTACTTCGAACCGGACGGCGACCAGTATCGGGTCGTGGAGCGCGTGCGGCGGCGCGTCCGGGTGCGCCCGCTCGATCTGAGTCGCGAGTCCCCGCCCGAACGGGCCTACGATCTCATCGTGTGCCGCAACGTCGTCATCTACTTCGACCGGGCGGTGCAGGAGCGGCTGTTCCTCGCGTTCGCCGAGACCCTGCGGCGGGACGGCATTCTGGTGCTCGGCAAGGTGGAGACGCTGCTCGGTCCGGCGCGGGATCGCCTCACGCTGGTGGATGCCCGCGAGCGAATCTTCCGGCGGTCTGCGTGAACGGCCGTAACGGCCGAGAGGTCATCGTGCGCGTGGCCGATCTCAGAGTGGGCGGCCCGGAAGACGTGCTTGTGACGATCGGGCTCGGGAGCTGCGTCGCGATCGTGCTCTACGATTCGGCCGTACGGGTGGGCGGACTTGCGCACGTGCTGCTCCCCTCGCCGGCGCTGTCCCGGCGGCAGCAGCAGAACCCGGCGAAGTGCCCGCAGACCGCGGTCCCGCTCCTGCTCGAGGAGATGGCGAGACGGGGAGCGAGCCCGCGTCGGATCACCGCGCGGATCGCGGGCGGGGCGAGCATGTTTGCTTCGCTCAATGCGCCGGGCACGATCAACATGGGCGAGCGGAACATCGTCGCAAGCCGGAACGCGCTCATGACCCACAGCATCCCGCTGGTCGCGGAGGACATCGGAGCGGACTACGGCCGCACCGTGCGCTTCCAGGTTGAGGACGGGCGGGTGGACATCTCGTCGGTGGCTCATGGCAGCCGCACCCTCTGACCCGCCGCGCACCGTGCTGGTGGTGGACGACAGCCCGTTCTTCCGGCGTCTCATTAGTGACCTCGTGAAGAACACGGGGGAATTCCGGGTCGTGGCGACGGCGCGGAACGGGATGGACGCGATCCGGAAGGTCCATGAGCGGGCGCCCGACCTCGTGCTCATGGATCTCGAGATGCCGGAGCTGGACGGCCTCGAAGCCATTGGCTACCTGATGTCCGAGTCGCCGCGGCCGATCGTGGTCGTGAGCGCGTATGCCGGCCCCGGCACCGCGGCTGCGATCCGTGCGCTGGAGCTGGGGGCGGTGGACCTCGTCGCCAAGGAAGAGGACCGGAGCGACGCCGCGCTGACGCGGTTCGGCGAGCGCGTGATCGCCGCCCTCCGCGCCGCGGGCGCCGCCGACATCAACCGGCTGCCCG
>CAZFKN010000110.1:0-9564 GCA_964519805.1 uncultured Gemmatimonadaceae bacterium
CGGCGGCCGCCGGGTCGGCAATCCAGCGGCTCCGGCGCGGGCGGGTTCCCGGAGACCGGCCAACCCGCTGGCCTGGCTTCACCGGCAACCGCCCCGCCGCCATCGCCTTCGGTCTCGGAGCCCTCGCCGTCGTCGCTGGACCGACCGTCGGTATCGCCTTCCTGGGCCTCGCCCTCGCAGCGGGCGCGTCGTTTTTCGACCGGCGAGCCGAAGGCGCCGTCCGGTTCCCCTGGCTGCTGGGAGTGGCGGGGGTGCTGGCTCCGGTGTGGTGGCTCCTGGCGACGATTGCGGGGCCAGTGGGGCTCCGGGTGGCGAATCTGGGAGACGTACCCCTGAGCCCACGCGCGGAGATCCTGCTGGCTCTGCCGCTCGGCCTGGCGGTGTGGGCGTGCTTCGGGCTCTGGCCCGCGCACCGCGTATTTCCGGGAGGCGTCTTCGCGCTGCTCGGGGCGGCCTTGTGGCTCCGCGTCGGCAGGCCCGCGTTTCCCGGCGGATTCGAGCATTGGCGGGCGGCGCTCGTCCCGATCGGCCTGATCGGCCTATGGGGCGCAGCGGTCACAGGCCGTGGCGCCTCGGCCCTCAGCGCGATGGGGTTCGTGACGCTTGCGAGCGAAGCGCCGGGCTCCGGCCTCGTTGCGTTGCTGGTTGCCGGTGCAGCGTTGGCGGCTGGCCGCTGGTCGGGGTGGACCGCTCCAGTGCGGGAACCGGTTCAACGCCTGGGTTGGGCATCGGCGGCGCTCGTGCTGCCCAGAGCACTGGAGGCCGGCTTCCGCAGCGAGGTGACGTACACGCTCGCGGCCGCCGCCGGACTTTCCCTCGCGCTCTGGGTTGGGGTCGCGGCCGATGGCGGACCGGACTCACCCCCGGCGGGACCGGTCGCGGCATGATGAGGCGAGTGTCCGGAGCGTTCGTCGCACTGGTGTTGCTGCTCGCGGGCGTCCTCGTGGCACGCGCCAGCCGCTTTACCGGCCGGCAAGTGCAGCCCGTGCTCGCAGAGACGCTGGCGATCGACTCGATCGGCGCCTTCGAGCGGCTGGCCCGTGCGATCCGAGTGCCGACCGTATCGGTCGAGGACTCGACGCGCCGGGATTCTTTGCCGTTCATCGAGCTGCATCGGCTGCTGGATCAGGCCTTTCCCAGCGTCCACGCGGGGTTGAGTCGCGAAGTCGTGAATGGCAGCAGCCTGCTCTACACCTGGCGGGGTGCTGATTCCAGCCTGCCGGGGCTGCTGCTTGCCGGTCACCTTGACGTCGTTCCGGCGGATTCGGCGAAGTGGTCGCACCCACCATTCTCCGGCGTCGTCGCCGACGGCTACCTCTGGGGCCGCGGGGCCCTCGACGACAAAGTCGGTGTGCTCGGCATCCTGGAAGCGGTCGAGGCGCTGCTCGGCCGCGGCTTCCAGCCCGGCCGCACCGTGTATCTCGCGTTCGGTGGCGACGAGGAACTGGGTGGCCGAGGGGCGGCGGAGATCGCGGCGCGGCTCCGGCAACGCGGAGTGCAACTCGAGGCCGTGATCGACGAGGGCGGTGCCATCCTCGACGGGATCGTTCCCGGCGTCTCGGTTCCGGTTGCGACGGTCGGGGTCGCGGAAAAAGGGAGCGTGTCGCTCGCGCTCGTGGCACAGGTGGCGGGTGGTCACTCGTCGATGCCGCCCGCGCGCACGGCGATCGGCCTGGTGAGCCGGGCCATCACACGGCTGGAGCGGGACCAGTTCCCGGCGTCCTTACGACCGAGTCGCGGGCTGTTCGAAGCGGTGGGACCGGAGATGGCGTGGCCGTATCGGGTGCTGTTCGCCAATCTCTGGGTCTTCGAGCCGCTGCTCCTGCGCCGGCTCACTGCGGTCCCGTCGACCGCGGCCGCGGTGCGCACGACGATCGCGCCGACGATCGTCGAGGGCGGCGACAAGCACAACGTGCTGCCGGGACGCGCGAGCGCGGTGGTCAACCTTCGAATCCTGCCCGGCGAAACAGTCCGGGGGACCGTTGATCGGGTGCGGCGTGTGGTGGACGATTCGAGCGTCACGATCTCGGTCCTCGGCCACAGCGACGAGCCGTCGCCAGTGTCACCCGTCGACGCGGCCCCGTTTCTCGCACTCGCGGGCGCGATCCGCCAGATCCATCCCGACGCGGTGGTGGCTCCGTATCTCGTGCTGGGTGCCACCGATGCGCGCCACTATGCCGCGTTCACGCCGAACGTCTACCGTTTCCTGCCCGCGCACCTCGCGAGCGACGACCTGGAGCGCCTCCATGGCGTCGACGAACGCATCGGCGTCGGGGACTATCTGAACGCCGTGCGGGTGTACGCGCAGATCATCCGGGGGCTCGCGCGCTGAGCGCCGACCGCGATCACAGTGCCCCATTTGCCAAGTTGACCCGGTTCCGCGGCAGGTCCATATTGCCCCGGCGACAAAAGGGACCTAATCAGTCGGCAACCGCCGTCCGCACAGGAGTATTCCCATGGCATTCACGCTCCCTCCGCTACCCTACGCCTACAATGCGCTGGAGCCGCACATCGACGAGCAGACGATGCGGATCCATCACGATAAGCATCACGCCGCCTACGTGAACAATCTGAACGCCGCACTCGAGGGGCACGCCGATCTGCAGGGCAAGTCGCTGGATGAGCTCCTGCGCGGCATCGGCTCGGTGCCGGACGCGATTCGCACGGCCGTGCGGAACAACGGCGGCGGACACCACAACCACACGCTGTTCTGGGAGCTGATGCAGCCCGGCGGCGCCACCGAGCCCACGGGCGCTTTGGCCGACGCCATTACCAAGACTTTCGGCGGCCTGGCGCAGTTCAAGGAGCAGTTCACCAAAGCCTGCATCGGCCGTTTCGGGAGCGGGTGGGGGTGGCTCACCCGCGATGCGGGCGGCAAGCTGGCGATCGAGAGCACGGCGAATCAGGACAGCCCGGTGATGGACGGCAAGACGCCGGTGCTCGGCTGCGACGTCTGGGAGCACGCCTACTACCTCAAGTATCAGAACCGGCGACCCGACTATCTCGCGGCGTGGTGGAACGTGGTCAACTGGACCGAGGTCGGCCGCCGCCTCGCGGCCCGGTGAGCGCGATGGCGACCCTGCCCGCGGCCGGCTCACGAGCGCCCGACTTCACCCTACCCTCCACGGCCGGTACCGACGTGACGCTGTCGAAGCTCCGGGGCAAGAACGTGCTCCTCGCGTTCTTCCCCCTCGCCTTCACCAGTGTGTGTACGGCGGAGATGTGCGCGTTCTCGGTGGACTACGGCCAGTTCCGGAGCGCCAACACCGAGGTCCTGCCGATCAGCGTGGACTCGATCCCGACGCTCAAGGAGTTCAAGGCCAAGGAGCGTCTCACCGTGGATCTGCTCAGCGACTTCAAGCGGGACGTGAGTCGAGCCTACGGCACGCTGATCGAAGACAAGTTCTTCTCCGCCAGGGCGTACGTGCTGATCGACTCGGCCGGCGTGGTCCGCTGGAGCTTCATGGAGCAGTCCACGGGGAATCGACGGGAGAATGCGGAGCTGCTTCAGGAGCTGGGGAAACTGACGTTTACTTGATTATCAGCATCTTCGGCTCGCTCATCTCCTCCATCGCGTAGCGAACGCCTTCCCGCCCGAAGCCCGAGTCCTTGATCCCGCCGTAGGGGTAGTGGTCCACCCGCAGGGTGGGGAAGTCGTTCACGACCACGCCCCCCACCTCCAGTGTGACGAATGCCTCGCGCACGCGGGCAAGGTCGGCGGTGAAGACGCCGGCCTGCAGGCCGTAAGTCGAGCGGTTCACTCGCGCGAGCGCGACGCTCCAATCGCGATAGGGCGTGAGCGTCGCGACCGGGCCGAACACTTCCTCACTCTCCACCTTCATGCGCGGCGTCACGTCGGTGAGCACGGTGGGGCGCAGCACGGATCCCCGGCGCCGCCCCCGCAGGAGCACGCGCGCCCCGTCCGCCTCGGCCTCACCGACCCAGGACTGGACCCGCTCGAGGGCCGCGGTATCGATCATGGGGCCCACGACGGTCTTCGCGTCGGCAGGGTCGCCCGCTTTGAGGTCGGCGGATGCCTCGAGGAAGCGGCGAACGAAGCGGCGCCAGATCCGGCGGTGCACCAGGATCCGCTGGACCTTGATGCAGACCTGCCCCGCGTAGGCAAACGCGCCCACGGCCAAGCGCTCGGCCACGTGGTCGAGATCGGGCGCGTCCTCGTGCACCACGACGGCCGCGTTGCCGCCAAGCTCGAGCACGACCTTCTTCTTGCCGGCTACGCTCTTCAAGTGCCATCCGACCTTCGCGCTACCGGTGAAGGAAAGGAGCGCGAACGCCGGGTCGGTCGCGAGTCGCTCGGCGACGGGCACGTCCATCGGCAGCACGTTACACGATCCGGCGGGGGCCCCGCAGTCCGCGAGAATCCGCGCGAGCCGAAAGGCGGCGAGCGGCGCCTGTGGCGGCGGCTTGACCACCACCGCACTGCCGACGGCCAGGGCCGGCGCGAGCTTGTGAGCGAGCAGGTTGAGGGGGAAGTTGAACGGCGAGATGGCGGAGATCGGCCCCACGGGAAACCGCTGCGCGAGGCCGGCCATGCCCGTCGCGCGCGGATCCACGTCCATCGGAATCAGCTCACCGCCGAAGCGCCGGGCTTCGTCCGCGGCGAACGAGAACGTCTGCGCGGCGCGATCGACCTCGCCGAGCGCCTGGGTCAGCGGCTTGCCGCAGTCGGTGCTGACGAGCGCGGCCAGTCTCCGGCGGTCGGCGGTGATGGCGCGGGCAATGCGATCGAGCAGGTCCCGCCGCGCATGGCGCGGCCACCGCTTGAGCTCGGCGAACGCCGCACGCGCGGCGGCGATCGCCGCAGTGAGATCGGCGCTCGTGGCGATCGCAACGCGCGCGATCGGTTGACCATCGAAGGGCGCGCGCACCGTCTCCACCCGGCGGCCGCGGGCGCCGGTGCCGCGGCCACCGATCCAGGGAGTGCAGGTCTCGAGGGGCATGGAAGTATCTTAATCCCAACGCGTTCCCCAAGGAGCCCCATGATCCGCCTGCGCTTCGCGGCGGTCGCGTGCGGACTGCTCGTTGCGGCCTGCCGGATCGAGGATCACACGCCGACCGGCTCCAGGAACGACGACGAAGCGATCCAGCACGTGCTGGTCGAGTATACGCGCGACCTGTCGGCGCGCGATTGGCCGTGCGTGCGCGAGCTGTTCTGGGGCGAGGCCGTCTATGCCGTGGCGCTGCCCACCCGGAATCTGGTCCTCCCCATCGACTCCGCGAGGCAACGCCTGCTTCCCCCGGGCGAGGCCGGGGACGGCCGGGCATTCGACGTCCGGATCCTCCGGAGCGATGCCCGGCAGGAGGGCGATATCGCCGCCGCCTGGCTCGTGAGCCGCCGTCGGATCACGTCGCCCGCGGGGGTCGTGCTCGAGTCCGACTGGACCGAGCACGTCGTGCTTCGGCGGGTGAGCGGCGAATGGCGCATTCTCTCGATCGCGCTTGCGGGCGGCGCGCGCCGGCGCTCGTGACGACCGACTCCGGCACCGTCCCGCGCGATCCGTCGCTCACTCTCCTGGGCAACGTCGCCCGGCTGCTGAACGGGGGCCGAGGCTTCGACGCGACGGTGAACGCAGTGGTTCGGGCGGTTGGCGAAGGGCTTCGGGTGTCGCGCGTGGCCCTGTGGCTGCGGGATCCCGGCAGCGCGGTGTTCCGTGCCGTCACGTGGCCGCCGGTGGAGCAGCCGGTCGTCGTGGGGCTCGACCAGCTGACGCCGCCGGCCCCCGACACGGCGCGCGTGCCGCTGGTTCAAGAGGGCGAGCGGGTCGGTCTCCTCGAGGTCGGCCTCGGGAGCGGCAGTCCCGATCTCTTGGTTCTCGATGTCCTCGCCGACTTCCTCGCCCCGTTCGTGGCCTCGGCCGAGCTCTCGGCCGACCTCGCACACGAGGTCGCGATCCAGTCCCGCGAGATCGACGAGCACCGGCGATTCATCAGCCTCATCATCGACAGCCTGCCGGTCGGCCTCTACGTCGTCGACCGCGAGTACCGGATTCAGGCCTGGAACCGGAAGCGGGAGACGGGGACCCAGGGCCTCCGGCGCGACGACGTGGTGGGCCGGCCGGTCTTCGAGGTCCTGACCCGGCAACCGCGGAGCGCGCTCCGCGCGGCCTTCGACCGCGTGTTCGAGACCGGCGCGATCAGCGAGGAAGATCTCGAGGTGGACGTGGGCGGGGAGCAGCGCACGTACCGGATCACCCGAATTCCCATGCGCCTGGAGGGCGATGCGATCACGCACGTCATCACGGTGGGTGAAGACGTCACCGAGGCGCGGCTTTCGCAGCAGCGGGTTCTCCAGAGCGAGAAGCTCGCCGCGATCGGCCATCTCGCCGCGGGCGTCATGCACGAGATCAACAACCCCCTGGCCACCATCGGCGCGTGCGTCGCCGCGATGGATGGCCGGCTGACCGAACTGTCGGGCCCCGCGCTGGAGGCGATGCGGGAGTACCTCCACATCGTGGACAAGGAGGTCGAGCGTTGCACCCAGATCGTGAGCGGGTTGCTCGACTTCAGCCGGCCCAAGGGGAAGATCAAGCAGTCCGTGCAGCTCAACACCGTCGTCGAGGACGCGCTCTTCCTGCTCAAGCATCACAAGTCGTTCGCCCAGCTCGTGGTCACCCGTGAGCTGGACCCCAACCTCCCGGCCACCGCGGCCAACCCCGAGCAGCTCATTCAGGTGCTGATGGCGCTCATGTTGAACGCGCTCGACGCCATGGAGGGCGGCGGCCGGCTGACCCTGCGCTCCGGCCGGAGTCGCGTGCGGGCCGACGAGCTGCACATCGAGGTGGCGGACACCGGCGGCGGGATTCCGCGCGCACTCCTGTCCCAGATCTTCGAGCCGTTCTTTACGACCAAGCCGCCGGGGCGGGGGACCGGTCTCGGACTCTCGATCAGCTACGGCATCGTCAAGGAGCACGGCGGCCGCATCGAGGTCGAAAGCCAGCCGGGACAGGGGGCGGTGTTCCGCGTCGTGCTGCCGGCGACGGAGCGCCCGGCGTGAAGATCCTCGTCATCGAGGACGACCGTACCGTCGGCCAGTACGTGAAGCGGGGGCTCGACGAGCACCGCTATCACGCGGACCTGGTCGACGACGGGATGGAGGGGCTCCGGCTCGCGTCCGGCGGGCAATACGATCTCATCGTGCTGGACCTCCGGCTGCCGGGGATGACCGGGCTCGAGGTGCTGCGTACGCTGCGCGACCGGGGGGCCACCACGCCGATCCTCGTGCTCACCGCGCAGGACGCGGTGGACTTCAAGGTCCAGGCGCTCAAGATGGGCGCCGACGACTACGTGACCAAGCCGTTCGCGTTCGAGGAACTGCTGGCGCGAGTGGAAGCGCTCGGCCGCCGCCCCAAGGAGCTCCGCAGTCCGGTGCTCCGGGTGGCGGACCTCGAGCTGGACACCGGCACGCGAGAGGTCCGCCGGTTGGGTCAGCGTATCGACCTGACCCCGAAGGAATACACCGTGCTCGAGTACCTGATGCGACACGCCGGGCGGGTGATGTCCCGCACCTTGATCACCGAGTACGCGTGGGACTACCACTTCGATCCCGGCACCAACATCGTCGACGTGGTGATCAACCGCCTGCGCAAGAAGGTGGACTCCGGCCACGATCAGAAGTTGGTGCACACCGTGCGCGGCGTGGGCTACGTCGTGAAGGGCTGAGATGATCACGATCCGCCGGCGCCTGGCCCTCTGGTACACGGTGGCGCTCGGGATTACGGTCGTCGCGTTCGGGGCGGCGCTCTATCTGGAGCGACGCCAGTCGAGTCTCCAGGAGCTGGACCGGCGGCTCTCGCTGGAGTCCGACCTCGCCAAGCGCTGGCTGGTCGAGTCGTACCACGTCCTGGGCCGGCTGGTGAACCCCACGTCGGGGGCGTCACTCGATCCGGGGATCAGCGCCTACCTCGAGGCCTTCCGTGACTACCTCCTGGTCGCGGACACCGCGCACAATCTCGTGGCACTCTCCGGCGTCACGCGCACCTTGAGCGCGAGTGACCTCGAGACCTTGTCCGCCCCGCTGCGTGGCACGGCCGCCCGGCGGCAGTCCGGGACGCTCGATCTGTCTGGCCCGGGCGGCACCGTCCGGTTCATCACGACCCCCGTGGATTCGGCCGGCCCGGGCATCGGCGCGTTGCTGGTGGCGACGCCGACGCAAGACGTGGTCTATGGGCCGACGGCGTTGCTCCAGTCCATGCTCCTGATCGCCCCCATCGTGCTGCTTTGCTCGGCCGCCCTCGGCTGGTGGCTCGCCGGGACCAGCGTGCAGCCGCTGCTCCGCATCATGGACGAGCTGGAAGCGATCACCGACGGCCGGAGCCTGCACCGCCGCCTCGCGGTGCCGCTCTCGGGCGACGAGATCTCCCGGCTGGTGGTGACCCTCAACGGGATGCTGGCCCGCCTCGAGCAGAGCTTCTCCGGCTTGCGCCGGTTCACGGCGGACGCGAGCCACGAGCTGAAGACGCCACTGATGGTGCTCCGGGCCGGCGTCGAGCGCGGCCTCACGCACCCCAAGACGCCGCAGGAGGTGCTGCAGGCGCTGGACGAGACGCTGGATCAGATCAACCAGATGACGGAGATGGTGGACAACCTGCTCACGCTGGCGCGGGCGGACGAAGGACGGGCGCCGCTGGCCGTGGAAGAGGCCGATCTGCGCGAGCTGGTGGCCGACGTCTCGGAAACCGCCGGCATGCTCGGCGAGGGTGCCCGGGTTCAAGTGACGACGGACACACCGCCAGGACCGGTGCGGCTCGCGGTGGACCGCCACCGGATCCGCGAGCTGCTCCTCAACCTCGTCACCAACGCGATCAAGTACACGCCGGCGGACGGCACGGTCGGGTTGAGCCTGACCGACGGCGAGGACGCGGTCACGCTCACGGTCAGCGACTCCGGGATCGGCATCGCACCCGGTGACCTGCCGCACATCTTCGATCGGTTCTGGCGCGTCGATCCCGCGCGCTCCCGCACCGGCGAGCGGGCCGGCACCGGCTTGGGCCTCGCCATCACCAAGTGGATCGCGGAGGCCCATGGCGGCACCATTACGGTCCAGAGCCGCCCGGGTCGCGGCACCCTCTTTACCGTACGGCTCCCCCGCAGCAAGCCATAATCCCGCTGTCATCGAATTGTCATCTTCGATCAACTGGCGCGCCATTGATCGAGCGGTATCTTCTCCGCCTCCGGAACCATGCGAGGGAGGTCGTCGCGTGTTCGAGAATTTGCTGGAATCAAAGGCGAAGAAGCAGCGCACCGTCGGGCAGACCGCTGCGTCCCTCGTGGTTCACGGGGCGATCATCTTCGGCGCCGTCAAGGCAACCCAGGGCGTTGCTGAAAGCATCAAGGACAGACCGGTGGACACCACGATGGTGTTCCTCAAGCCCCCCGAGGCGCCGCCGCCGCCGCCGCCGCCCGAGCAAGTCGTGGTCGCCAATCCGCCGCCGAAGGGGTTCCAGACGGTAGTGGCGCCGACCGACATCCCCAAGGACATCCCGCCGATTGACCTGAAGCAGAAGGCCTTCGACCCGAAGGACTTCACCGGTAAGGGCATCGAAG
>CAZFKN010000111.1:0-9524 GCA_964519805.1 uncultured Gemmatimonadaceae bacterium
ATGCCTACTGATCAGGAAGTCGCCTTCCGCGTCCTCGACCCCAAGGACATCGCCGCACTCGCCGCGCGAGGGCATCAGCGCGCGGTCAAGGCGGGCGACGTGCTGTGGGCCGAGGGCGACCGGAACTTCTGTTTCTTTGTCGTGCTCGAGGGCACGATCGAGATCGTCGAGCACTCGACCGGCACCGAGCGCCAGGTCACCGTGCACGGCCCCGGGCAGTTCTCGGGCGACGTCGACACCCTCACCGGCCGGAGCGCGCTGGTGACCGGCCGGGTGGGCCAGGACGGACGGGTGCTCGAGCTCAGCACGGCGGAGCTGCGCCGGGCGGTGGACGAGCTGCCCGAGCTGGGCGAGACGCTGCTCAAGGCGTTCCTCATGCGCCGCCAGCTCCTCATCGGCAAGGGGTACGGGGCCGTGAAGATCATCGGGTCGCGGTTCTCCCCGGCCGCTCATCGGCTGCGCGACTTTGCGACGCGCAACATGATCCCGATCACCTGGATCGATCTCGACGCCGACGAGCGGGCGGACGAGCTGCTGAAGCAGTTCGGGATCCCGGCGTCGGCCACGCCGATCGTGATCGCGCGGGACGGGCGCTGGGTGAGCAATCCCCCGCTGAGCGAATTCGCCAAGTGCGCCGGGCTCACCTCCACGCTCGAGGCCGACCACGTGTACGACCTCCTCGTGGTCGGCGCGGGGCCGGCCGGGCTCGCCGCCTCGGTGTACGCGGCGTCCGAGGGGCTCGACGTCCTCACCACCGAGGCGGTCGCCGCCGGCGGCCAGGCCGGCACCAGCTCGCGGATCGAGAACTACCTGGGCTTCCCCGCGGGCATCTCTGGAGGCGAGCTCGCGCGGAATGCCTTGATCCAGGCCCAGCGGTTCGGGGCGCAGATCACCGTCCCGTGCGAGGTGCGGTCGCTCGGCCTCGACGGCGGCGACCGGATCGTCACGCTGGTGGACGGCACCAGGCTCCGGACCCGTTGCGTGCTGGTGGCGAGCGGCGTCGCCTACCGGCGACTCGAGGTTCCGCGCTTCGCCGACTTCGACGGCGCGGGGATCTATTACGCAGCCACCGAGATGGAAGCCCGGATGTGCCGCGGCGAGGAGGTCGTGGTAGTCGGGGCGGGCAACTCGGCGGGCCAGGCGATCGTCTACCTCGCGCGGCAGGCGCGGCAGGTGAACGTGCTGGTGCGGGGCGAATCCCTTGGCGCCAGCATGTCGCGCTATCTGGTCGACCGGGTGGAGTCGCTGGAGAACGTGACGGTCCATCTCGGGGCCCGGGTCACGGCGCTGGATGGCGATGGGCACTTAAGCGCGGTGCACGCACGGCTCAAGGATGGGGAGGAGCGCACGCTCGCTACGACATCGCTCTTTCTCTTCCTCGGGGCGGATCCCAACACCAACTGGCTCCGCGGGTGCGTCGAGCTGGACAAGAAGGGGTTCGTGCTCACGGGCACGTCGCTGCCGCCGGGCACGGCCGAGCTGGAGCGGTGGAAGGCCGCGGGCCGGATGCCATTTCTCCTGGAAACGAGCCTGCCGGGGGTCTTCGCGGCGGGTGACGTGCGGAGCGGATCGGTGAAGCGAGTGGCGTCCGCGGTGGGGGAGGGGTCGATGAGCGTGAGCTTCGTGCACGCGCATATTGCGCGGCCGGTGGGGTGAGCAGGGTTCTAGGCCCGTCGCGTCATGGCCTCTGCGCCGACCTCCCCCCAATCCAGCTCTTCCTCCAGTCGGTGAAACGCATCGTCTCCGATGACCCCCTCCGTTCGCAGTTGGACGAGGGTACGTCGCTGGGCCTCCTGCGCCCGCTGCTGGGCCGCCAGGTAGTCCGCGTCGGTGTCGCCTGCGAGCCGGCTCTCGTACTTGCGCCGCAGCAGCTCGACCATTTTCGCTTCGGCACCACCACCCAGGGCATTGAGCGCGGCCCGCGTGGTCTCCTCCCGGGCCAGCCGGACCTCCCGGTCGACCGCCCCGTCGTCCTCCAGGGCCAGCGCCCGCATCAGCGGGCCCACGGTCAGTCCCTGCAGCACCAGTGTGCCGACCACGACGGAAAACGCGGTGAACAGGATGAGATCCCGGTAGGGGAACACGGGTGCCCCGTGCGCGCCGTCCGGCAGCGCGAGGGCCGCCGCCAGGGTCACGATGCCGCGCATCCCGCACCAGGCGATCACGGTCGCCGCCCGGAATGAGGGATAGCGTACCGGCTTCCCGCGACCGCTCCGGCGGAGCATCCAGCCGCCCACACCGGCGTAGCCCATCACCCAGACGACGCGAACCAGGATGACCGCGGCCGTGACGGCCGCGGCTGTGGCCGCGTAGGCGATGAGCTCGGGGCGGTCCAATCGCTGGAGGATGGGCTTGAGCTGGAGCCCGACAAGAATGAAGGCCAGGACGTTCAGCACGAACACCGCGACTTCCCACACCGCGTACGACCGAATGCGCATCCGGGCCGGCATTACCCCCGGTGCAACACGGGCGGCCATGATAGCGTAGGCGACGACGGTGATGATGCCCGACAGCCCCAGGCGCTCGGCGATCATCCAGACCGCAAAGGTGGAGAGGAACTGGAGCAGCACGGACGTCGCTACGTCCTCCACCCGTCGGAGCGCGGCGAGGGTGATCCGCGAGAGGATGGCGGCGAGCACGATGCTGCCCAGGGTGACGACCGCGAGCATGGGGACGACGTGCCGGCCCGAGAACGCGCCGGTGACCGCGGCCGCGACGGCCAGGCGATAGATCAAGAGCGCGCTCGCGTCGTTGAACAGGCTCTCGCCCTCGAGGATCACCAGCACCCGATGCGGAGGCCGGAGCTGCCGCAGAACCGCGCTCGCGGCCGCCGCGTCGGGCGGGGCGACGATCGCGCCAAGCGCAATGGCGGCGGGCCAGGGCAGGTCGGGCACGAGCCAGCGGGCGACCAGGGCCACGACCGCGACCGTCAGCCCCACCGCGGCGATCGCGAGCCCCGTGACCGCCCGCCAGTTGCGCCGGAGGTCGCGGGGCGACGAGTCGAACGCCGCGTCGAGCAGCACGGGCGCCACGAACAGGGTGAGCGCCAGCTGCGGGTCGAGCGTCACGGCGGGTGTATTGGGCAGGAGCGCGAGCCCCGCGCCCGCAAGGGCCAGCGCGGCGGGATACGGCGCGTTCATGCGCCGGGCGCCTGCGGCGAGGAGGGAGCCCACGAAGAGCAAGGCAATGACCAGCTCGAAGACGGCCATGAGGATCCCGGAAGCGTTACGGTAGGGATTATGATAGCAGGGCCGCGAAGGCGCGCTCAGCGATCGAGTAGCGGGCTGCGTCGATAGCCCACCCTGCGGAGCAGGCGATGCACGACCATTCCGGCCATACCTCCCATCCTGACGCCAAGCACGCGGGGCATTCGGTCGCGATGTTCCGCGACCGTTTCTGGCTCTCCTTCCTCCTCACCATCCCGACGCTCGTGTGGGGGCACATGCTCCCGCGGTTCTTTGGATACGCGCCGCCGCCGGTGCCGGGGGGCCACCTGATCGCGCCGGTGTTCGGGTCGGCTGTCTACCTCTACGGTGGCTCACCGTTTATCCAGGGGGCCTGGCGCGAGCTTCGGGCCAGGCTGCCGGGCATGATGACACTGATCGCGCTTGCGATCACCGTCGCCTTCGGGTTCAGCCTGGCCGTGACCCTCGGCTACCCGGGCATGCCGCTCTGGGAAGAGCTGGCGACCCTCGTCACGGTCATGCTGCTGGGTCACTGGATCGAGATGCGGTCCGTCACGCAGGCGCAAGGTGCGCTGGCCGAGCTCGCGAAGCTCCTGCCGAGCACAGCGACGCGCGTGGTGGGCGAGGGAGCCGGCGAGCGGGTCGAGGAAGTGCCCTTGACCGCGCTGCGGGACGGCGACCTGGTACTCATCCGGCCCGGCGCGAACGTGCCGGCCGATGGAGAGGTGCGCGAGGGCCGCAGCAGCGTCAACGAAGCGATGATCACCGGCGAGTCCCGACCGGTCGAGAAGCACGTTGGCGACCGGGTGATCGCGGGCACGGTCAACGAGGCGGGCTCGCTCCGCGTCGTGGTGACCGGGACGGGCGAGCGAACGACGCTGGCAGGCATCATGCGCCTGGTGGAGCAGGCGCAGAGCTCGCGGAGCCGCGCGCAGACGCTGGCCGATCGCGCGGCCTTCGCGCTCACGCTGATCGCGCTTGGGGCGGGGGCCGCCACGCTGGCTGCCTGGCTGGCGGCGGGAGCCGGCGTCTCCTTTGCCGTTGAGCGGTTGGTGACCGTGCTCGTCATCGCGTGCCCGCATGCGCTCGGGCTCGCCATCCCGCTCGTCATCGCCATCTCGACGACGCTCGGGGCCCAGAGCGGACTCCTGGTGCGGAACCGTCGCGGGCTCGAGGAGGCCAGGCTCCTCGATATCGTGGTCTTCGACAAGACCGGCACGCTCACGCTGGGGCAGCATCGGGTCGTCGCGCTGCGAGCCTCCGACGGGCTCGCCGAGGCGGAGGCCCTTCGCCTGGCGGCCGCCGTCGAGCGGGACGCCGAGCATCCGGTGGCGAGGGCCATCGTCACGAGCGCTCACGAGCGGGGGCTGGACGTTCCCCGCGCCACGAGCTTCGAAGCGATCCCTGGCTACGGCGTCCAGGCCGTGCTCGACGGACGCCACCTCGCCGTGGGGGGGCCGAACCTCATGGCCCGCCTCGAGCTGACCCCGCGACCCGAGCTGCGGACCTTCGCCGACGAAGCCGCATCCCGCGGACAAGGCGTGATCTACCTGGTGGAAGGTGCGCGCGTGCTCGCCGCGTTCGCCGTGGCCGACGCCGTCCGGCTCGAGTCGGCGGAGGCGGTGCAGCGACTCCACACATTGGGCCTCGGGGTCGCGATGCTGACGGGAGACGGCCAGACCGTGGCGGATGCCGTGGCGCGGCAGCTCGGTATCGACACCGTGTTCGCGCAGGTGCTCCCGGATGCGAAAGCCGCGAAGATCGAAGAGCTGCAACGGCGAGGCAAGCGGGTGGCCATGGTGGGAGACGGGGTCAACGACGCCCCTGCGCTGGTGACCGCCGACGTGGGCATCGCGATGGGAGCAGGCACCGACGTTGCCGTCGAGGCGGGAGACGTGGTGCTGGTGCGCAGCGACCCGCGAGACATCCCCCGCATCGTTGTTCTTTCGCGGGCGACCTACCGGAAGATGGTGCAGAACCTCTGGTGGGCGAGCGGCTACAACGTCATCGCCATTCCCCTGGCGGCGGGGGTGCTGGCCCGGGCGGGCATCCTGCTGTCGCCGGCGATCGGGGCGGTGCTCATGTCACTGAGCACGGTGATCGTCGCCGTCAACGCGCAACTCCTTCGCCGGGCAGAGCTGTAACGATTACATCGTGCGCCTCACTGCCGCTCGACAGCGAGGCGCGGGCGGGAACTGGCGCGAGCCTCGGTGCCCCGGCTGGCGACGAGGCGCTCGTCACGGCAGATTCGAGATGCCTTCCAGCCCAGGCCTGGGCGTGACTGACCAGACGGCTTCCGCATTGGCCGAGGCCCTGCGAGACCGTTACGTGCTTGAGCGTGCGCTCGGGCGCGGGGGCATGGCCACGGTCTACCTCGCGCGCGATCTCAAGCACAAGCGGCCGGTCGCGGTGAAGGTCTTGCGGTCCGACCTCGCCGCGAGCATGGGACCGGAACGGTTTCAGCGCGAGATCGAGTTCGCCGCCCAGCTGCAGCATCCCCACATCCTGACCGTGCTCGATTCGGGCGAAGCCGCCGGCCAGCTCTGGTTCACCATGCCGTTCGTCGAGGGCGAGTCGCTCCGCGACCGCCTCCGGCGAGAACAGCAGTTGTCCGTGGAAGACGCGGTGCGGATCGCCCGGGAAGCAGCCCAGGCCCTGCAATACGCCCACGAGCACGGGGTGGTACACCGCGACATCAAGCCGGAGAACCTGCTGCTCACCAAGGACGGCTCCACCCTGGTGGCCGACTTCGGCATCGCACGGGCATTGGGTGGTGATGAGCACCTTACGCAGACCGGGATGAGCGTGGGCACCCCGGCCTACATGAGCCCGGAGCAGGCGAGCGGCGACAAGGCGCTCGACGCGCGCACGGACGTGTACTCGCTCGGGGCCGTGCTCTACGAGATGCTCGCCGGCGAGCCGCCCTACCGGGGCCCCACGGCGCAGGCGATCATCATGAAGCGGTTCACCGAACCCGTGCCGAGCGTGCGGAAGGCGCGGCCCAGTGTGCCCGAGGCGATCGATCAGGCGATTCAGCGGACCCTTGCCCCGATCGCGGCGGACCGGTTCGCCACGGCGGCCGAGTTCGGCCGGGCGCTCCCGCCCTCGGCGACGGCGACCACCCCCCTCGCGACCACCGTCGCTGCGCCGAGCACGAGTCGCGCGCCGCCAACGGCTCCACCCTCGCCGCTCGCCGCTCGGACCCGGCGGCCTTCCGTCACCGCGATCACGCTCGGGGTCGGATTCCTCATCGGGCTGGCTGTGCTTTTTGCCTGGCGGCGGCCCCATCAGGGCGGTGAGGCGGCAGGGACCACTCACCTGGCGGTCCTGCCCTTTGAGAACCTCGGGCCCGCTGCGGACGAGTATTTCGCTGACGGCGTCACCGACGCCGTGCGCGGGAAGCTCGCGGCGCTCCGCGGCCTCCAGGTCACCGCGTCCAACAGCTCCGGCCAGTACAAGCACACATCCAAGTCGCCCCAGCTGGTCGGTCAGGAGCTCGGAGTGCAGTACCTGCTCGTCGGCAAGGTGCGCTGGGACAAGGGCCAGGCTGGCCAGAGCCGGGTCGAGGTGAGTCCCGAGCTGGTGCAGGTAGCCACGGCCTCGACCAAGTGGCAGGAGCCCTTCGAGGCGGCCCTCACGGATGTCTTCCAGGTCCAAGCTGACATCGCCGGCCGGGTGGCCAAGGCTCTGGATGTGGCACTTGGTGCCGGCGAGCGCGAGCGGCTGGCGGAGAAGCCCACGGCCAACCTCGCGGCCTACGACGTTTACCTGCAGGCCAACGAGGTTGCCAGCGGCGTTGACATGACCGATCCCGTGGAGCTGCGACGGGCCATCGACTTGTACGAACGGGCGGTCGCCCTCGACTCCACCTTCGCGCTGGCCTGGGCCCAACTCTCTCGCGCCCACTCGTCCAAGTACAATGCCGGCATCCCGACGGCGGCGGACGCGGAGGGAGCACGCGCAGGGGCCGAGCGGGCTCTCGCGCTCCGCCCGGCCCTCGCCGAGGGACATCTGGCGCTGGCCGACTACTACAATTTCGTGCGGAAGGACTGGGTGCGGGCACTCGCGGAATACGACGCCGGGCGCAAGGTCGCCCCGAATAATGCCGAACTGCTCAAGGGCGTTGGCTTGGTCGCGAGGAGCGAGGGTCGCTGGGATGAGGGCCTCACAGCCCTCCGGCAGGCTCTGGCTCTCGACCCCCGCTCGATCGCGACCGCCCGCCGGCTCAATTACACGCTGGTTCAGCTGCGCCGCTACCCCGAGGCGCTCGCGGGGGCGGACCGGGCACTGGCCCTCAACCCACACGATCCCGCCCTTCACCAGAGCAAGGTCATGGTGTTCCTGGCGGAGGGGGATCTGCCGAAGGCGCGGGCCATGCTCGACGCCGCTGAGCGCGAGATCGAGCCCACGGCGTGGGTGGCGTTCATGGCAAACTATTGGGACCTGTTCTGGGTCCTCGACGACGCGCAGCAGCAGCTCGTGCTACGCCTGACACCAGGGGCGTTTGCTGAAGACCGGGTTACCTGGGGTCTGGCCCTAGCAGGCACCGCCGCGCTCCGCGGAGACACGGCGCGGGCCCGGGCGTACGCGGACTCGGCGCGCCTGGCCGGAGAGGCCCAAGTCCGCGAGACCCCCGAAGACGGCCAGCGACACGTGCTGTTGGGTACTGCCCTTGCGTACATGGGCCGAAAGGCAGAGGCGATACGGGAGGGCGAGCGCGCTGTGGCGCTCCTACCGCTCAGCAAGGACGCCAATATAGGAGCATACGTCCAGCACCAGCTGGCACGGATCTACCTGCTTGTGGGCGAACCCGAAAAGGCGCTCGACCAGCTCGAGCCATTGCTGAAGGTCCCGTACTTTCTCTCGCCCGGCTGGCTCACGATCGATCCGACCTTCGCTCCACTCAAGGGTAACCCGCGCTTCGAGCGGCTGGTGGCGGGGAAGTAGCCAATGGATGCGGCGGTGAGCGGCCCAGCCGGAGGGCCCAGCCGGTCGAAGGCTGCCGGGCCCCCGTGCCGAGTCAGCCGTCGTAACGGTCATGGTGCCGCCACCAGGCGTTGGGCGACGGCAGCTCGTCCTCGTCACGTCCCCTGGGGACCAGGTCGAGGTACTGGTAGGCGGCGTTCACCGCGTCGATGCCGCGGGCGTACGCCGAGTACGTGTGATAGACGTTCCCCGACTCGTCGCGGTAGAAGACGCTCACCCCGGGCAAATCCGAGTTCTTCGTGCCTGTCTTGGCGTAGTTGTAAACCCCGGTTCCGGCGTCGAGCGTTTGCGGCGTAAATGACACCCGATAGTCGTAGTTGAAGTCGTTCCCGCCCGACGAAACCCACTTGAAGCTCCACCCCATCCGCCGCTTGAACGGTTCGATCTTGGCGAGCGGGGCCCGGGAGACCGCGATCATCGTCACGTCGCGGTGATTCAGGTGGATGCCCAGCCCGTTGAAGCTGTCGGCCCAGAAGGAGCAGCCGGGGCACCCCTGCTCCCAGTCCGGGGCGAACATGAAGTGATAGACGACGAGCTGGCTTCGGCCCTCGAAGAGATCGGCCAGCGTCTCCTTGCCGCTCGGCCCGTCGAAGAGATACGCCTTCTCGACCCGCTCCCAGGGAAGGGCGCGGCGCTCCCGACTCAGCTCGTCCCGGAGCCGGGTGAGCTCCTTCTCCTTGACGAGGAGCGCCTTTCGCGCAGCGAGCCACGCCTCGGACGATACCACGGGATGATTGTTGACAGTGCTGCGGGCGACGGTTGCCATGGGACTCCCTCCGGCCGCTCGGCGGCGGCCCGTGCAGGTCGACGGTCGATGCTCCGACTGGCGCCATCCGCGCGACGCGGGTAATATTCTACCAGTCGGTTGAACTATATTACTCAACCAAAGGGTTGAATGCAAGCCATGGCGGGGATCGCCGAACCGGTGTTGGATCAGGTCTACGGCGCGATCGCCGACCCGACCCGTCGGGCCATCCTCGCCATGCTCGCCGGCGGCGAAGCGACCGTCGGCACCCTGGCCGACCGGTTCCCCATCTCGTTCAACGGCGTCTCCAAGCACGTGAGGGTCCTGGAACGCGCGGGGCTGGTCCACCGCGCGATCCACGGCCGCGAGCACCGGCTCACGCTCAATCCCGCGCCGCTGCGCGAGGCGGCGCGCTGGCTCGAGCATTACCGCGCATTCTGGGAGATGCGGCTGGACGGGCTGGAGACATTCCTCGCGAAGCAACAGCGGTCGACCGGGCAAGCGGCGGGGCAGATCGCTGAGCAGCGAGGGGCCCAGGCGCGGTGACCCCGACCAGCATCGCCAGGGTGCTGGCGAGGAGTAGGGGCGGCGGGGTAGCGGTGAATCGG
>CAZFKN010000112.1:0-9501 GCA_964519805.1 uncultured Gemmatimonadaceae bacterium
TCGACGAGCCGACCAACCACCTCGACGTCGAGTCCATCGAGGCACTGGAGGACGCGCTCGAGGGCTACGACGGCACCGTGATCCTGGTGAGCCACGATCGCGAGCTGCTCCGCGGGGTCACCACCCGCACCTGGGCGCTCGAGGGCGGGCGGATCGCTGATTTTCCCGGCGGCTTCGGCGACTGGGAAACGGTGATGGCCGATCGCGCGCGACGCGCGGCGGAGCGGAAGGCCGAAGGGAAGGGTGGCGAGCGTGAGGCCTCGCGCAAGGCCGTTGAAGATCGCAAGGCGGCGCAGTCGAGGGCGCGGACACTTCAACGGGCGCTCCAGACGGCGGAGGCGGAGGCCCATGCGGCCGAGCGCAGAGTCGCGGACCTGAAGGTGCGGCTCTCGGATTCCGATCTCTACACCCGGAGCGATGCCGCCGCGGTGGCCGCCGAGCTGAGTCGCGCCGTGGCGGACGCGGTGGGCGCCCTCGAGGCCGCGCTCGAGCGCTGGGCCCGGGCGGCGGAAGCGTCAGAGGAGGCGGAGCGCGCCGCCTCCAGGCCGCCGAGCTAGCGAACGGCTCCTTCCCGAAACCTCGGTACGCCTCATCCCGTAGTTCCCCCCGCAAGCAAGCACTTGACAGCAGGCCGTATGCAAGCACATACTTGCGCGCCATGAACGATACTCGCGACAAACTCCTCGACGTCGCTATCCGCATCTTCGCGGAGGCCGGCTACCACGGCACCACCACTCGGCGCGTCGCCCAAGAAGCCGGCGTCAATGAAGTGACGCTCTTCCGCCAGTTCGGCTCCAAGGAAGCCCTGATTCGCGAGGCGCTCGTCGTCGCCGCCCGACGGAGCCGGCCGCTGCTCTCGCCCGACGCGGCCGATCCCGTCGCCGAGCTGCATCGGTGGGCCCTCGCGATTTTCTACTACTACTACGAGAACCGGCAGCTGATCCGCCGCCTCATGGGCGAGATGATCGAGCGGCAGGACCTCGCCGGCGCGATCTGCGAGGATTCCAACCAGGAGTTCCTCCAGCTGGTGGGCTTCTTCGAGGCGCTCCGCACCCGCGGGCTGCTCCGGTCGGACGTCGTCACCGAGGTGGCCGCGGGGATCCTGCTCAACGCGCTGCTCACCAACGCGCTCTGGCGCGACGTGTGGCCCGACGTGCCCAACCCGGAAGTGAATGTGGCTGGGTTCGTGGACTTGGTGCTGCGCGGCGTCGGGATCAACGCCGGCTCGGCGGTGACTGCGGCGGGCGCGGCCGCACCCCCACGCGCGGGCGCGCGGGGGAAGCGGTGAGGCGGGCCGCACCATCGACTCGTGGCGCTCGCGGGGGGCTGCTGGCAGTCGTGCTGATCCTGGGTGCGGCCGCGCCGCTCGCCGGCCAGACCCCGACACTCGCCGCCCAGACCCCGACGCTTACCTCGCGGCAGCTCTCGCTCGACGAGGCGGTGCGTCTCGCGGCCGGCGTGAGCGAAGACGTCGGCATCGCCCGCGCGGGCGTCGATCGGGCCGAGGGACAGCGGCGCCAGGCGCGTGCCGGGTTCTTCCCCCAGCTCACCGGCAACGCGAGCTACACCCGTACGATCAAGTCGCAGTTCGACATCGCGCGCGACGCCGTGGCGGCGATTCCCGCTGCGTGCCAGGCGCCGTTCACGGCCAATCCCGGCCTGCCGTTCGGCTCCCGGCTCGACTCGCTGGAGACGGCGGTGCAGTGCGTCTCGCGCTTTGGCGCCACGGGCGGCGGCGGGCTGGCCAATCTGCCGTTCGGCCGGTCCAACACCTACAACTTCAACGTCGCGCTGTCGCAGAAGCTCTTCGACGGTGGCCGCGTTTCGGGCCAGGCCAAGGCGGCCGGGGCCCAGCTCCGGAGCGCCCAGCTCGGCCTCACCGCGACCCAGGCGCAGCTGGCGCTCGACGTGACCCAGGCCTACTTCGACGCCAGCCTCGCCGACCGCCTGGTGTCGATCGCCGAGAAGACGCTGGAGCAGGCCGACAGCACGCTCAAGGAGACCCAGCTCTCGCGGCAGGTGGGGAATCAGTCGGAGTTCGATCTCCTCCGCGCCCGCGTCACCCGCGACAACCAGCGGCCGGTCGTCATCGCTCGGCGCGCGGCCCGCGACGTCGCCTACCTGCGACTCCGCCAGCTCGTCGATCTGCCGTCCGATCTCTCGCTCGAGCTGACGAGCGAGCTGGGCGACACGACCGGCCTGCCCGTGAGCCAGGTGAGCGCGCTCGTGCCCGTGCCGGGTGACACCAACCCCGAGGCCCGCGTGGCGGTTCGCCAGGCAAGCGAGCAGCTCGCCGCGCAGCGAAGCCTCCTGCACGCGGCGAAGGCGGGGCGCTGGCCCTCGGTGTCGGTGACGTCCACGTTCGCCCAGTTCGCCTATCCGACCGACGCGTTCCCCGGCTCGAACGACTTCCTGACCGACTGGACGGTGGGGATCGGGCTCTCGGTGCCGCTCTTCACCGGCGGACGCCTCGGCGGCGACGCGCGGGTGGCGAAAGCCAACATGCGCGAGGCGGAGCTGCGCGTGTCGCAGACCCGCAAGCTGGCGCGCCTCGACGGACGCAGCACCCAGACGCAGGTGGAAGCTGCCGCGGCCGCGTGGGAGGCGAGCACGGGGACGGTGGAGCAGGCCCAGCGGGCGTACGAGATCGCCGATCTCCGGTACCGCGAGGGCCTCTCCACCCAGACCGAGCTGCTCGACGCGCGCGTAGCGCTGGAGCAGGCGCAGGGGAACCGCGCCCTCGCCGCGCGGGACCTTCAGGTGGCGAAGATGCGGCTGCTGCTCCTGCCGGCGCTTCCGCTCACGTCGGCCGCCAACACCGGGGCCGCCGCAAGCACGACCACGGGCACGATCGGCAACCAGAATCCCACTCCGAACACTCAGACGCCCTCGTCCGCCACTCCGATCGCAGGCGTGACCTCAGGGGCCGCGTCCGCACCGGCAGGAGTCAGTCCATGAGTCCCATTCGTTCCATGCGCGCTCCGCTCGCGCTGGCGTCCCTGGCGGCGCTCGGCCTCCTCGCGGGCTGTCGCAGGAGTCCCGATGCCAGCGCCGAGCAGCCGACCGGCTCGCTCACGATCATCGGGCGCCAGAGCATCGTGGTGCTCGACTCGGTAACGCTCAAGAGCGGCCCGGCGGTGTCCGGGACGCTCGTCGCCGAGCGCGAGGCCCGGGTGCGCGCCGAGGTGGTCGGCACCGTGCTGGCGACGTACTTCGAGCAGGGACAGCGCGTCGAGAAGGGCGCGCTGCTGGCCCGCATCGACGATCGCGCGGTGGAGGACGCCTACCTCTCCGCCAAGTCGCAGGTGCGGAGTGCCGAGGTGGCGCTCCAGGTGGCGAAGCGGAACCTGGAGCGCTCGCAGCGGCTGGCGGAGGCAGGCGCGATCGCCGACCGGGACCTGGAGACGGCCACCTGGAACGCCACCAACGCGGAGGCCCAGCTCGCCGACGCTCGGGCGCGGCTCGCCTCGACGCAGAAGCAAGTGCAGTACACGACCGTGCGCGCTCCGTTCGCCGGGGTCGTAAGCGAGCGTTCCGCCAGCGCGGGCGACGTCGTGCAGTCGGGCGGCGCGCTCTACACGATCGTGGATCCGACCAGCCTGCGCCTCGAGGGCACGGTGCCGGCCGATCAGATCGGGCAGCTCGAGCGCGGGTCGCCGGTGGAGTTCACGGTGAGCGGCTATCCGGGGAAGATCTTCAACGGGCGGATCGACCGCATCAATCCGACCGCCGACCCCGCGACCCGACAGGTACGCGTGTATGTGTCGGTGCCGAACGCGGATGGCAAGCTGGTGGCGGGTCTGTACGCCGAGGGGCGGGTCGGGACCGCCGTGCGCCGCACGCTGGTGGCGCCGGTCTCGGCGGTGGATCAGCACGGCGTGTCGCCCACGGTGCTCCGGATCCGGCAGGGCCGGGTGGAGCAGGTCCAGGTGCAGCTGGGCGTGAAGGACGGGGCGCAGGATCAGATCGAGCTGCGCGCCGGCGTCGCCGTGGGCGACACGATCCTGCTCGGCAATGCCGGCGGCGTCGTGCCGGGGACGGCGGTCCGGGTGACGGGGGGAGAGGCAACCGAACAAGAGGTAAACGGCAAACGGGGCAGTAAACAGTGAACAGTAAACAGGCTCACGGTTCACGCAGTTAGGAGACGCACGTGTTCATCTCGGACTTCGCGATAAAACGGCCCATCGTCACCGTCACCTCGATGCTCGCCCTCGTGGCGTTCGGCATCGCGGCGCTGGCGAATCTCCATACCGACGAGTTCCCCGACATCCAGCAGCCGATCGTCGGGGTCACCATCTCCTATCCGGGTGCCTCACCCGAGACGGTCGAGCGGGAGATCATCGAGCCGGTGGAAGAGTCGTTTTCCGCCATCAGCGGGCTCGACTGGGCGAAGACCCAGGCCAGCGCCACCGACGGGCTCGCGACCTTCATCGTGTTCTTCGACTTCGAGAAGGACATCCAGCAGGCCACGCAGGACATCCGGGATGCGATCTCCACGAAGCGTGCGGACCTGCCGACCGAAATGAAGGAGCCGGTACTCACCCGGTTCGATCCGTCGCAGGCGCCGGTGATGTCGCTCGCGCTCACGTCGTCCACCATCCCGGTGCCGCTGCTCACGCGCGTCGCCGATCCGATGATCGTGCGCGATCTCCGCACCGTGCCCGGCGTGGCCCAGGTGTCCGTCGTGGGCGGAGTGAAGCGGGAGCTGACGGTCCGGCTCCGCCCCGGCGACCTCCAGGCCTCCGGCCTCGGCGTGGCGGACGTGGTGCAGGCGTTGTCCCAGCAGAATCTGGCGGCACCGGTGGGCAGCCTGAACGGCGATCTCCAGGAGCGCGCCATCCGGCTCAAGGGCCGCCTCGATGACGCGCAGGACTTTGCCCAGCTGGTCGTGGCCGAGCGGGGCGGGAAGGTGGTCCATCTGGGGCAGGTGGCCAACGCGTTCGACGGCACCGAGGAGCAGCGCACCGCCGCCGCGTTCAACGGCAAGGAGGCGGTGGGCATCGACATCCTCAAGGCCAAAGGCTACAGCACCACCCAGGTGAGCGACGAGATCCGGCGCCGGGTGGACGCGCTCCAGCAGCGACTGCCGGCGGGGGCCAAGCTGGAGATCGTCCAGGACGCGGGCCAGCGGGTGAGCCGGGCGGTGAAGAACGTCCAGGAGGCATTGATCGAGGGCGCCCTCTTGACCGTGTTGGTCGTGTTCCTGTTCCTCAATTCGTGGCGCTCCACCGTCATCACCGGTCTGGCACTCCCGGTGAGCGTGTTGGCGTCGTTCATCGCGGTCTGGGCTTTCGGCTTCACGCTCAACACGATGTCGCTGCTCGGCCTGTCGCTCGCCATCGGCATTCTCATCGACGACGCGATCGTGGTCCGCGAGAACATCGTCCGCCACATCGAGCTGGGAAAGGATCACGTCGTGGCGTCGCACGAAGGCACCGACGAGATCGGGCTCGCCGTGGCGGCGACGACGTTCTCGATCGTGGCCGTGTTCATCCCGGTGGCCTTCATGTACGGGATCGCCGGCCAGTGGTTCAAGCCGTTCGCGCTCACCATCGCCTGCTCGGTGCTGGTCTCGCTCTTCGTCTCGTTCTCGCTCGACCCGATGCTCTCGGCCTACTGGCCCGATCCGGAAACCGAGGCGCACGAGCGGCGCAACCCGATCGCGCGGGCCCTGGAGCGCTTCAACCGCTGGTTCGACCGCAAGGCCGACCAGTACAAGAACGTGATCGCGTGGGCGCTCGACCATCGGCTCATGATGGTGGCGCTGGCGGGCGGATCGTTCGTCGTCGCCATCGGCATGATCGCGCTTCAGATCGTGGGCGCGGGGTTCATCCCGGTGAGCGACCGCAGCGAGATCTCGATGATCGTCGAGGCGACGCCGGGCTCGAACCTCGACTTCACCCGGCGCACGGCGGAAGCCGCCGCGGAGATCGCGCGGAAGCATCCCGAAGTGGCGTACACCTACACGACCGTCGGGACGTCGGTCCCGGGCAAGGCGCCCTCGGTCGACCAGGCGCTCGTCTACGTGCGGCTGGTGCCCAAGAAGGACCGGTCCATCAGTCAGGACGACCTCGGTCGAGTGATCCGCCGGGAGGTGGGCGCTTTGGCCGGCGCCAACGTGTCGGTGTTCACCAGCGGCTTCGGGGGCGCGTTCAAGCAGATCCAGATCCAGATGAAGGGCACCGACGCGCGGGTGCTCACCCAGCTGGCGGAGAAGGCGCGTGACGAAGTGATGAAGGTGCCCGGCGCGGTGGACGTCGGGCTGTCGACCCGCGGCCAGAAGCCCGAGCTGGAAGTCGAGCTGAACCGCGGCCTCGCCGGGTCGCTCGGCGTCACGGTGGGGCAGGTGGCCCAGGCGCTCCGGCCCGCCTTTGCCGGCATCCACGTGGGCGACTGGGTCGATCCGTCGGGCGAGACGCGCGACGTGAACGTCCGGCTCGCGCCGGATGCGCGAGAGCGCACCGGCGACCTCGAGGAATTGCCGCTCGCCGTGGGCACCACCGCCGCGGGCACCGCCCCGGCTACGCTGCCGCTCGGTCAGATCGCCACCATCCGCCAGGGCCTCGGGCCGGCGCAGATCGACCACCTCGACCGTGAGAAGGTCGTCATCGTGCAGGCCAATGTGTCGGGCTACGCGCTCAACGACGTGACCAGGCAGATCAACGAGCGCCTCGCCCGGCTCAAGCTTCCCCCGGGCTACGCCATCACCCAGGGCGGCGAGGCGCGCGACCAGGCCGAGGTGTTCACCAAGATCTTCACGGCACTGGGCGTGGCGGTGCTGCTCATGTACCTGATCCTGGTGGTGCAGTTCGGGTCGTTCCTCGATCCCGTGGCGATCCTGATCTCGCTGCCGCTCTCGCTCATCGGCGTGGTGCTGGCGCTCTGGATCACGAACACCACGCTCAACATCATGAGCCTGATCGGCGTGATCCTGCTCATGGGGATCGTGGCGAAGAACGCGATCCTGCTGATCGACTTCGCCAAGTGGGCGCGAGAGCGGGGCGAGCCGCTGCGGGAGGCGCTGATCGAGGCCGGCCGGATCCGGCTCCGGCCGATCCTGATGACGACGTTCGCGCTGATCGCGGGCATGGTGCCGGTGGCGATCGGCCACGGCGAGGGCGCCGACTTCCGGGCGCCGCTCGGCCGCGCGGTGATCGGCGGCGTGATCACCTCTACGCTGCTCACGCTGCTCGTGATCCCGACGTTCTACGAGATCCTGGATCAGATGCGCGAATGGCTGACGGAGAAGGCGGGGCGGTTGTTCGGGAAGGGGCACGCGGCGGAGCCGGCGGTGGTGCCGGGAGCAGTGGGGGGCGGGGTGGACTGAAGTGCGGTGAACAGTGAACCGTGAACAGTAAACAGGGGCTTCCGGCCTCAGCGGCGCCCCCTGTTCACTGTTCGCTTTTCACTGCTCATTGTTGTATTACCTTCCCGCCGTGCCCCCACACCAGCTCGATGGCGTAGTCGCCGCCCAGTCATCCATCTGTCTCCTCTCCGCCGACGACAATCGGCTGGCCTATCGCGGCTACGACGTGGTGGAGCTGGCGGAGCGGGGGAGCTTCGAGGAGACGGCGTATCTCCTCCTGGCGGGACGGCTCCCGCGCCGCGACGAGCTGAACGCGTTCGGCACGAGTCTCCGGGCGCGGCGGAAGCTCCCGAGGTCGGTGCAGAAGCTGATTCGCGATACGTCCCCGGCCGCCGACCCGATGGCGCTGCTCCGCACCGCCGTGAGCGCGCTGGGCCTCGAGCCGCCGGGCCCGGATGACGTGCCCGGAATCCCGCCGGCGGCGCTCGATCTCCTGGCCCGGATGCCGACGCTCGTGGCGGCGATCCATCGGACCCGCCGGGGTGAGAAGCCGGTGACGCCCCGCCGGGGTCTCGCCTCGGCGGCCAACTTCCTGTACCTCCTGACCGGCGCGGAGCCCGAGCGGGACCTGGCGCGCGCGTTTGACGTTGCGTTGAGCCTCCGGGCCGATAATGAGCTCAACCCGTCGACGTTCGCCGCTCGGGTCGCGGCCGCGACCAGGGCCGACGTGCACGGGTGCATCACGGCGGCGCTCGCCGCACTCGCGGGGCCGCTCCACGGCGGCCACGCGCTCGCGGTGTACCGGCTGCTCGAGGAGGTCGGGACGCTCGACCGGGTGGAGCAGGTCGTCGCCGCGCGAATCGCCGGCGGCAAGGGTTTCCCCGGGTTCGGGCATCCCGTCTACCAGGGCGAGGATCCCCGCACGGACGCGATGCGCCGGGCAGCGAGCGCGGCGGCCGAGGCAGGAGCGGCCCCCGAGGCAGCCGCGGCGAGCGGTGACGGGGCGAGCGGCAGTCGCGCGTGGCTGACGCTCGCCCAATCAGTCGAAGAGAGCGCCCGTGCCGCGACGGGCCAGTTTGCCAACGTGGACTTCTATCTCGCACCGCTCTATCGCGCCGCCGGCATTCCGCCCGAGCTGTTCACGCCGGTGTTCGCCGTCGCCCGCATTCCCGGCTGGCTGGCCCACGTGCTGGAGCAGCAGGCACAGGAGGGCCTGATCCGGCCGCGCGCGGCCTACATCGGAGCCGCACGACAGCAGTACGTTTCGATCCGTCGCCGGTAGTCCGTCACCCTCATCGAGGTAGTCCGACGCCCCCGAGCGTCCTTCTCATGCCCTTCGAGACCACCGTCGCGGCCGCGCCCCCGGCCGCCTTCCAGACACCGCTCCTGGGAGTGGCCGTCCCCCAGGGAACCACGCTCCCCGCCTCACTCGCCCAGCTCGACGCCGCCTCCGGCGGCGCACTCGGCCGTCTCTACACCGCCGGCGACTTCACCGGCAAGCGGGACGAGACCGCCATCCTCTATCCGGCCGGCCCTGCGGGACGCGTCGTGCTCGTGGGATTGGGCAAGCCCGATCCGGCGACCCGGCCCGACATCCGTCGGGCGGCCGCGATCGTCGCCAAGCGCGCGCGGGCGCTGGGCGTGCCCTCGGGCGCGTTCTTCCTGGCTCCCGAGGGACAGGGTGACCTTGCCCCGCGCGACGTGGGGCAGTTCGCCGCCGAGGGGCTGGCGCACGGCGCCTGGATCTACACCGAGATGAAGAAGCCGCCCGAGGATCCGAAGCCCCAGCTCGAGCGCTTCACGATTCTCGCGCCCGACGCGACGGCGGAGACGACGGCCGGACACACGGTGGGTGCCGCGATCGGCGCGGGGCAGACTTTCACCCGCGGGCTCCAGGTGCTGCCGGGCAACGTGTGCACGCCGACGTTCCTGGGGAAGACGGCGGAGGATCTCGCGAAGCGCTACGGCTTCGCGGTCACCGTGCTCGACAAGGCGGCGATCGTCAAGGAAAAGATGGGAGCGCTGCTCTCCATCGCGCAGGGCAGCGCCGAGGAGCCGAGGTTCATCGCGCTGGAGTACAAGGGGTCCGACGCCGCGCCGGTCGTGCTGGTGGGGAAGGGGGTCACGTTCGACACCGGCGGCATCTCGATCAAGCCGGCACAGAACATGGAGGACATGAAGTTCGACATGTCGGG
>CAZFKN010000113.1:0-2452 GCA_964519805.1 uncultured Gemmatimonadaceae bacterium
CCCGCCGTTGGTCCCACCATTCGTCCCGCCGCTGTTGCCACCCGGCGTGTTCGGTGTGTTGGGCGTGGTCGGGTTGGTCACCAGGTCGGAGGACGAACTGCCACCGGTGACTGCGGCGATGAAGACGCCGAGACCCAGGGCCGCTCCGCCGGCGATGGCGTAGACCGGGACCCCGTGCTTCGAGGAATCGGCATCTGCTTCGCTACCGGAGGCGGCGGTTCTATTGCTGGCCATGTGGTTCGAGCCGCTCAGGGCGAGCACGAACATGGAATTGCTGGTCCCCAGGGGACCAAGTTGGCCGATCGCGGGCTGCTCCCAGCCGCCGACAGGACGCGGGGTCTTGGGCGCCTCGGCTACGGCGTTGGCTGCGCCGAAGGCAAGCGCGACGGCAGCCGCAGTGATGGTAGACCAGCTTCGCATACGTGATCACCCGGAAAGGGAGGACACAGAACCCGCCAGCCACTTTCGCAACTCACAGGCCACTGATCTCACCCGTGAAACCGCGATAGCAATAACTATATGACGTATAAGCGCTTACGAGAACGAACCCCCCCGTATGCTGCGCCCGGTGAAGCCCGGTCTCCCTGTGGGGCCTGGGCCATCGCGCATCGACTGCTGTTGGAAACGGTCCACACCGGCCGGAGAAGGTGCAGGTCAAACGGCAGGGGCGCAAGCAGATCGGCTGACTTGCCGCCTCCCGGACCGACCGTTGGTGTGCGCCGCCCGACGGGCGATTAGCTCAGCTGGCTAAGCGGACCTGGCGAGGGTGGGCCTTCACCAGAATGCCTCGGAGTGATCGGGGATCGTTCTACGTCTGACATGTGACGATGGCCCGAACTCGCCATGGACGGAGCGGCTCCTTGAGACGCTGCCGTTTTTCGGGACACCTTGCGATAATTCTCCGTGAGAACGGGAGGTTGCCGCGACCTCCCGATGGCCGCCCGGGGCATCCCGCCCCGGCCCCTGCTCGCCCAGACCACTTCGTCCCGCCCGCCTCCCTCCGCGCCTGCCATGCTGCCACTCCGCCTGGTTCCGTTCCGCACCGCGCTCGCCGCGGGCCTCGCGCTCGCCGCCGCCGACTCGGCCCCGCTCCGCGTCCTCCGCACCGCGCCCGCCGACGGCGCGGCGCCAACCAGCGCCATCACCGTCACGTTCGACCGACCGGTCGCCGGCTCGCTCGACCGGACGATCGATGCCTCGACGATTCTCCGAATTGCGCCCGCCGTGCCTGGCGCCTTCGACTGGCGCGATCCCGTCACGCTCCGTTTTCGCCCGGCCGGGCCCCTTACCCCGAACACCGCGTACACCGTGAGCGTGAGCGACGGGTTCCAGGCGATGGACGGGAGCCGGCTGGCGGGACCGTTCAGCTTTTCCTTCCGGGTGCGCGGCCCCCGGGTGCTCGCGGGCTGGCCGGTCGGGCCGAGCAACCGGCCCCGGTTCCTCACGCCCGACGCGCGGTTCGACTTCGTGTTCGACATGGCTCCCGCTGTGGCGGAGCTCGAGAAGGTGGTGTACCTGGCTTTTGGGAGGACCTGCTCCGTGCCGGGCGTGATCCGCCTAACGGTGGACGGGATCCGCGTCCTGGCCGACAGCGACCGCTGGGAATTCCGCGAGGCCGGCGGCTCGGAGCGTGACCGTACCGCCGACGCGCTCAGGCGGGTCGTGACGCTGGTGCCGGAGGAGCGCCTTCCGGCCGGTTGCGCCGGTGATCTTGTGCTTCCCCGCTCGCTCGACGACCGCGGGCGCGGGCAACTGCAGCTCTGGCCGCTGGCCACCCACGGCGACTTCCGTCTCCTCCGCGGCAGCTGTGCTGGCGACCCCACCTCCTGCCCCACGGGCCCCCTGACCGTCCATTTCAGCACCCCGGTCCGCGGGGCCGACATCCTGCGGCACGTAACGGTCAAGCCCGCGCTCAAGTTCACGGTCCGCGACACCGCCGAGGCCAGCGATCAATGGGCGCTGGAGGCCCGGCTCGAGCCCCGGACCTGGTACGCGCTCGTCGCGGACACCGGTCTCCGGGACGTGTTTGGCCAGCCGCTGGCGGGGAACCCCGTAGCCACGGCGCGGAGCACTGGCTACGCCCCCGCGGTCAACTACGCCTCCGGTCGTGCCCTCGTTGAAGGCCGCGGGCCCCGAACGTTCGGCGTGAGCTATGTGAACCTGGACACGCTCGAGCTGGTCGTGGCGGCTATCCCCGACTCGCTCGAGCCCAAGTTTCTGGCCCGAAGCGAGTGGAGCTGGCCGGAGCTGTGGCCTGCTCTTGCCGCCTCCGCCTCTCGGCGGAAGATCAAGGTCACTGCGGCGCGGGATCAGGTCCGCCTCTATGGGATCCCATTGCCCCCGCCCGCCACTCCTCACCGCCCGACCCTGCTCGCCGTCCAGGTCACCAGCGGTCAGCTCGATTCGCTTTCTCGCGTCCGGCGCCCCATCGCCGTCATCCAGGTGACCGACC
>CAZFKN010000113.1:2552-9301 GCA_964519805.1 uncultured Gemmatimonadaceae bacterium
GACCCTATACGACGCCGCGGGTAAGGCGGTCGCGCAGGCCACAACCGACGACGGGGGCCTGGCGCGATTCGCCAATCTGCGAAACCGGGCGGCGAGCCCGGAGGAGGACGAGGGCGAGGACGAGAGCGGCTCCGGGGGCTTCGAGGGCTACGTCGCCGCCGTGCTGGGCGACGACCGCGCGGTCGTAGGGATCAATCAGTACGATCCCGACCTGAGCCCCTGGCGCTTCAACGTCTGGTCCGCGTGGGGCAGCCAGCGGCTGCCGGTGGCCGCGGCCGTCTTCACCGAGCGGGGAATCTATCGCCCGGGCGAGCCGCTCTCCGCCAAGGCCATTGTTCGCACCGGGCTGCTCGGCCGGTTGAGCGTACCCGAGACCCGGGACTCGCTCCGCTGGGTCTTCCGCGACCGTGAGGGCCAGGCCGGCGCGGCCGTGCTCCAGGAGACCGTGGCGGCGCCGTCGGCTTTCGGCACGGCCGACGTCGGGTTCCGCATCCCCGCCACCGCGGCCCTCGGCACTTACGAGCTGGCCGTGCAGCTGCGCCGGGGCGGACGCTGGACCGACGTGGCCACGACCAGCTATCGGGTGGCGGAGTATCGGCCGCCGGAGTTCCTGGTGGACGTCACCACGGACTCGGGTCCCCGCTTTGCACGCGACTCGTTCCGGACCGCGGTCGAGGCCCGCTACCTCTTCGGCGCGCCGATGGGACGGGCGGCGGTGAGCTGGACCCTGCGGCAGCAAGGTGACGCGGGCGCTCCCGCCATCCCCCGCACCGAGGGCTTCTACCTCGGCGACACCGGGTGGTGGTGGGAAGACACGAACGACCGGAGCGCAGTCCAGGTCACCGCGAGCGGGACCGACACCCTAGACGCCGGCGGCCGCCTCGCGCTTCGACTCCCGCTGGGAGAGCCGGCGAAGGGACGGCCGGCGCTCGCCACCTTCGAGGCGACGGTGAAGGACGTCAACCGCCAGATGGTGAGCGCGTCCGCGTCCGTGATCGTGCATCCCGCGGCGTTCTATCTCGGGGCCAGGCCGGAGAGCAAGGGCTACTTCTGGACCGAGGGCGCGCCGGTCACGGTCGGCGTCATCGCCGTGCGGCCGGACGGCAGCCGGGTCACCGGCGTCGCGGTCGACGGCGCCGTCGTCCGCCGCGAGTGGCACCAGATCCACCGGGAGCGGGAAGGTTACGGCGAGATCCTGGGTGAATGGGTGTCCGACACGGTGGCGCGCTGTCCGCTGGTCACCGGGGCGGATCCCGTGTCCTGCCGCTTCACCCCGCCGGGCGGCGGCTCCTACATCGTGACCGTCCGGGCGAAGGACGAGGGCGGCCGCGAGGTCGTCTCGAGCTTCACCCGCTGGGCCACCGGCAAGGACTGGGTCCCGTGGAACGACGAGAGCCAGTTCAAGATGGACGTGATCCCGGACAAGACCCGCTACTCGATCGGCGACACGGCCACGGTGCTCTTCGCCTCGCCCTTCACCGACGCGGAAGCCTGGGTCACGGTCGAGCGCGAGGGCCTGATCGAGCAGCGCCGGCTCCGGCTCACCAGCGGTAGCCCGACACTCAAGTTCCCGATCACCGAGGCCTTCGCGCCGAACGCGTACGTGTCGATCGTGGTCGCGCGCGGGCGGAGCGCGCCGGCAGGGCGGGTGGACGATCCCGGCCGGCCGACGATCCGCGTGGGCTACGCCGAGCTGCGGGTGACGCCGGAGCGAAAGCGGCTGAGTGTGAGCGTGGCTCCCGCCCGCGCCGAATATCGTCCGGGCGACACGGCGGTTGTGTCGCTGTCGTTGCGCGACGCTGCGGGCGCCGCCCGGGCCGGCGAAGTGACGCTCTGGGCCGTGGACGAGGGCGTGCTGTCGCTTACGGGGTACCAGACGCCCGACCCGCTCGACCTGATCTACCGCGAGCGCGGGCTCGGGCTCCGACTGGCGAGCAACCTGGTGTCGGTACTTCCCCAGATCGCCGAAGGCGAGAAGGGCAAGCGCGCGCCGGGCGGCGGCGGGGGTCTCGACGCCGCCGAGGTGTTGCGCTCGCGGTTCCAGACGACCGCCTTTTTCCTGGGCTCGGTCGTGACCGGCGCCGATGGGCGTGCCATCGCACGGGCCAAGCTGCCGGACAACCTGACCACGTTCCGGCTCATGGCGGTCGCGGTGACCGCGGGCGACCAGTACGGCAAGGGACAGTCGTCGGTGCTGGTGACGCGGCCTTTGGTGGCGCGGCCCGCCCTCCCGCGGTTCCTCCGTGACGGCGACCGGTTCAGCGCGGGCGTGGTCGTGAACCGACGCTCCGGTGCGGCCGCTGCGGCGAAGGTGACCGCGACGGCGAAGGGCGTGCAGCTCCTGGGCGTCCGGGAGCGCTCGGCCAAGCTCGAGGCCGGCCGGGGCCGGGAGGTGCGATTCGACTTCCGCGGCCTCCCGGGCGACAGCGCCAGCTTCCGCTTCGCCGCCGCGAGCGGGGCGGACGCGGACGCGGTGCAGCTCGGCCTGCCGGTCCGTCCCGCGTTCCACCCCCGCTCCTACACCGTGGCGGGCGTCCTCCGCGACTCGGCCACCGCCGAGTTCACGCTGCCTGATGGCATCGATCCCGATCGCTCGACTCTCTCGCTCAGCTTCGGCACGTCGCCGCTCGGTGTGATCCGCGGCGCGCAGCGCTGGCTTCGCGTCTATCCCTACTGGTGCACCGAGCAGCTCTCGAGCGGCGCACAACCCCTCATCGCGCTCTACCGCGCGGCCAAGGCGCTCGGGGCCGACTCGCTCGCCGGTCCGCCGGTGCGGGCCCAGCTGGAGGAGATCGTCGGCGCGCTGAGTCGCCGCCAACGCCCGGATGGCGGTATCGGCCTCTGGAGCGCCTCCGACTGGACGACGCCCTGGCTCTCCGGCTACGCGGGCCAGGTTCTGCTCGAGGCCAAGGCCGTCGGCATCGCCGTGGACGACTCCGTGCTGGCGCGACTGGGCGCATATCTCAGGAGCTCGCTCACCGCCAAGGCCTTGACAGTGATCCCGGTCTCCCTCTGGTACGACACCAGCGCCGCCCGGCTGAGCGAGCGGGTGATGGCCGTGGACTTCCTGAGCCGTGCCGGGCTCAGGGATCGCGCCCGGGAGAACGAGCTTCTGCGGATGGCGGCCCAGCTCTACTGGGAGGACCGGGTGAAGTTGGCCGCCATTCTCGCGCGGGGCGGCGACGTCGGTGCAGCCCGGACGCTGCTCGAGCCCGCGTGGGCCTCGGTGAAGGTCGAAGGTCGAACCGCCACGCTGCCGCCGGCGAGCCGGCGTGCGTGGTACTTCTCCTCGATCATCCGGCCGGCGGCCTATCTGCTGAGCGCCACGCTCGCCGTGGACCCGGCGCACCCGCTCGTGGGGCCGCTGGTCGAGACGCTCACCGCCCAGGGGCGGAGCGAGGTGACGGACTGGGTCTGGAACACTCAGGACTACGGGACAGCCGTCGCGGCGCTGGCCGACTACTGGGTGCGCCAGAAGGCCGCGGCGGAGCGCGGGGTGCGGGTGCGCGCCGGCGGCCGAACGGTGTTGACGCTCCGGGCGGCGGCGGTGACCGCCGGCGACTCGACCGTCGGTCTGGCCCGCCTCCCGCGCGGACCGGTGCTCAAGCTCGACCTCGACGCGGTGGGCCCCGGTGAGCCCGTCTACTACTACCTCACCCTTCAGGAGGTACCGAAGGCGCAGCCGGTACGACCGGACGACCAGGGGGTTCAGGTGGAGCGCTGGTACGAGCGCCTCACCGACGGGAAGCCGACGGTGAGCGTCGCGGAAGGAGAGCTGGTTCGGGTGCGGGTGCGCGTGACGGTGCCGTCGGAGCGGCACTTTGTGCTGCTCGACGACGCGCTTCCCGCCGGACTCGAGGCCGTGGACCTGAGCCTCCGGACCGTGGGCGGCGTGCCCGGACCTGGGGTGGACTCCGCCGGCTCCGAGCCGACCGATCAGGGCGAAGGCGGCGAGACCGGCTTCAGCTGGGCGTTCGGCAGCTGGGACGCCGGGTGGTGGTCGCCGTTCGACCATCGCGAGCTCCGCGATGACCGGGTGGTCTACTTCGCCACCGTCCTCTGGCCCGGCTCGTATTCCGCCACCTACGTGGCCCGCGCTACGACTCCCGGTGTCTTCGTGCGGCCGCCGGCCCACGCGGAGGAGATGTACAACCCGGCCGTGTTCGGCCGGAGCGATGGGGGCGTGTTCACCGTGACGGCAAAGGCGAGGTGACGTGCGCGCGACGCGCCTTCTCGCCGGGCTCGGCCTCGCAGCGGCGAGCGTGATCGCCGGCGTCGCGGCGTGGATCGCGACGCCGCTCCCGTCAGGGCTCACCGCGCCCGACGTTCGCCCGGCGGCGGCGATCCTCGATCGTCACGGACTCCCGCTTCGCACCGCCCGGGCCGCCGATGGCAGCCTCGCGCGGTGGGTGCCGCTGGCCGACGTGGATCCCGATCTCATCGCGGCGTTTCTAGCGGCGGAGGATCGCGCCTTTTACCGGCACCCGGGTGTGGATTTCCGCGCGGCCGCTCGGGCGGCGTGGACCAACCTGCGTGCCCGCCGGGTGGTGTCGGGCGCGTCCACGATCACCATGCAGCTCGCCCGGCTGCTCCGCCCCAGCGGACGGAGCTGGCCGGGCAAGCTGTATCAGGTGCTCTGGGCGTTGCGGCTCGAGCGCCACCTGGACAAGCAGACGATTCTGGAGCAGTACCTCAACCGGCTCCCCCTCGGCCAGGCCGCGGTCGGTGTGGATGCGGCGGCCGCGCTCTACTTCGGCGCGTCCGCGGCGGACCTGAGCCTGGGCCAGGCGGCGCTCCTCGCCGGGATCGCGCCCGCGCCGTCGAGCGATAATCCGCTCGTCTCGCCCGGCCGCGCGCGGATCCGGCGCAGCCTGGTCCTCGCCCGAGTTGCCGCGTCGGGCTACGCATCCAGCGGGGCGGCGGCACGGGCGGCGCAAGAGCCGGTGCTGGCGCGCGAGAGCCGGGCCGACTTCCTCGCACCGCACTTCACGACCAGGTTGCTCGCGCGCGACGAGCCACCGCCCGGCGGACTTTGGCGCACGCCGCTGGATCTCCCGCTCCAGACGGCGCTCGAGGCCGAGGTGCGGCACACCGTCGAAACGCTGCGACCTGAGGGGGCGCGCCAGGCGGCGGTGGTCGTGCTCGACAACCCGACCGGGGAGATTCTCGCCTGGGTCGGCTCGCCCGATTTCTCGGCCGACACCGCCGGACAGGTGGACATGGTCGTCTCGCCACGCCAGCCCGGCTCGGCGCTCAAGCCGTTTCTCTATGGCCTGGCGTTCGACCGGGGCTGGTCGCCCGCCGACGTTTTGCCCGATCTCCCGCGCATCTTCCAGACGGCCACCGGGCCATATGCGCCGCGGAACTACGATCGACGATTCCATGGACCGGTCCGCCTCCGGGAGGCGCTGGCCAGCTCCTTCAATGTGCCGGCCGTGGAGCTGGTCGATCGCGTGGGGCAGGGGAGCCTGTTGAGCACCCTGCGCCGGGCCGGCTTCGAGTCGCTGGACCGGAGCGCGGAGTACTACGGACTCGGGCTGGCGCTGGGGAACGGCGACGTCACTCTGCTCGAGCTGGCCAACGGCTACCGGGCGCTCGCGAGCGGCGGCGTGTGGCGTCCGGTCCGCTGGCGGGTGAGCGCGCCCGACGAGCTGGCCGAGCCAGGGCGCCGGGTCATGAGCGAGCGGGCGGCCGCGCTCGTCCTGGACATCCTGGCCGACCCGGTCGCGCGGATCCCCGGCTTCGGCCTCGACACCCCGCTCGACTTCCCCTTCGTCGCCGCCGCGAAGACCGGTACCAGCCGGCACTTCACGGACAACTGGGCGGTGGCGACGACCGGCCGCTTCACCGTGGCAGTGTGGGTGGGGAACTTCAGCGGGCGGCCGATGGACGGCGTGAGCGGTGTGTCCGGGGCAGGGCCGCTGCTGCATCGGGCGGTGCTGCTCACCGCCGATCGCTATCCGCCGGGCGTCCTCCCGACCCCGCGGGAGGCCGGGACGGTGCCCGTCCGTATCTGCCGGCTCTCCGGCCTGCTGGCGACGGATCGGTGCCCGGGCATGATCGAATGGGAGCAGCCGGAGCGAGCTCCAACCCGCTCCTGCGACTGGCACGTGGGGGACGGGGTCCGCCTGCCGGCCGAGTATGCGGAATGGGCCGGGCAGGAAACAGCCCGGATGTCGGCGACCGAAGGGGGCGTGTCAGCCGCCTCGGCGCCGGCCCGCCCGTCGCCGGCGGCAGAGCGATTCCGTATCATCTCTCCCCGCGACGGCGATCGCTACCAGGTTCCGCCCGGCGTCGATCCCCGATACGCCACGATCGCGCTGCGTGCCGGCGGGAGCGGCACCGGCGCCGTCCGGTGGTTCGTGGACGGCCGAGCGGTCCCCGCCGGTCGTTGGACGCTCCGGCCCGGGGTGCACGTCGTCCGCGCGCTGGCAGGGAGCGGGACCCGGGATACCGCGCGGATCGAGGTGGAGTGAGAGGCAGCCGGTCGAAGCGGTCTACAGCCGGCTCGGCACCCAGCGCCATCGCAGCGCGGTGGTCGAGTACCGGATCGAACAACGCCCCGCTAAGTTGGGCGACCGCCTCGGGGCCCTCGGCTGCGAAACGGTACCGGAGCGGTATCGGGCCCTGGTGAGGCCGCCGACTGGCGCACTTGCGAGGTGGGCGAAGTGGTTGAGAGTTGATTAGGTGCAGCATTGACGGGCGATTAGCTCAGCTGGTTAGAGCGCGCGCCTCACATGCGCGAGGTC
>CAZFKN010000114.1:0-9291 GCA_964519805.1 uncultured Gemmatimonadaceae bacterium
ACGTGACACGCTCCTAGCGTCGTCGGTCTGGCGACGGTGTTCGGTGCCGGTGGGGGCACCAGCTCTTACCGGGAAGTGGAAGAGACGGACGTCATCTTCCTGTGGGGAGCGAACGCCCGCGAAAATCACCCGATTTTCTTCCATCACGTCCTGAAGGCGATCCACCGCGGGGCGCGGCTCTTCGTCGTCGATCCGCGGCGCACGGCGTCAGCCGAGTGGGCCGACCACTGGCTCGGCCTCAACGTCGGCACCGACATCGCGCTGTCGAACGCGATGGCCCGCGAGATCATTCATGCCGGGCTCGCGAACATGCCGTTCATCCGGCGCGCCACGATCGATTTCGAGGCGTTCCGGGCCAACGTCGAGTCCTACACCCTCGAGTACGCCGAGCAGGTCACCGGCGTGCCGGCGGAAGTCATCCGGGAGGCGGCCCACGCGTACGCTCGCGCCGATCGGGCGGAGATCTGCTGGACGCTTGGCATCACCGAGCACCACAACGCGGTGGACAACGTCGTGTCGCTCATCAATCTGGCGCTGCTCACCGGGCACGTCGGCCGCTACGGGTCCGGGGTGAATCCGCTGCGCGGGCAGAACAACGTGCAGGGCGGCGGCGACATGGGCGCGATCCCCAACCGCCTGGTCGGCTTCCAGGACTGGACCAAGGACGCGGAGGTGCGGGCCAAGTTCGAGCGGGCCTGGGGCGTGCCGCTCGCGCCGCACTACGGCAAGAACCTCACGGAGATGTTCGAGGCGATGGAGCACGGCGAGCTGCGGGCGGTCTACGCCATCGGCGAGAATCCGGCGCAGGCCGAGGCCGACCAGCATCGCGCCGAGCGGCTGCTGACCGGACTGGATCATCTCGTCGTGCAGGACGTCATGCTCACCCGCACCGCCCAGCTGGCGCACGTGGTGCTCCCGGCGTCCTCGAGCTGGTGCGAGGCGGAGGGCACCGTCACGAACAGCGAGCGCCGGGTACAGCGGCTGCGCAAGGCGCTGGAGCCGCCGGGCCAGGCGCGTGACGACACCTGGATCATCTGCGAGATCGCGAAGCGGCTGGGGCTCGACTGGGGTCATCCGACGGCCGAGGACGTGTGGAACGAGATCCGCTCCCTGGCGCCGATCTTCCGGGGCATGACCTACGAGCGGCTGGAGCGCGAGGGTGGCCTCCACTGGCCGTGCTACGATGAGCAGCATCCGGGCGAGCTGTTCCTCCACAGCCGGCTCTGGAAGGAGCCGATCGAGGGTCCGCCGGCCCCGTTCTCGGTGGTCGAGCACTCGGGCCCGGTGGAGATGCCCGATGGCGAATACCCGCTCCTGCTCACCACCGGACGGCGGCTCGACTCGTATAACACGGGCGTGCAGACCGGCGGCTTCACCTCGCCGCTCCGCCGGGGCGAAACGCTCGACATCTCGCCGGAGGACGCCGAGCGGTTGGGCCTGCTGAGCGGTGACCCGGTGCGGGTGTCCTCACGCCGCGGGAGCGTGGTGGCCCCGGCCCGCATCGACAAGTCGCTCCGGGCGGGGCTCGTCTTCATGACCTTCCACTTCCAGGACGAGGTACGCGTCAACCTGCTGACCATCGACGAGACCGATCCGAAGTCCGGCACGGCCGAGTTCAAGGCCTGCGCGGTCAAGGTGGAGCCGGTGCGGTCGGGCGAGCGGGCGGCGGCCGCCGCCGCGAGCGTGGCCCGGCGAGGAGCCTAGTGGATCTCCATCTGCTCGACGCCGAGCCTACGGACGAGGAGCGCGAGGCGCTCGACGCGTTCCTTGGTCCGCCGGCGTCCGGCTGGGACGGGGGCGAGCGGGACCCCGAGCGCGACGCGCACACGGCGTTTGGCGGACATGCTGCGCGGGCGCGGCGGCACCTGCTGCTGCCCGCGTTCCATGCTATCCAGTCGCGGGTCGGCTGGATCAGCGAGGGTGCGCTCAACTACGTCTGCGAACGCCTCTCCGTTCCTCCAGCCGACGCGTACGGCGTGGCGTCGTTCTACGCGCTGCTCTCCACGGTCCCGCGGCCCAAGCGCGTCCTGCACATCTGCGACGACATCGCTTGCCGCTGCAAGGGCGCCGACAAGCTGTGCGAAGCGCTGGAGCGCGCGGTGGGCCCCGCCTACCACCACGGCCCCGACGGCGATCGCACCGAGATTCCTGCCGATGGCGGCGTGTGGCTTCGGAGCCCGTGTCTCGGTCTCTGCGATCAGGCGCCGTCGGCGCTGGTCACGGTCGCGGGTATCGCGCCGGTGGAGCGGCTGTTCGGCCAGGTCGACGCCGCGAAAGCGGCGCGTGTGCTCGCGGGCGATCTCGCGGCCAGCACGGCTCCCCATCCGCGGCTGCCGCAAGCCGGCACCCCCGGGCTGCGACTCCTCCGACGGGTGAACGTCGTCGATCCGAGAAGCCTCGATGACTACCGCGCGCGCGGCGGCTATGAGGCGCTCCGGATGGCGCTCGACCTCGGCCCGGAAGGCATCATTCGCGAAGTCACTGACGCAAAGCTGCTGGGTCGCGGCGGCGCGGCGTTCCCTACGGGCCGCAAGTGGGACGCGGTGGCACGCCAGCCGGTCCGTCCCCACTACATCATCTGCAACGCCGACGAGTCCGAGCCCGGCACGTTCAAGGATCGGGTCATCATGGAGGGCGACCCGTTCAGCGTGGTCGAGGCCATGACGATCGCGGCCTACGCCACCAGCTCGGAACACGGATTCATCTACGTCCGAGGCGAATACCCGCTCGCGATCGAGCGGCTCCAGGGCGCGATCGACTCGGCCCGGGCGCGCGGGCTCCTGGGCGACGACGTCATGGGCCAAGCCTTCCGCTTCGACATCGAGATCCGGAAGGGCGGGGGTGCGTACATCTGCGGCGAAGAGACCGCGATCTTCAACTCGATCGAAGGATTCCGGGGCGAGCCGCGCAACAAGCCGCCGTTCCCGGTGCAGTCGGGCGTGTTCTCCAAGCCGACGGTCATCAACAACGTCGAGACGCTTGCCAACGTGCTGGAGATCATCCGGCTCGGCGGGCCCGCGTACGCCAAGATCGGCACCGAGGGCTCCACCGGGTCGCGCCTCTTCTGCCTCTCGGGCTGCGTTCGCCGTCCCGGCGTCTACGAAGTCGAGTCCGGAGCCACCTTGCGGCAGCTCTACGAAATGGCCGGTGGCGTGGGCCCCGGGCGCACGCTCCAGGCCATCCTCCTGGGTGGTGCGGCCGGCGTGTTCGTGCGGCCCGACGAGATGGACATGCCCCTCACGTTCGAGGGTGCCCGCGCGGCCCAGGCGACACTCGGCTCCGGCGTGATCATGGCCTTCGACGACACGATCGACCTCGTGCCGATTCTGCTGCGGATCGCGGCGTTCTTCCGCGACGAGTCCTGCGGGCAGTGCGTCCCCTGCCGAGTCGGCACCGTGCGGCAGGAAGAGGCGCTGCATCGGATCCACGTGAAGCGTCCGCGGGGCGGCGTCCCCGGGGAGATCGCCCTGCTGGCAGAGATCGGGGCCGCGATGAAGGACGCATCGATCTGCGGGCTGGGTCAGACGGCGTACAGCGCCGTGGAGTCGGCGGTACAGCGGCTTCGCCTGTTCAACGGAGCACCGGCCAAGTGACCGCGACCGCCGAGACGTTCGTCCAGCTCAAGCCCCCGCGCCGCCCGGTAGAGATCACCATCGACGGCCGGAAGGTGAGCGTGCCCGAGGGCACGACCCTGCTCGAGGCCTGCGAGCAGCAAGGGAAGCCGATCCCCACGCTCTGCTATCTCGAGACCCTGCACCCGGTGAACGTCTGTCGCGTGTGCGTCGTGGAGGTCGAGGGATCGCGCGTGCTGGTGCCGGCCTGCTCGCGCAAGGTGGAAGCGGGGATGGTCGTCAAGACCGACTCGGACCGCGTGCGCCACAGCCGCAAGATGGTACTCGAGTTTCTCGCGTCGTCGGTGGATCTGTCCACGACGCCCGATGTCGCCGGCTGGCTGGGTGATTACGGCTGCAAGCCCGAGCGCTACGGTCCACCTGCGCCTCCCGGTCCGGCCGGGGCGCGGGACGCGCTCCAGCCCGGTCACCACGAGCCGCCGGACGCCGAGCACGCCGCAACCGTGGCGCAGCCGGTGAAGGTGGACAACGAGCTGTACGTCCGCGACTACACCAAGTGCATTCTGTGTTACAAGTGCGTCGAGGCTTGCGGGAAGGACTTCCAGAATACCTACGCGCTCACGGTCGCCGGGCGGGGGTTCGACGCCCGCATTTCCACCGAATTCGCGGTGAAGCTTCCCCAGTCGGCCTGCGTCTACTGCGGTAACTGCATCGCCGTGTGTCCCACCGGCGCGCTGATGTTCAAGAGCGAGCACGATCATCGGACCGCGGGCACGTGGGACGAGAGCCGGCAGACCGTCACCCAGACGATCTGCCCCTATTGCGGTGTGGGCTGCAACCTCGAGCTGCACGTGCAGGACAACGAGATCGTGAAGGTGACCTCGCCGCTCGACCACGACGTGACCCGCGGCAATCTCTGTATCAAGGGGCGCTTCGGTTGGCGCTACGTGCAGCACCGGCCGGCCAAACTGGACGGAGACGGCCGGAGAACCAAAGGCTAACGGCTAACGCCTCAAACCATCCGCTCCGGATGCGTGTAGATCGTGTGCCGCGTGCCCCGCGCGAACCCTACCAGCGTGAGCCCCGCCTGCTGCGCCACCCGTACCGCGAGGCCCGTGGGACCCGAGATCGCCGCCATGAGCGGCGCACCGAGGACGGTGGTCTTCTGTACCATCTCGAAGCTGGCCCGGCTGGTCACCACCACGAATCCTGAGCGCGGATCGGTTCCGCGCTTCAGCAGGGCGCCGATCAGCTTGTCGAGCGCGTTGTGGCGCCCAACGTCCTCCCTGACCATTTCGATCGTGCCGTCAAGCCGCGCCCACGCGGCGGCGTGAATCGCGCCGGATGCGGCGTTCAGCGTCTGATGCGACGCCAGCGAGTCGAAGGCCGTCTGCACCGCCGACTGGCGAATCGCCGGGCCGGGCGTGATCGGATGCAGCTCCTTCAAGACGGCCGTCACGCTGTCGGCTCCGCAGATCCCGCAACCGGTCCGACCGGTCAGGCGGCGGGTCCGTGCGGCGATGATCTCCTCGCGCTCGGGCGCCACCGTGGCCTGGATCTCGATGCCCTGGCTGTAGCGGATGCACTCGACCCGCTGCAGCTGATCGGGCGAGACGATCAGCTCCTCGGTGAGGCTGAAGCCGAGGACGAAATCCTCGAGGTCCTGCGGCGTCGCCATCATCACGACGTGCGGGATGCCGTTGTACACCACCGCGACCGGCGTCTCCTCCGCGATCGTCTCCGTGGCCTCGGAGACCTTCCCCCGCTCCCACCGCTGCGCCTTGAGCTCGAGCAACGCCTTGGCGTAGCCCAGCCGACCCAGCCCCAGCGGGTCCTGCATCTGCGAAAGGTCGGCGCTCATCCGATGGTCGCTCCTGCCGAAACCGGTCGCACGAAGTCTAAGCGGGTCTCACGGGGCATCCGACGCGCGAAAGGCGCCCTGTCGTCCCCATTTGAGCGCGAAGAAGATTCGTGCGACCACCCGGTTGGCCGTGACGCCCGGCTGGTTCTGGTCGTTCACCACGTGGTTGAACCCCAGGCTGCCCACGAGGTCGACCGGACCCTCGGTGCCCGACACGCTCACGCCGATCCGGGCGGTCTTCTCGACGGTGCCGATGAGGAACATCGGCGTGATCTGGTTGCCGTTCGCGTCCGGCAGCGGGTACGGAGTGTCGATCTTTCCCTCGCCCTGCCGCTGAAAGACCGCCTCGGGTGTCACCAGCCATCGGTCGGCCACCGGGATCTGGACCCAGGCCCAGGCCTGATCCATGTCGCTGAAGTTCCGGCCGATGCCGACGCCCAGGTCGGTGAAATTCTCCTGCGGGTTTTGGGTGCGAAGGGCGAGGCTCGACACCTGGGTGTAGGCGGCGCGCCAGCCCAGCCGCTTTCCCAGCGGACCGTAGGCCATCAGCGTGAGCCCCCAGCGGTCCTGTTTCTGGTTGCGGTGATTGAACCAGAAGTCGTCGAGGGCGAGCTGGGCCTGGAACGTCGCCCGGCCGCGGAAGCGCCAGGTGAGGTCGGTCCCGATCATCACGTTGCTGCCGGTGCCCGCAATTCCGAACGAGTTGGTGAGGACGCTCGGAGACAACGGGTTGGCGAACGGCAACTCGAAGGTGCGCCCGACGCCGGAGATCACCAGCGTCTCCCAGAGGGCCGCTTGAACCCGGTTGGAAAGCCGAGCCGACAGGCGGTGTGCGAAGAAGAAGCGGTTGACCGTCTGGCCGAGGCTGTCGGGTTGCTGGCGCAGGTCCACGCCGACGGCCTGGAGTCGGAGCACCCGGTTGCCCAGCTCGAGCGCGAGCGCGTGGCGCTCGTACCCCACGTTGCTGATGGGAATACCCGGGAGGCCCACGGGGCCCCAATTGCGGTCGAGCTGGCCGAAGTCGACCCGCAGGAACTTCCACTGGCCGCTGAGATACCCCTCGATGAGGTGGGTCGTGACGTTCTGCTGCTCGTGATTCGGCCAGTCCGGATCGCCGATCAGGCTCGGCTGCACCGCGGGTCTCACCGCTCCCACGACCGGGCCGAAGGCGGCCCACCCGCCGATGTCGAAATACGGATTCTCCGTGCCGGGCCCGCCGAGGTGAAGGGGGTCGCGCCGCTTCTGGGTGTAGGCCTCGCCGGCCAGGCGCGTCTCGAACCGCCACCACTGCTCCCCGGGCGGGAGCGTGAGCTGCTCGCGCAGACGGTGAATCAAGGCGCCGCTCGAGCGCCCGGGCGCCGTGTCGGCGGCGGTGAGGACCCGGATGGCCTCGCCGATCGTGAAGGGGCGGATCATCGGGGACGGGTCCTCGACGTCGCCGCGGGCGATCAGATGTTCGAGCAGTGGCAGGCGGGGATCGTCCAGTGTCAGATAGGGCGTCGCCTGGGCGGCGACCGACGTCGCCGCGAGCGAGATCAGCGCGGCGCCCACGAACGCGCGCATGTCGAAAGGCATGGCCCGGAAGCTAACGGGAGCCCGGTCGGGCCGCAGGGCGGGGAGCCGGTTTCCTTGCGCTATATTGAGCCCTCATTGCGCGCGGGCGGCACCGCGTTTTCTCGCCCGCCGGTGCGGTATCCGGATGACGACGCGACGCTGGGGACGACCTAGGATGATGGCGAAAGAGGACAACCTCGATCCGCAAACGCGTGACCTGGCCCGGTTCGCCGCCGCAATTGCCCAGGGCTACGAGCCCGAGCTGCGCGAGCGAGTCGCTCCGCTTCGGAGCTCCAAGGTGCCGGTCGAATGGGTCGAGGAGCTGCTCCTGCAATCGGTGCTGATGTGCGGCTATCCCCGGACGCTCGTCGCCTTCATGGTGTGGCGGAAGTTCGGCGGTGTACCCGCACCCGAGGACGATGCCGACGCGGAGTACGCCAACGTTGCCACCTGGACCGCCCGTGGAGAGGAAGCCTGCGCCCTGATCTACGGCGAGAACTACGCCAAGCTCCGCGAGAGCATCCGCGCGCTCCATCCCGCCATGGACGCGTGGATGATCACCGAAGGATACGGGCGCACGCTGGCGCGTCCCGGGCTCGATCTCGCCCGGCGGGAGCTGTGCACTGTGGTGCAGACCGCGGTCCTCGAAACGCCCCGGCAGCTGCATTCACACCTGCGCGGCGCGCTCAACGCGGGCGCCACGTTCGGCCAGATCGAAGGCGTCCTCTCGATCGTCAATCCGCTCCTCTCCTTCGATCAGTGGAAAAAGGTAAAGGAGCTGTGGAAGTCGGTGCGCGAAGGATGGAGTCCCGGCCAATGACCTTCGTCGATCGCGCGGTCGTTCGCGTCTCGGCGGGCACCGGCGGCTCCGGCGCCGCCTCGTTCGCCCGCTTCAAGTACAAGCCGAAGGGGGGCCCGGACGGCGGAGACGGGGGCCACGGCGGCAGTGTCCTCGTGCGGGGCGAGGCCAACCTCGCCACCCTGCTCGACTATCGCTACCGCACCGTGTGGAAGGCGGAGAGGGGCGAGCACGGCAAGGGCAAGACCCAGACCGGCCGCTCCGCGGAGGACGTGTATCTCCCGGTGCCGCCGGGCACCGAAGTGCGCGACGCCGCCACGGGCGAAGCCCTCGGCGAGATCCTCCGGCCCGGAGATACGCTGCTCGTCGCGCGAGGCGGTCGCGGCGGCCGGGGCAACGCGCGGTTCGCCACGCCCACGCACCAGGCGCCGCGCGAGTGGGAGCCCGGCGAAGAGGGGCAGGAGCGCGAGATCGAGCTGGTGCTCAGGCTCATCGCCGACGTCGGGCTGGTGGGTGAGCCCAACGCGGGCAAGAGCACGTTGCTCTCCGTAGTGTCCGCCGCCCGACCCAAGATCGCCGACTATCCGTTCACTACGCTCGAGCCCAATCTGGGCGTGGTCGGGCTGTCGGAGGGGCGGTCGTTCGTGGTGGCGGATATCCCGGGCATCATCGAGGGCGCGCACGCCGGCAAGGGGCTCGGCCTCCGGTTCCTGCAACACGTCGAGCGCACGCGGGTGCTCGCGTTCCTCGTCCCCCTGGATGTGCAGGATCCGCAGGCGGTCTACGATCGCCTGCGTCGCGAAATCCTGCTCTACAGCCCGGCGCTCCACGCCAAGCCGCATCTGGTCGTCCTCACCAAACGTGATCTGCTTCCTGCCGATGCCGAGCTGCCCGTGCTGCTCGCGCCGGACGCGGCGGGCCAGCTCGCCGTTTCGGGCGCGTCAGGGCTCGGGCTCGACGCGCTCAAGGAACGGCTCTGGAGCTTCGTGCAGGCAGCAAGGGCGGAGGAGTCCGCAAGGCAGGACGCGTGGACCGGGAGCGAGTCGCCTACGTCGCTCTGGCCCTGACGCCCGGTGTGGGAGCCGCTCGGCTCGCCACGCTGATATCGGCATGCGGCAGCTCCATCGGCGCCTTTTCGGCGCCGATCGCGTTTCTAAGCGCCGTGCCGGGCTTGAACCGGGCGGTCGCGTCCGAGATCGCCCGGCGGAATGTGTCCGAGGGCGAGCGCGTGCTGGAAACGGTGGCGGAGCTGGGCGGTGTCGTCCTGCTCCCAGCCGATCGCGGCTTTCCCCCGCAGTTGCGCGAGATCCCCGAGCCGCCGCAGCTCCTCTTCGCACTGGGCGCGCTCGATCTTCTCAGCCGGCCCATGGTAGCCGTCGTCGGCAGCCGCAACCACACGACCTACGGTGCGTCGGCCTGTCGCCTCGTGGCCGCGGCTGCTGCAGCGCACGGGCTCGTGGTGGTGAGCGGAATGGCCCGCGGACTGGACGCCATCGCGCACCGGG
>CAZFKN010000115.1:0-8980 GCA_964519805.1 uncultured Gemmatimonadaceae bacterium
GTACCAGAGCGGGGTTTCCTGATCCCAGCCCAGTGCGCCAAGAGCGGTCTGCTCCCGGGTGAGGGGAGTAGCGCCGATGTGGCGGGCGATGGCCTCGCCGGACGGGAGGCCAACGGCGTGGCCGCGCTGGAGATCGCGCGCGGCCAGGCTGTGAAAGGCCTCGACCTCGACGTCGCCGGTAATCGCCTGGGGCAGGTGCATGATGGCGCTGCAAACCCGGCCATCGATTTTCTTGGCCCGCTGGGCCGGCCGACGGCCGGGAAGGTCGAAGAACTCGGCCCAGTCCACGACCCGTGATGCAGGAACCGCCCGAAAACCGATGAGGTCGGGGAAGAGCGGCACCGGTGGGTCGCCGGGTTTGACCCGGTAGGTCTCGCGAAGCTGACCGTGCCCGTAGCGATAAGCGGCATCGGCGAACTCGAGAGGGATGAAAGGGTCGGCAGCAGGACGATAGTAGCGCGACCCGCCGGCCAGGAGTGTGTCGGTCAACCCGTCACCGATCAGGCTGGGAAGAAACTCCCGCAAGATGATCCACTGGTAGTGCCAGACGGCCAGTCGCTGGGCTTCGGTGAAAATGGTTCGTGCTGCCGTGCCCTTCTCGCGTAGCCAGTCCACAATCCGATTGTGAAACTTGGAGAACAGCACCTGCATCTGCGCCATCAGCAGGTGAGAGTCGTTCCGGGGATCGACGATGATCGCGATGCCCTGGGCATTGCGCTGAAGATCCTCAGCCTGGCCCGCATCGTTGCGGCCGATGAGGAGCTTGGCGGAGTCGCTGACGTCGTACAGGTAGGGATCGCCGGCCGGGCCGGAGCCGTAGAGGAACTCGAGATTCAGCTTCTGGCGCCGTACGTTCTTGAGCGCGTCGACATCGGCCCGATCCACCAGGGCCGAGCGATCGGCGGTTACGTCGTGCGCGATGAACTGGCCGAAGAAGGCCCAGCCGGCCGGTCCCGAGGCATCGTCCTTTCCGTTCGCGCTGCTGGAGACCTCGGCTCCACAGGAGGTCCCCAGCTTATGGAGGAAGGCCTCATCGCTCGGCAGCGGGGGCAGCTCGGGAAACATTCGCCGGTAGGCGCCGGTGGACGTCGGGGCCGCCTCGGCGCCACGGCTCAGCGCAAGAGCACGGCTTGGTCCCAGGCAGTGGTGGGGCACTGGAGAGCGTGTGATGGACACGCCTGCTTACTCCTCGAACGGAGCGTTCATCAGGAAATCCACGGTAGACGGCCGCTTGTAGCCTGGCACGAAGCGTTCCCCGAAGTCCTGCGCGAAATTGTCGTACGTGGTCTCCGGCTTGGTCTTGACAATGCGGCAAACCGACTCCGTGAAGCACCGCTTCATGTCGAGGCGGGGAAATGCGGTGAGGACGCTCTTCATCTCGTTCGGCGGGATCAGGTCGTACTGGGGCCCGCCGTAGTCGAGGCCGATCCCAGCCGTGCAGAGCGCCACTTCCGCCTCCTTGTGCAGCCCGATCGAAGGTGTGGAATTCAAAGCGACGCTGTCCCAGATCAACTGCAGGCGGCGATCGTCGAGACCTTGCTCGCGCGCGAACGCCCGCGCTGCGTCGGCTCCTTCTATCTCGAAGCGCTTGGGACCCGTGAAGCTGTTCGTGAGCCCAAGGTCGTGGAGCAGCGAGCCGACGGCGACGACTTCCGCGTCGTGAGGCACCCCCTGCAGCTGCCCGAGCCGAACCGCGAAGAGCCAGGATCGGACGGCATGGTTGAAGAGAAACGGTTCGGAATGGGTGCGGGCATAATGCAGTGTGCGAGTGATGAGCGGCGCGTCGATCACCGTGATGCCACCCAGGACTCGGGTCTTTCCGCTTTTGATAGTCGGCTCGGCTGTTAGCGACATGGTCAGCTCTCCGTGCAGTCGTTCCTGACAGTGCGGCTCGTGGATGGGGAGGGTCCGAGCAGCGTTAGGCGCCGCGTTCGGCGAGCGAGACCACGTGCCGCTCGGCCCACGAGAGCGCGTAGTCGGCGATCTCCTCCCAGCCGCGCTGCGCGGGGAGCAGGTGGGAGCGCCCCTCGAACACCGTCACCTCGGTGAGCGTCTCCGCCGTGTAGTGCGCCGCGTTCGAGTGCTGCACGATCGGCGGCATCAGGTGGTCCTCACCGCCGGAGATGAACAGCAGCGGGGGCCGCGCTGCGTTGCGGTAGTTGACCCAGGTCGCCTGCGGCCCGGGCTCGAGGTTCGCGAGCGCGCTGTCCCATAGAATGCCGCCCGACGCGGGCACGTGATATCGCTTGTACAGGGCACGCGCCTCGGCCTCGGGGAAAGTGTTGGTGAAGGTGTAGCGCCACTGCTCGTACGTGAGGCCGACCGCCCGGTGCCGGTTCGCCGGGCTCTTGAGCACCGGAAACGTCGCCCGGATCTGCGACCACGGCACAACGAGGACGCCCTCGGTCGGCGCGGAGTTGAACGTCACTCCCGCAGCGCCGAAGCCGTGGTCGAGCAGGATCTGCACAAACGTGCCGCCCGCCGAGTGGCCCATCAGGATCGGAGGGGCGTCGAGCGCCCTGACGATCGATTCCAGATGCGCGATGACCGCGGGGACCGTGAGCCGCTCGACCGGCGTTGGGTCGGCGTTGAGCGCCTCGACCTCAACCTCGAAACCGGGGTATGCGGGGGCGAGGACGCGGTAGCCCTTCGCCTCGTAGTGCGGGATCCAGTGCTCCCAGCTGCGCGGCGTCACCCAGAAGCCGTGGACCAACACGATCGTATCGGGAGAGCGCTCTGAGGCGCGCGGTGTCATTGGCGTCGGCATGTTCGCTCCGTGTGGGCGAAGGGTGGGGGGCTCGGCGCCGTGTCAGCACGAGCGGCGCGTGGGTGTCGGGACAGGGACCATCATCGGCTCACGGTTGCCGGGTCGCATCCGTCGAACACCCCGGTCGACACCCCAGTCTCTTTCCCCTGGGGACATGCGGGCCTCCTTGCCTTTCCATGCCAAAGCGAATCCCCCGATGCCGTTGCTGAGCCGGTTACGCCGGCGAGGTTGCGTGGGTCGAGTTCCGGAGCGCATCGCGGAGACTCCTGCGAGAGCTGATTCCGAGCTTGGTGAACACCTTGTGCAGATGGTACTCGGCCGTGCGGTCGCTGATGAAGAGCTGGGTCCCGATCTCCGGATTGGTGCGTCCCTGCGCGGCGAGCCGGGCGACCAGCGCCTCCTGGGCGGTGAGCACTTCGCTGGTTTCGAGCGTGCGTTTGCGCACCGTCTCACCGGTCGCCAGGAGCTCGGCTCGTGCCCGCTCGGCAAACGCTCCGGCCCCCATGCGGCTCAGCATCTCGTAGGCGATGCGCAGTTGCTCCCGTGCGTCCGTGCGCCGATTCTCGCGACGCAACCACTCGCCGTACAGCAGGTGCGCGCGGCCGAGATGCACGACGATCCGGCAGCGCCCGAGCCGCTCGATGGCCTCGCGGTACAGGGCGTCGGCGGCCTGGCCGCTGCCCAGCAGCGCGCTCGACCGCGCCAGGATCCCAAGGGCCCAATTCGTGCCGGCGCCGCGGGTTCGTTCCTCGAGTTGCCGAAGGGCCACGGCCGCCGCATCGTGGGCGCCGCTTCGGGTGCCCGCCTCGATCAGCTCGACAAGGGACCAACCGAAGAGCACCAGATCTTCATGCTCGCATGCCCGTTGAGCGCCGACGAGGGCGGCCTCATAGCGTCCGAGACCATTGTACAGCACGGCGGTCACGCACCCCACCAAACCGATGGCCCTTCCCTCGCCGCTGGCGGTCCCGTCCCGGGCGCGGGCCTCGATCAGCTTCAAGGCCAGGCCCTCCTCGCCGCGCCAGGCGGCGAGGAACAACGACGCATATTTGAGAGGAGCATTGCCAGTCACCGCCGAGATCGCATCAGCCTCCTCGACCAGCGCTGAGGCCGCGGCGAACTCTCCAGCGTGTACGTGCACGCCGGCGCGGTATTCAAGGTCTAGCGGAAGGAGGGTGAGCGCTCCGGTCTCGCGAGCGAGCCTGACCGAGTGAGTGGCCAGCTCGTGCCACGCCTCGTCGTCCCACAGGTCGCCCGCGAGGAGCCATGCCAGCCACAGCCAGCGCAGGATGTCGTCCTCACTGCGCATCGCCTCTGTCCGAAACGCCTGCAGGGCGCGCCGCAAGGCCGGCACCCCCGCCCCGTGCCCCTCGGTGAACCGCGTCGCCGCGCCATCCAGGAGCAGATCAATCGGTCGCCGCGGCTCTGGGCCCAGCGGCGCAGCACGGGCAGCCTCGGCTACCTCCCGCACTCCGCAGCGGCCGCCGAGCCGGCCGGCGAAGACCGCCGCTCCGAGCGCTTCGAGGTACGTCTCGCGCGCGAGCCCCGCATCGAGAGCCTCGAGCCGTTTGGCCGCATCGAGCAGCAACGCGGGAGCGTCGCTCCCGCGCCTCTGGGCAAACACGATGTGCGCGCGCATGCGGGCCAGCCGCGCGCGCCGAAGCTCGTCCAACGGGCCGATCTCCGCGGCCGCGAGGAGCTGGTACGCCGCGTTGGCGTCCCCGGCCTCGAACTTGGCCTGCGCCGCAGCCAGTGCTCGGGCTCCGCGCCGGGCGGGATCGGGTGTGAGGTCGGTCGCCCGCTCGAGAAACGCGGCCGCCGCCGCGACGCCGCCGCGGCCTTGTGCCCGATCGGCCGAGCGTTCCAGCTCGCCGGCCACCGTTTCGTCTGGTCCGACCGCTGCGTGTGCGCGATGCCACGCTCGGCGATCGGGATCGCTGCTTGGATCGGTCACCTCGGCCAGGGCTCGATGAATCTCCTGGCGCTCTCGCACCGCTGCCACCCGGTACGCCGCCGAGCGCACCAGCGGATGACGGAACCGAACCCTGGCGCCAAACTCGATCAGCCCTTCCGCTTCGGCCGGCGCTGCCGCGTCGGCGGCGATCCCAAGCCGCTCGGCCGCGCGCCACAGCAGAGGCCCGTCCCCCACCGGCTCCGCCGCCGCTGCCAGGAGCAGTCGCTGCGTCTCGACCGGGAGCGCCCGGACACGGCGGAGGAAGCTCTGCTCGATGAGGCTCGCGACCGGCCGCGCGTCGGGACGGCCGAACCCGCCCGCCAGCTCCGCGGCGGTCAATCCCTTGGGCAGCTCCAGCAGCGCGAGAGGGTTCCCATGCGACTCGGCGACGACCCGATCGCGTACCCGTTCGTCCAGCCGCCCGGGTGTCGCCGAGTCCAGCAGAGCATGGGCGTCCGCGTCGCTCAAGCCCTCGACCACCATCACTGGAAGGCTCCCCAGCTCCTTGTCCTCGGTCGGGTCGCGCACGGCGAAGACCATGGCCACCGATTCCGCCAGGAGCCGCCGCGCCACAAACCCAAGGACCTGCGCCGAAGCCCGATCGAGCCACTGCGCATCATCCACCACGCAGACCAGGGGCCGCTCCTCGGCTACCTCAGACAGCAGGCTCAGCACAGCCAGACCGACCAGAAAGCGATCCGCCGCCGTACCCGCACTGAGGCCGAACGCGATACCAAGCGCGTCTCGCTGGGGGCCCGGCAGATGTTCCAGGTGGCTCAGCATCGGCCCGCAGAGCTGATGAATGCCGGCGAACGCGAGCTCCATCTCGGACTCGACGCCCGCAGCCCGCGCAATGCGACACCCTGACGCGTTGGCCACCAGGTGCTCCAGCAGCGCCGTCTTGCCGACGCCCGCCTCGCCCCGCAGGACAAGCACCCGACTCTGCCCCCCGCGCACGTCCTCCAGCAGCCGATCGAGCGATTCGCACTCGTTACGCCGGCCGCGCAGTTCTGTTTTCATAATGAGTGGACATACGCACCGCCAAGGCTGATGGAGGGAGCTCTCGGATGGGAGTAAGAGTACATGCCGCTCATCGCGTTTGCTCGGGCTGTGGATCGGGGCTGGATCTCGGCTCTGAGCCGCCGTGAGCGTGTCCGATCGGGGGGATTCCCTAACCAATGCTCACGGAGGAGACGCGGCACTGCAAGACCGGCGAGTAAAACCAAACGCCGCCGTAGCCTAAGCCACGACGGCGTTTTGAGTTGCCCCTCCTGGGCTCGAACCAGGACTCTCCTGATCCAGAGTCGGTGCCGCCGGGGCAGCGGTTCCGGTCAACCTGCCCGGAAACAGTCACTTACCGAGCATCGGTGCCCGCTTCCCTGCCCCGCAATCCCCGCTTGTGCCCGGAGAAACGCCAGCAGAAACGGTAGCAGTCTGTAGCCAGTCCGCTCATGCCAAAGACACAAACGGCCCTCTGTATGCGGCTAGCGTCTCGCAGCCGGCAGGATCCGCAGGGGCACCGACGCGGTCAGGAGTGGCCGGGGCCTATCCGTCAGCAGCTCGCCGGTGACGACGTATTCGCCGGGCCCGACCCGGGCGCCCGTCCCGGTGGTTTGGTTCCAGGTGTCTTTGAGCTCGAGGGTTTCGCCCGGCGCAAGCGTGCGCACCTGCAGGACCAGCGTGACGACTGCGCCGGCCAGGCGGCGCCACACGACCGTCCCGTCGGCCTGCGCGACCACCACGTCGAACGCCACCGGCCGCCCGCGCAGATAGAGCGTGAGCGGCCGTTCGGTGGGATTGGTGACGCGGAGCGTCAGGGGGACAGATGCGCCGGCCGGGACTTCGCTCGGCACCTCGATAGTGACCGTGGGCGAATCGACCGATGCGGGTATCACAACCCCGAGGGCCCAGGCCGACCGGGTCGCCCCGAGCGTCCCGAGCAGCGCGAAGCCAAAGGCAGCGACGGCAATCAGGGCCCGATCACCCTGAGGGTCCCCAACTCGCTCTGGACGTTCTTGAGCGGGCTGAAAGCAATGAGGGTGCCGGCGGCGTTCCCGCCCCAGAGAACGCCCCCGAGTTGTGCGGTCTGATCGGCGTTCAGCAGGAAGACCGGTGACCCGCTGTCTCCCGCGCCGACAATGACCGGACTGCCCGGCGCCTCGCTTCCCGCCAGGGTCTGGCAGAGCTGTGTAATCAAGGCCCCGGTCAGCCCCACCACGTTCACATTCACGCACGTCGCCGTCACCGGCGCGCTGGTCCAGCCCGTGGTCCGCCCGACTTTGTTGACCGTGCTCCCGACGACAAAGTGATCGCTCCCGTATTCCGGCGCCGCGGTGTTGATCGCGAAGCTTCCGGTGATATCGGTCGCCAAGGTGTTCACCCCGGTGGTCCTCGCGATCGTCCCTAGGGCCACGTCGGTGGCGGCAATACTGTAGGCGGCCCTGGCTGCGTCGCTGTAGCGGCAGACCCGCCGGCGGGGACACACGCCGTGGCCCGAGAAGTAGACCGGGTCGGCGACCTCAGTCCCGATCTCGTCGTTGGCGCCGCTCAAGTCGAGCCAGGTGTTCTGGAAGTAGATCGTGCCCTCCACACCGCCCTGCGCCCAGGTGCAATGCGAGGCCGTGATGAAGGACAGCTGGTTGGTCGCCACGTGCACCGCGTTGAAGCCCAGCGAGCAGATGCCGAGGATGAAGTCGATCTGGACACCAGCCGGCACGGGGCGGATACGATCCTGCAGCATAGCCAGCTGACGAATCGGGGCTGTTTGCTCAACGATCACTGCGGCCGGCGGGATGCCGAGCGCGGCCAGGGCTCGCCCCACCCCCGTGCCTGCCGCGTCGTCCGCAACGCCGATCCGGAGCCGGTTGCTGGCCTCATCCAGGTACGCGAAGACTGCTCCGGGGACCGCGAGCGCCTCCGGCGACGCCTGCTCGAACCAGCTCGCAAGACGGGCGTGCTCGAAGTCAGCACGCAGCACCTGGAGCCGGGAAGCGTCCAGTCCGTGGCGAGCGAAGAACGGCGCGAGCGCCCGCTGGGCCGCGCCCCGCTCGCTGGTGTCGGTGAGGTAGACGGTCGGCGTGCCCTGGCGATCGAGGAAGAAGCCACCGAAGCCCCTGACGCCGCGCAAGAGCCCGACTGGATCGTCGGCCGTAGCCTGTTGCACGGTTGGCTGGAGCGACGCATCGACTGAAGGTGGGGATGGACCGGTGCGGTTGGAGACGTCGGAGCAGGCGCCAACTGCCACCAGAATGCCCCCGGCAACCAGTGCGCGGGCAGCGGCACGCGGGCGAGTCATGGGGACCTCCCGGACGATATCGGATATGGACGGCCGTCCGGACAGGCGGCCACCTCTACGATATGGCCTGGTCCCGGTTCCCGCCAGAAATGTAAGCTTTTGCGCTTGGGATCTACGCCCGGGTTCACGGCGGCTGAAGCCACCGTCTTCGTATCTCGTGCTCGAGCACGTAGCGGTCGCGCAGGCCCGCGGCGAGCGCGGCGGTCGGATCGGTGAACGGGGATGGGGTGGCGATGGCTGGAATCTGGGCCGGCGCACGCGACAGCGCCAGCCTGGGCTCACGGACGCTGATTGATCATCAGATGGGAGTAAGGCGTGCCAGCCCACATGATCCAAGTTCCGGTCTGCTTCAATTGGGTGGGCAGGCCGGTCGTTGTCGGGTCGAAGGGCCACAGAATTATCCAGTGAGGCCCTTCCGTGAACGGCGTGCCCGAAGTAGCGTAAGGGTTTGTGGCGCTCCGGTACGTGCCACCAGCCAACATGTACTCAAAGCCCGGCTGCTTGTTCGTGGGTTGGGGTCTGTGCGCGTGCCAGTCCGCTTCCCATTGCAGAGCATCGGCATTCGCACAGTAAGCTATGTCGTCCACTACCCATGGGTGTCCGGGAAAGCACGTAAAGGCATTCTGGCCTTCCCGCAGAACGGTTTCGTTCCCGTTCTCATCCCGATCGACAACCTTGGCGGCCTTTGCGATGTTCGCTGGCCCTGCGGAAAGGGCCCGGGCAATCTTCGCTTCTTTAGTCTCCGCCTTTGGCTTCGCGGCTCAAAATCCGCAATTCGGTGAATTCCAGCGCCATCAGTTCCGCTTCCAGCGCCGATAGCTTGCGCGTGAAGTCAGGATCGCGGATCAGCGGTTCGCCATCCTTTTGCTCTTTCCGGGCAATGGCTTTCAATCGCATCAGAGCAGCGCGCGAACGCGCGGCGCTGGCGAGGCCGGAGCGTTCATGCTCGAGCAGAAATTTGGCG
>CAZFKN010000116.1:0-8478 GCA_964519805.1 uncultured Gemmatimonadaceae bacterium
CACGCGCAAACAATCTGCCGTTGTTCCGAATCATATTGGACCGTACAGTTGAGATGGGGGCATCGCGCTGAAAAAGCCCGCAATTCACCTTCAGCGGTGCGTACTAGAAGCGCCGGATCCTCTCCAAACTGAAAAATTTTGCCCGTGTTTGGTTGAATGGCGTCCACGCGGCCGGCGGTTGCGGAGATAACTGCAGATTCGGTGGTTTCCGGCGGAATCACGAACTTCAAAATCGGATAAAAAATAGACACAGTCGTCGCCGCGATTCCGCAGCTCAGAAAACCGTCGACAAAGTGCCGTCGCAACATCACGACCTCACTAAGAGAGGGGAGCTTTCAGGAAGTGAACCTTAGCCGTCAATATAATCGGCACAGGAACTCCGTTCAGATATGTTGGTTCGTACTGCCACTGCTTGATGCAGTCAATCGCCGACTGGATCAGCAAAGGATGTCCCGATATCACGCGGATTTCTTCGACGGAACCTTGTGCGGTCAACGTTGCTTCAAGAATGACCGTCCCGCTCACTCGCGCTCGGGAGGCGAGAATTGGATACACCGGCGGAACCATCTTGACGAGTTTCGGTTCCTTCACCGATCCCCCAACACGAACAGGTTCCGTCGGTGTTATAGGTTTCGGAGCAGGCGGAGGTGGTGGCGGAGGAGGTGCGAGAGCGGGAGGCGCTGCAGCATTTGCCGACAGTGCGCCGCCAAGAATCCCTCCCGGTACTCCTCCAGCTATCCCTCCAGGCATCCCACCCGGAACCCCACTGGTGACGCCCGCCGGCAGTTCCACAGGTTCATCGACAATCTTCACCACCTCTTTCGGGACGACAACCGGTGCAATCAACGCATCGGGAGCCACCGATCGGGTCTGGCGCTCGACCGCCTTTAGCGCGGCAATGGCAGGAACTTCCAAGGGCGGTCGCGGCGGAGGGGGGGGTCGCCGCGGGCGACCCGGCCCCGGGCGGTTGCGCCGCCGGCTCAGGCGGGGCCGGAGGAGCCGGGGCCGGCGGCACGGGCGTCGCCTCGCCGTAGAACCGGAACTCGTCCGCTCCGATCCGAATGACGTCGGCCCGCTGCAGGACGCTCGACCCCTCCACGCGGTGCCCGTTCAGGAACGTCCCGTTCGTGCTCGTATCCACCAGCACGAAGCCCTGCTCGGTGGCCACGATCTGCGCGTGGCGCCGGGACACCTCGTTGCCCGGCACCACGACGTCGGCGCTCGCATCGCGCCCGATCACCAGCGCGGCGCCGACTTGGTATTCCCGGCCATCGGTCAGACACACCAGCCGACCGCCGGTCACCACCGCGGGGGCGGGGGCCCTCGGCGCCGGCGCCGGCGTGAATTTCTCGAAGGCGGAGGAATCGAAGAACTTGGTGTGACCGGCGCGGGCGGGATCGACGACCAGCAGTTCGTGGGTACCGATCTGGATCTTGTCGCCGTGGAGCACGGGCGTCGGATCGTCTCCCTGGCGAACTCCGTTCACCAGGATCTCCGCGCCCTCGGCGGCGCGGCGGATCGCGGCCGATCCGTTGGCCAGGCCCTGAACGATCGCATGACGCGGCTGGACGCCATCGCCCGACAGCCGAACCGTGCAGTCCGCGCCGGAGCCGACGACCATCTCGCCGGCGGCGATGGGATATCGCAGGCCGCCGACCTCGAGTTGCATCATGGAGCCGGTTCCAAGGCCGTCATCGGGGTGCCAGTCAAGCTACCGGTAGCCCCCTAACCGCGCAAGCTAACGTGGGTTACCTCGCCGGGACCCGGCTCTGACCCTTGACCGCGCAGCTGAAGCTGGTATAGCCGCTCGTACAGCCCCTGCTGGGCCAGCAGCGACCGGTGACTGCCCCGTTCGCGAATCTCGCCGTGGTGCATCACCAGGATCTCGTCGGCGTGGAGGATGGTGCTCAGTCGGTGGGCGACCACGATGGCGGTGCGACCGGCCATCAGCTCCGCGATCGCCCGCTGGATCTGGCCCTCCGTCTCGGTATCCACCGAGCTGGTCGCCTCGTCCAGCACCAGGATGCGGGGGTCCCGCGCCAGCGCCCGGGCGAAGCTCAGGAGCTGCCGCTCCCCCACGCTCAGGTTGCGCCCGCGCTCGCCCAACACGTGCCCGTACCCCTTGGGCAACCGCTCGACGAACCGGTCGGCGCCGACCCGGCGGGCCGCCGCCTCCGCGCTGGCCGGCGGAATCGGCGCGTCGAGCGTGAGATTGTGCAGGATGTCGCCGGTAAAGAGGAAGAGGTCCTGCTGGACGAACCCGATCAGCCCGCGAAGCTCGGCGGTCGACACCTCCCGGATGTCCACCCCGTCGATCGTGATCCGGCCCCGCTCCACATCGTAGAATCGGAGCAGCAGGCTCACGATCGTGGTCTTGCCCGCGCCGGTATGACCCACCAAAGCCATCGTTTGACCCGGCCGCGCCCGGAACGACACGTCCTTGAGCACCCAAGGCCCGCTCGGCGTATAGCGGAACCAGACCCCGTCGAAGACCACCTCGCCCCGCACCGGCCGGGGGAGCGCCCGCGGCTTGGCCGGCTCGGGCACGCTCACCGGCTCGTCCAGCAGGCGAAACACGCGCTCGGAGGACGCCATCGCGCTCTGGAGCAGATTGAACTTCTCGGAGAGGTCCTGGAGCGGCTGGAAGAAGCGCCGAGTCAGCTGGATGAATGCAGCCAGCACGCCGACGGTCATGGTCCCGCCGATGGTCCTGAGGCCGCCATACCAGAGCAGGAGCGCCAGCGCCACCGCCGTGAGCACCTCGATCACGGGGAAGAACACGGCGTAGATCGTGATCGACCGGAGGTGCGCTTCCGTGTGATCCGCGTTGATCCGACGGAACTCCTCCGCCGATGCCCGCTCCCGCCCGAACAGCTGAACCACCCGCATCCCCGACAGGTGCTCTTGAAGGTAGGCGTTGAGTCGCGCGAGCCGCACGCGGATATCGCGGAACGCCTCGCGCACGCTCCGGCGAAAGAGGGTCACCGTGAGCCAGACGAACGGGATGACCGCAAACGCCACCAGAGCGAGCCGCCAGTCCGTCGCGAGCATCATGATCATGATCGCCGCGAGCGTGAACACGTCGCCGAACACGGTCACGACACCTGACGAGAACAGCTCGTTGAGCGTCTCCACGTCCGAGGTCACGCGGGTCATGAGCCGGCCCACGGGATGGCGATCGAAGTACGGGATGCTGAGGCGTTGGAGGTGTCCGAAGATCTGGAGCCGAAGGTCGTACATCACTCGCTGGCCCACGTAGGTCGTGAGCAGGGTCTGCCCGTACTCGAAGAGGAATTCCAGCCCGAGCGCCGCCAGGTAGAGCGCGGTGAGCGTGCCCAGGAGCGCCAGGTCCCGATGCGGGATGGCGACGTCCAGCGCGCGCTGGGTCAGGATCGGTCCCACCAGAGTGATCCCGGCCCCGCCGAGGAGCAGCACCACCGCCCCCGCCACCGGCAGGGGATACGGCTTGAGGTAGGTGAGCAGCCGGCGCAGAAGCCCCGCGTCGTACCCGCGGTCGAGCGGCTCGTCGGCCGCCTGGGTCGGTGTCGTCATCCGACGGCTTCCGGCAACGCGGTCTCGTCCACGCTCCTGAGCCCGCGGCGCACCCAGCCCGAGAAGACGATGAACCCGAACCCGATGGTGCAGTAGCTCTGGATGAATCGCCAGACCAGCGTGTAGATCGGCGTCAGCTCCCGCGGCACGTAGACCGACATTACGGCCGCGGTCAGCAGCTCGGCGATGCCGGAGGCGCCGGGCGTCGGGGCGAAGTACAGGAGAAACATCACCAGCGTCTGCACCAGCAGCACGTCCACGAAGTTCGCGTGGATGCCCATGACCCGAAGCGCCACATAGCCGGCGAGCAGCTTGTTCGCGTGCGACGGCCCCGAGAGCACCGTCGCCCACACCAGCGCCAGGAGACCGCTCGGCGACTTGAATGCGACGACGCTCGCCGCGGTTTCCTCGATTCCTACGCGCAGCTTCTCCAGCCGCCGTGCCACGCGCTGGCTGCGCCGGCCGACGGCATCCGCGAGGCGGTGGATCAGTCCCGCCGTGAAGTGTGGGAAGAGCACGATCACCAGCATGACGAACCCGATGACGCCGATGATGCCCAGGCTTCCGAGGAAGAGGTCGTAGAGCGAGAGTCCGAGCACGTTGCCCTTGGTGCCCAGCGAGCGACCGGCCCCGAACAGGATGGCGAGCGGGCCGGCGATCCCGAAGAACGCGACCGTCGCGATGAAGCTCACGAAGGTGGAGGCCACCGCCACCGGCAACGGGATACCGTAGCGGCGCAGCGTGTAGATCGTCATCGGCGCGGAGCCCGACTGGAGCGGCGTCACGTAGGCGGCCCACGCCCCCATGCCGCCCGCCAGCAGGCACCCCTTGAGCGAGGGGTTCGGCACCACGTGCCGCGCGAGCACCCAGAGCCGGGTGCCCCCGCCCAGCCAGTCCATGGACGCGAGCCCCACGCCGACGAACAGCCACGGCCATTCCAGCTGGCTGAACTTCGCCAGCGACGCGGACACGTCGTGGCCGTACAGCAGCGTGAGACCGTAGCCCAGCAGCGACGCCACGAGAAAGAACTCGAAGCCTCGCAGCAGGAGCCTGGGAGTGAGCAGGCGAGCCATCGGCCGGGAAAGTTAGCGCAGGCCGGGAGATGCGGGAAAGGCGGACGCCGGCCGGCCCCGGTTATCTTGCAGCAAGATGTCCGACTCCGTCATCCGCATTGTCAACGCGCGTCAGCACAATCTCCGCGGTGTCACCGTCGATCTGCCCCACCGGTCGCTGATCGTGGTGACCGGGCCTTCCGGCTCCGGCAAGTCGTCGCTCGCGTTCGACACGCTCTACGCCGAAGGCCAGCGGCGCTACATCGAGTCGCTGTCCACCTACGCCAAGCAGTTCCTCGACCGGATGCCCAAGCCGGCGGTGGACCGGCTCGAGGGCCTCGCCCCCGCCGTGGCGATCGAGCAGCGCAACCCGACCGTGTCCAGCCGCTCCACCGTGGGCACGGCCACCGAGGTCTATGACTACCTCCGCCTGCTCTGGGCTCGCCTCGGCAGAACCTGGTGCCGCCTGTGCGGCGCGGCAGTGCGGCGCGACACACCCCAGTCGGCGACGGACCAGATCCTGGCCGAGTTGGCCGGCGGCGCCCGGCTCCAGATCGCGTTCCCCCTGCCGCCTAGCGCCCGCGTCAGCCACGCGGCGGTGGTCGAGAATCTCCGCGCGCTCGGCTTCGTTCGTCTCGTGGCCGACGGCACGCCCTATCACCTGGACGAGCTGCCGTCGAAGCTCGATCTCACCGGTGCTACCGAGCTGCTGGTGGTGGTGGATCGTTTGACCGCGGGCGCGGATGCGGCCGCCCGGCTGGCCGAGTCCCTCGCCGCGTCCTTCGCCGAAGGTGAGGGCGTGGCCCTCGCGCTCCACGACGCCGGCCGACTCCGCTTCACCGAATTTCCGGCTTGCAGCCGCTGCGATACGCCGGCCGCCACGGTGACCCCGGCGCTCTTCTCGTTCAACAATCCGCGCGGCGCGTGCAACGCCTGTAACGGATTCGGGGCCACGCTCGAATACGACGAGTCGCTGATCATCCCCGACTCGGCGAGGAGCCTGGCTCGCGGCGCCATCGACCCCTGGACCAAGCCCCGATACGAAGGCCGCCGCCGTATCCTGCTGGAGCGCGCGCGGCAGCTGGACGTGGATCCGGCGACGCCCTGGAGCAAGCTCAAGGCGGCCCAGAAGCGCGAGCTGCTCTACGGGCGGAAGGGCCGGTACGTCGGCATCTTCCCGTTCTTGAAGGGGCTCGAGGCGAAGCGCTACAAGCAGTACATCCGCGTGTTCCTCCGCCAGTACCAGCTGGCCCGGACTTGCACGGCCTGCGCGGGCACCCGTCTCAACCCCGACGCGCTCGCCGTGCGCATCGGCGACGACACGATTGCGGCCGTGGCCGCTCGCTCGGTGGACGACATTCACGCCTGGGTGCAGGGCCTGCCCCTCACGCCCACCGAGCGGCAGATCGGCCAGCTGATCCTCGATCAACTCGACGCGCGACTCAGCTTTCTGCGCGACGTGGGTCTGGGCTATCTGACGCTCGAGCGCCAGACCCGGACGCTCTCCGGCGGAGAGGCACAGCGAATCGCGCTTTCCAACGCCTTGGGCTCCCGCCTGGTCGACTCGCTCTACGTGCTGGACGAGCCGTCGGTCGGCCTCCACCCTCGCGATACGGATCGGCTGCTGGCCCTGCTCCGGCGCCTCCGCAACAACGGCAACACGGTCGTCGTCGTCGAGCACGACCTCGCCGCCATCCGCCAGGCCGACTTCATGCTCGAGTTGGGCCCGGGGTCCGGGGAGCGCGGCGGGCGCGTGGTACACGCGGGCGCCGTGGCGGACGCGGGCGCCTCCCTCACCGGACAGTATCTCAGCGGTATCAAGCGCATCGCGGTGCCGAGCGCGCGCCGGCCCGCCGGGCCTCGCTGGCTGCGGGTGCGTGGCGCCGAGCTGCACAACCTCGAGGCGGTGGACGTGGACATCCCCCTCGGGGCGCTCACGGTGGTGACCGGGGTGTCGGGCTCCGGCAAGAGCACGCTCGTCTACGATGTGATCTACCGGAACCTCGAGGCGAGGCTGCACGGCGGCCATTCGGCCAAGTCGCACCTGGGAGAGGAAGTGGGCCGGGTCCGGACGCTCACCGGGTGGGAGCAGCTGGAGGACGTGCTGCTGGTGGATCAATCGCCGATCGGGCGGTCGCCGCGGTCGAATCCCGTCACGTACGTGAAGGCATTCGACGAAATCCGGGAGCTCTTCGCCGAGCAGCCGCTCGCGCGGCAGCGGAAGTACAACGCGGCCACCTTCTCGTTCAACCTGCCGGGTGGTCGCTGCGAGACCTGCGAGGGCGCAGGCCACGTGCAGGTCGAGATGGTGTTCCTCGCGGACGTCTTCGTTCCTTGCGAGGCCTGCGGTGGTCGCCGGTTCAAGCCGGCCGTGCTGGAGGTCAGAATCCACGGGCATTCGATCCATGACGTCCTCCAGTGGACGGTGGACGAGGCCATTGCGCGGTTCCGCCACCAGCCCCGTCTCGGCGCAGCGCTCTGGCAGCTGCAGCAGGTGGGACTGGGCTACCTCCGGCTCGGTCAGCCGGCCACGACCCTCTCCGGCGGCGAGGCCCAGCGGCTCAAGATCGCCCGGGAGCTGTTGTCGGCCGGCAAGCGCGAGGGCAGCAAGCTCTATCTACTCGACGAGCCCACCACCGGTCTCCACCTCGACGACGTCCGCGTGCTCATTCAGGTGCTGGACCGCCTCGTCGACGCCGGGCATACAGTGGTGGTGATCGAGCACCACCTCGACGTCATCAAGCGCGGCGACTGGATCGTCGACCTCGGTCCCGAGGCCGGCGCGGCCGGGGGCCGCATCGTGGCCCAGGGCACCCCCGAGGAGGTCGCCGAGGTCTCCACGTCCCACACCGGCCGCTACCTTCGACCGCTGCTGCTGCCGTCCGCCCCCGCCCTCGCCGGATGACCCGGCGCCAGGGTATCACGGCGCTCGTCTGCATCGCGATCGTCTGGGGCTGCTCGTTCACCATCATCAAGCAGACGCTCGGCGTCGCGTCACCGCTGGTCCTGCTCGCCCTCCGCTTCACCCTTGCGTCGCTGATCGTCTGGCCCTGGTTTCGCGGCCTCACCCGGCGTGAGCTGGTTGGCGGCATCGTCCTCGGTCTGCTCTTCTGGGCCGGCTTCGTCTTCCAGACGGTCGGCCTCCAGTACACCACGCCCAGCCGGTCAGCCTTCATCACCGGACTAAGCACGCCGTTGGTCCCGGTCGCCTATCTCATGACCTACCGGCGCGCGCCCTCGCTCGCCCTCGTGATCGCGCTGATCGTGACCGGCGTGGGGATGTATCTGCTCACCCGCCCGGGCGGCATGAGCGAGGGCTTGAACCGCGGTGACCTGCTGACCCTCGGCTGCGCGGCGGTCTTCGCTTTGCAGATCGTGGCCGTCGGCCACTACGCGCACGTGGCGCGCCCCACTCGCCTGCTCGCGCTCGAGCTGGGCGTGACCGGCCTGCTCTCGGCTCTCGCCGCTCCAATGTTCGAGACGCCGAGGCTCACACCGGGTCTCCCGCTCGTCCTTGCGCTGGCGTTCCTGAGCATCACGGCGGCGGTCACGTTCTATCTCCAGCTCGGAGCCCAGAGGGTCGTGAGCCCGACGCCCACCGCGATCATTTTTACTCTGGAATCTCTGGCCGCGGCGCTGGCCAGCTGGATCGTGATCGGCGAGGTCCTCACAGCCACTCAGTGGCTCGGCGGCCTGCTCATCCTGGGCGGCGCTGTGCTGCCGTTCCTCGCTCCGGCGTGGCATCCGCTCGGCGCCAGCCCGGTCGATAGTCCCGAAGCAAGTTCGAGTTCACGCCTGTAACCGCCCGGTTACTCAGTCGTCGCAATCCCTTCCAGACAGTGTGACGTGTGACTCCGATCATCGAGGCGCTCCC
>CAZFKN010000117.1:0-8448 GCA_964519805.1 uncultured Gemmatimonadaceae bacterium
TCGATCGAGGGGTTCGTGCGGATCGAGGAGTCCGACATGCTGCTCAAGCCGGACCTCTCCACCTTCCGCCTGCTGCCGTACGACGATGAGGGCGGTCGCGTGGCGCGGCTGCTCTGCGACATCCACACGCCCGACGGCGAGCCCTTCGTGGGCTGTCCTCGCCACACGCTCAAGCGCCAGATCGCCCGCGCCAAGAAGCTCGGTTTCACGATGATGGCCGGCTGCGAGGCGGAGTTCTTCCTGTTCGAGATGGGCGCCGACGGGTCGCCCACGACGACCACGCACGACGCCGGCGCGTATTTCGATCTCACGCCGGTGGACCGGGGGGAAGAGATCCGCCGGGTGATCGTCGAGCACCTGGAGCTGATGGGCTTCGAGGTGGAGGCGGCGCACCACGAGGTGGCGCCGGGCCAGCACGAGGTCGATTTCCGCTACGCGGACGCCCTCACTACCGCGGACAACCTCGCCACGTTCCGGTTCGTCGTCCGCGACGTGGCGCGGCGGTCCGGGTTCCTCGCCTCGTTCATGCCCAAGCCGATCCAGGGGCAGAACGGGAGCGGGATGCACACCCACCAATCGCTCTTCCGTGGCGCCAAGGAGAACGCTTTCTTCGACCCCAAGGCCGAGCACCAGCTCTCGCGGGTGGCGCTCCAATACATCGAAGGGCTGCTGCAGCATGCCCGCGGGTTCTGCGCGATCACCAATCCGCTCATCAACAGCTACAAGCGCCTCGTACCCGGCTACGAGGCGCCGGTGAACGTCGCTTGGTCGATGCGCAACCGCTCGCCGCTCGTGCGGATTCCGGACCGCCGCGGCTTGAGCACGCGCTGCGAGCTGCGGATGCCGGATCCGTCGGCCAACCCTTATCTCGCGCTCACCGTCCAGCTGGCCGCCGGCCTCGACGGCGTGGAGCAGAAGCTGGAGTGCCGGGAGCCGGTCAACCGGAACATCTTCCGGATGAGCTACCGGGATCGACGGAAGTACCGGATCGACGAGCTGCCGCGCGATCTGCACGAGGCGCTGGAGTATTTCGAGAAGGACGCGGTGATCAAGGCCGCCCTGGGCGAGCATCTCACCGAGCGGTTCCTCGAGGCCAAGCGGGAAGAGGTCTCCCAGTACAACCTCCAGGTGAGCCCGTGGGAGATCGACAGGTACCTGGGACGGTACTAGGCGCCTCGGCCCTCCTGCTCGATCTCGACGGCACGCTCTACGTGGCCGGAGCGCCGGTGCCGGGCGCCCCGGAGACGGTGGCCGCCCTGCGCCGTGCGGCGGTTCCCTTCCGTTTCGTCACCAACACCACGAGCCGGCCGCGGGCGGCGCTGGTCGAGCGGCTCCGCCAGTACGGCTTCGAGGCCAGGCCGGACGAAATGCTCACCCCGGTCATTGCCGCCGCGACCCTCGCGCGGACGCGCGGCTGCACCACGCTTGCCCCGTTTCTTCCGGCGCCCGCGCTCGCCGATCTCGCCGGGTTCGACCTTCGCGGCGGCACCTCGGGACGTCCCGCCCCCACGACCCCGGAGGCGGTGCTCATCGGGGACCTCGCCGAGCAATGGACCTATGCCTTGATGCAGGAGGCCTTCAGCTATCTGCTCGGCGGGGCGCAGCTCATCGCCCTCTCGCGCGACCGCTACTGGCGCCGCGGCGACGAGATCGCGCTCGATGCCGGCCCGTTCGTCGCCGGCCTCGAGTACGCCGCGTCCCGAGACGCCATTCTGGCGGGCAAGCCGAGCGCCGAGTTCTTCCGCGCGGCGGTGGCGAGCCTGCCGGCCGGCACCGCTGATCGTAGCGTGGCGATGGTGGGCGACGACCTCTGGTCCGACGTTCGCGGAGCACAGGAGGCGGGCTATCGCGGGTGGCTGGTCCGCACCGGGAAGTTCCGCGAGCAGGCGCTCCGGGACAGCGCCGTGGTCCCCGACCGGATACTGAATAGCGTCGCGGACCTCCTACCCACCGTCGAAGGATCCGCTGCGTGACCGTCCGCCACCTCGGGGCGCTCGGGCTGCTCCTGAGCGCGGCGCCGCTCTGCGCGCAGCAACCGGTCGACTCGGCCCCGCCACCGGTGATCCGCGGAGTGATCATCGACCGGCACGACATTTTCGAGCCCGAGGAGACCCGAGCGAGCTCGCTGGCGCGATTCGGCAACGCCATCCACGCGACAACGCGCCGTCACGTGATCGAGCGCGAGCTGCTGTTCGCCCCCGGCGAACCGTTCGACTCCGCCAGGGTGGCGGAAACCGCCCGAAACCTCCGCGCCCTCGGCATTTTCCGGCGCGTCCTCATCGACAGCATCCACACCGACTCGGGCACGGTACTCCGGATCACGACCAAGGACGGCTGGAGTACACGCCCGCAGTTCGATTTCACCAGCACGGGCGGCCAGACCGCGTGGGCCGTCGGGCTGCAGGAGCTGAACCTCTTCGGCAACGCGGCCGTCGGCGCCATCAACTTTGCCGACACGCCCGATCGCACGGCGCTCACGCTCTCCTTCTACCAGCCTCGCCTGATCGCGGAACGGGTCTACGTCTCCGCCGGTTACCAGCACCGCTCCGACGGCCGCTCGTTCAGCGCCGGGGTGGGCCAGCCGTTCTTCAGCTATGCCTCGCGCGCGGGGCTCAGCATCGGCGCCGTCGACTTCGACGGCGACGTGCTCCGCTTCTTCGACGGCAACTCGGTGCCGGGGCAGATTCTTCGGCGTCGGTACGATCTCGTGCGGGCCGATGGGGCGCTGGCGTTGGCCGCGTCACCGCATGCGTTCGTTCGGGTCGGCTTTCTGGCGCAGGTACGGCGGGACGATTTCCTCGACACCGGTCTGGTCGGGATTACGCCGTTTCCCCGCTCGGTGACCGGGGCTGCCGGTCCGTATCTCTGGCTCAACCGTGCGTCGTTCATCGTCGTCCACAACTACCGGAGCTTCGCGAGGGAGGAGGACGTCGACTTGAGTCCGGTCCTCTTCGTCGGCACGTACGCGGCTCCGCGGGCGTTCGGCTACGACCGCGATGGCTTGGGACTGCAGGGGAATGTGGGGGCGGGACTCCGAACGCCCGGCGGCTTCGTCACGCTCGGCGCGAGCGCGAGCGGGCTGGTGACCTCCGGCGGTCTCGACTCGGGCACCGTTCGCGTCACGGCGCGATGGCTCCTGCAGCCGTCCCGGTTCCACTCGCTCGTGGTGCTCGGCCAACTGGGGTGGCAGAAGACCCCGGTGCCGGGCGACGAGTTCGATCTGGGGTTGAACCAGGGTCCGCGGGCGTTCTACGCCCACGCGTTCACCGGCGACCGGTTGCTGAATCTGCTTGTCGAGTACCGCTGGACCGCGATCGAAGATCTGTGGGACGCTCTCGGCCTGGGCTTCGCCGCGTTCGTGGATCATGGCGGCGCGTGGTATAGCGGCTCTCCGCGTCGCACCGGCACCGACGTCGGCTGGGGCGTGCGCCTAGGGCCAAGCCGGGGCACCGACACGGACGCGGTGATCAGCATCGACCTTGCCCGCCGGTTTCAGACCGACGTGCAATCCGCCGGGTGGTCGATCGTCGTGCGAAGGGGCGTACGGTTCTAAGCGAGGAGTTCAGCGCGGGTCGGAAGCGAGCAAGCCCACCGTCGCCACCGCAATGAGGCCGAGCGGGACCGTCACCGCCAGCGCGAGCTTCCGCCAACGGCGCCGCGGGCCCCGTTGTTCGGGGGTCGCGGTCCCGTCGGTCGCGACTGCTTCGGTGCGGATCTCCACGCAGATCTCGGGCACCGTCACACGCTCGGTACCGAGGTCCAACACCACCATTCCAGGCCGATTGTCCTCGCGCCTGCGCCCGGAGCATACGTAGTACCAGCGGTTCGCCTCGCACCCGTCCGGTGGAATTACGCGATGGGCAACGAACCGCGCCTGGCGGCGCGGCAAAGAATGCCTTGTCTGCGTCACTCGGCAGACCCCCGTGACAAGAACTTGAACAGCGTGACTGCTGGGAGAGGCGACTACCATAACACCCGCCGGCTCTCACCGAAAGACTTTCCGACGTCGCAGTGTGCAAATCGGCGGGCGATCTCTTGCCGTCGCGTGGCGGCGGTCTCACCTTCTGCTGCCGCCGATTCGAGCGGCGTCGCGACCCGGGAGCGAACATGGGTAAGATCAGAATGATCGGCGTGCCGCTCGATCTGGGGGCGAGCCGTCGCGGCGTGGACATGGGACCGTCGACGCTCCGCATCGCACACCTCGCGGATCGTCTCAGCGCACTGGGTCACGACGTCGAGGACGTGGGCAACCTCCGGGTGCCGGACCGCGCGGCGCTCCCCGCCGTCGCCAGTCCGCTGGGGTTCCTATCGACGATCACCGATGTCTGTCGTGATCTCGCGAGCGCCTGCGCGCAGGCGGTGCGCGAAGGACACGCCCCGCTGGTGCTCGGTGGCGATCACTCGCTGGGCGCGGGCTCGGTCGCCGGCGTGGCGACTGCACTGGCGGAGCAGGGGCGACGGCTCGGGTTGCTATGGCTCGATGCCCACGGCGACCTCAACACCCCGACGAGCACGCTCAGCGGGAACGTTCACGGTATGCCGGTCGCCCATCTGCTGGGCCACGGCGACCCGGGGATGGCCTGCGTCGCTCGGCCGGCACCGGCGGTTCGTCCTGAGAACGTGGCGCTCGTCGGGATCCGTGATCTAGATCCGGCCGAGCGGGAGCACGCGCGTCGCTTTGGCATCCGCGTGTTCACTATGCGCGAGATCGACGAACGCGGCCTCCGCGCCGTCATGGACGACGCCCTCGCCGTCGCGGGCCAGGGGACGGATGGGCTGCACGTGTCGCTCGACATGGACTGGATCGACCCGGATGAGGCGCCCGGCGTGGGGACTCCGGTGAGAGGCGGGGCGACCTACCGGGAGGCGCACCTCGCGATGGAGCTGCTGGCGGACACCGGCCGCATGGTGTCGATGGACGTCGTGGAAATCAACCCGGTGCTCGATCTGCATAACCGGACCGCCGAGCTGGCCGTGGGCCTGGTCGGGAGCGCGTTCGGGCTCCGCATCCTCTGACGGCCGGGCCGTTGCCCCCAACGCGACACTTCCCGATCTGAAACACGCGGTTGGGGCCGCCGTAGAGCCACTGAGGGGGTAGGTGTCTTGCTCCCGTGGGGTTCGATCGTCATATATCAGGGAGCCGGGTTTGGCTCCCGGCGTTTCGATCGGCAACTCCATGCGCCTAACGCTCTTAGAATCTGACCGCCGCTTCATTCAAACGGCCGAGTGCGCGATGATCAGCGTCATCGCACACGCGGCGCTTGTGTGGGCCGCGTTCTCGGCGACCGACGGCGGGCGTCAGCTGCCGATCACCGAGCGCGACGCGCGCGTGTTCTTCCTCCTGCCGCCCGACCGGGTCGACGTTCGCTCCCGCCAGATGGATGTGGATCAGTGGGGCAAGCTGGGCTCGGACCTGGAAAACGGCCGGCGCTCCACCCTGGCGACCCCGGGCTTCTACATTCGACGGCCCGCCGCGGGTCGGCGCAGCGATCTGGACCGCGCGGGGGCGAGGGGCCAGTTACCCGTGGGCTTGGACCTGGGCCTTCCGGATACCGTGTTCAGCGTGCTGGAGGTCGACTCCACCGTCGAGCGTTACGAGGGGAGCGCCGCACCGGCGTATCCACCCGAGCTGTTGTCCCGCGGCACCGAGGGCACGGTCTACGTGCAGTTCGTCGTTGACACGACCGGTCTCGTGGACCCGGCTTCGGTTCGCATACTCTCGAGCCCCGATCCGCAGTTCGAAGCCTCGGTCCGCTCGGCCCTCGTGAACATGCAGTTCCACCCTGCCAAGCGGAGCGGTCATAAGGTCCGCCAACTGGTCGAGCAACATTTCCGCTTCACCATCACCGTCCCCTCGCAGATCGCCGACAAGCGCGTCAGCTAGGCCTCTGGCCCGGCAGTCGAGCGGCCGGCCTCATCGATGGGCCCGGATCCTCGGCGTCGCCAAGCGCGTCGGCTCGCTCGAGACGGGCAAGGACGGCGATCTCGCGCTGTTCGACGGCGATCCGTTCGAGTACGTCACCCATGTGTGCCCGCCGGGTCAGTCTCATTGCTGGAGCGCTAGATGATGCGCCGGCAGTTCACCCCACCCAGCACGTCAATCCGCCCCCACGCATAGACCGGATCGAAGCGCCGTCCGGTGACGGCATCCGCGCCGAGCTCGATACAGCGCGTCAACTCGCTGGCCGCGTCGGCGCGGCGGGTCTCCCCGTCGACGATCGCGCCCTCGGCCGCTGCGTGCGGCGAGGAGAAGCTGGTGCCGGCCGCGAGCAAATAGTTGCCCCGGCAATCGAATCCGAGCACGCTAGGGTCGCTGAAATTGCTGCACGCGGCCAGGATCAGATCCAGACCGTCCGGATTGCCTCCGGCCACCAGATCACCACCCGGCGCGAAGACGTTCACTCCCTTGCTGCCGAAGTTCGTGTAGCTGGCGAGCAAGTCGAAGTTCTGCTGGTTGATCGGGGCCGTGGCCCCGACGCCCAGCACGCCGTCCAGCATGGCCGGCACCGCGATCAGGTCCTTCGGAGCCGTGTTGAAATCGATCCCCTCGTTACCCGCCGCGGCCACCACGAGCACGCCGCGCTTGGTGGCGAAGTTCACTGCGCGCTGAAGCGCCTTGATCAGCTGCTTGGCGCCCGCATCCTTGGTCGAAATCACCGCGCCCAGGCTCATGTTGATGACGTCGGCGCCGGCATCCGTCGCAAAGATGATCCCCGTGATGATGTCGTCGAAGCTGCCCGAGCCGGTCTTGTCGAGGACTTTGGCCACACAGAGCCGGGTGAGCGGGGCGACCGACGCGATTCCCAGGCCGTTGGTCGTGATGATGGACGAGACCGCGGTGCCGTGGAAGAAGAAATCGGTGATGTTGGGCTCGCTCTCGACGAACGAGACGCTCTTGTTGAAATCGATCCGCCCCTGCAGATCGACGTGCGTGGGGTCGGTTCCGGTGTCGAGTATGCAGACCAGTGTGTGCTGGCCCTGCTTGGTGACTTTCCAGGCGGCGTCGGCCCGAATGACGCGCAGATTCCACTGGAAGGGGAAGCCGGGCGCGGTGCTGGGGTCACCCTTCGGATGGAGCGGCTGGGCGAGCGCCCGTCCCGATTTGAGTCCTCGTGCCGGCGGGAGCCATTGGATGTTCACGTCCCGCGCGACACTCTCGACGTCCACGTCGGTGGCGAGCGACGCGGCCGCCTGATCGCTCAGGCCCTGCACGCTTACGACGCCGATGCGGTCGTTGGCATGCCGGATCTGCCCACCCATCGAGCCGACTCGGCTCATGATGCGGACGGCCTGCACGCCATCCTTGACGAGGATCAGATAGTGATCGCCCTGCTTGGCAGCACTGGAGGCGAGTGACCTCCGCGCAAAGCTCAGCGACACGTCGGCGGCGGCTGGTGCTTCCGGCGGAGCGACGGGGGATCGGTCGGAACAAGCGGTGAGGAGAAGCGAGAGGGGCAGCGCTACGACGCACAACTTCCAACGGAAGCGTAACTGCATGGCGGATTCCTCGATGAGGCTCGGGACCGGTGCGGCGAGCCTTCGGAGCTTGTCAAGACACGATCGGTTTGTCAATCGAACGCTTCACGCGGGGGGCGCGCGCGCGTCACCCTTAGCTAGATTGAGGCGGACGGCGGGCACCGGCACCACAGAGGTGGGGAAATGGCGCGACGCATGCGCGGGTACATAATCGCTGCAGGTTTTGGCATTGCGCTGGCCGCGTGCGGCAACTCCTCGACGGGTCCGACCACGACTCCCCCCACCATCGCTCTCGCCACCCGCACGGTCACCTTCGCGGAGACCCAGGGCTCCCCCACGGCCGGCAGCCAGACCATCGCCATCACCAACAGCGGCGGCGCCCAGGTCGGGGGCCTGAGCGTGGGGCCGATCACCTACGCCGGCACGTCGGGATGGCTGAGCGCCACCGTCGACAGGAACGTGACCCCCGCCACGCTGACGCTGACCACGACCACCGGCAGTCTTGCCGCCGGGAGCTACACCGCCGACGTCGCGATCGACGCGGTGGTGGCGACCAACAGCCCGCAGCACGTTGCCGTGACGCTGCTGGTGCTGGGTAGCGGAGGCACGACGACGCTTGCCACCGCCGGCCAGTCGGCGGTGTTCCTTGCTTCGCCGGGCCAGGGCGTGACGCTCGCGCTCCAGAACGGTGCCCGATACCTGATCGCGGTGGCGAACACGGACACGAGCCACACCGTGACCGAGGACTTCACGTTGGTGGGAGGGACGTTCTCCGCGGCCCCCGCGCGCGTGGCGGCCGTGCCCGCCGTGGCCCAGCCCGCGACGCGCGCCACCATGCCGGTTCCGGCGGGACCGAGCTACGCTGTGGCGACGGGGCTGCCGAGCCCGGCACGTCTGCAGCAGATGACGGCGAACCATCTGGCCATGCTCGACTGGAGCCGCCAGGTCTACGCGCGCATGGGCGGTGTCCGC
>CAZFKN010000118.1:0-8356 GCA_964519805.1 uncultured Gemmatimonadaceae bacterium
TCCTGGTCCGGTACGATCATGTAGAGCCCTTCGCACAGCACGGCCGGCTGCCAGGTGGCGCGCGTAAGCGCGAGGTCGGCCCGTCCGACACCGAGGTCCGGCACGCCGAGCCGATGGACCAGCTCGCCCTGAATGGCGCGGGCAAGCGGGAGGCTTCGCGGATGGCTGTAGTAGAGGCTGGTCCCGTTGTTGGTGAAGGGATTCACCCCGTCCGGCAGCGCGTTGTTGTGAATGGAGACGAGAAGGTCGGCATCGAGGCTGTCGGCGAGTCGCACGCGCGCGCCGAGCTCCACCGGCGCATCCGTCGTGCGGGTCATCACCACGCGCGCACCGGCCCCCTCCAGCAAGGCTTGCAGTCGCAGGCTGACGCTGAGGTTTGCTTCCGCCTCCCGGAGGCCGGTAGGACCGGTCGCTCCACCCGGTGGGTGTCCCGGATCCACCACGATGAGTCGCCCCGCGAGCGGCCGTGCGCCATCGATTGGTGGCGGTCGGCGCACCTCGAGCACGAGATCGGTTCCACTCCAGCGCGTGCGATAGCCCCAGACCGGAGCCGTGAGGTCGATCGCGACAACCGCGCGGCCGCCCGGCTCCTGGCTCCAGGTGACGCGCCGAACCGGCGAGTCACCGCTGCCGTAGCGAAGCCAGCTCACATCGCCGACCGAGCCGTAGAGTGTGAGCGTGAGCGCGCGATCGCCCTCATCCACGCGGAAGGGGATTCTCACGCCGAGCGGGATGCGGATGGACGCACGCTCGCCGCCCGCCCTCGGCGTGATCGCGACTGAGCCAACGACGGCCCGGGGTCGAGGCGTGTCGGCGGCCAGTGCATGCGCCTCCGCCGCGGCGACCCACGCATACACGCCCTCGCTGAGCTGAAGCCGCAGCTCATCATTCCGACGGCCCGAGACGAGCGCCCGCGTCCCGGCAGGAAAGAACCAGTGGTAGCTCGTCCTCGGCGCCGCTCGCCCGACGACGATCGCGTCGTGCGCGCCGGTCGAGTCGCCGAGCTGGACGACGACCGGGAGCGTATCGAGCAGGCCTACCTGGAGCGGCCAGCGGACGCGCGCCGTATCCCTCCCGCGGATCGCCTCGAGCACGGGTGACGTCTCTGGTGCCCGAGAGGCGGGCGCCAAGACGGGACCGGGATCGCCCACGTACACGCCTCGCAGCACGCCGGCAAAGCGATCCGGGCGGGGGTCTGCCCGAAGGTTCATCGTGTCGTGGTCGAACGCACGAATGCCGGCGGGAATCTCATCCGGACGCGGATCCTGCGTGAGCGGGACGATCGTGCCGTCGGGCAGCCGAAGCCGCACCTCGGCCCCCTCGGCTGCGCGCGCGGTCAGCTGGAGGTATTCTCCGCGGGCGATCCATACACGCCCCTGCGGTGCGAGCGACGTCGAGTCGATCCAGACCGGCGCGTCCGGCGGAGCAAATCGGGCGGCACGCCGGGCCACGTACGTCAGCTGGGCCGAGTCGGTGGCGGTTCGGGCGACGAGCTGGAACTGCATTGCGGAATCACTCGGCAACGCGAGCCAGGCCAGCCATGCGCCGTTGGGCCAGACGCGGACCGGCTGGCCGTTGATCGTCAGTTCCGCCTGGCCGGTCCCGGTCGATCCGAAAAGGAAGCTCGAGTCACGCGCGTCCACTACCGCGTCCGGACCGGGGTAGATCACCGTGAGCGCCAGCGGCCCGCTCGCCACCGGGACCGGCGGGAGGTGGCTCGCGGCGGTCGTCGGTGCGGGAGCGGGAGTGGTGCCGGGTGGACGGGTGCAGGCGAGCGCAACGAGACCAATGACGGCCAGGCGCGCGCGGCGGGCGATCATGGCTGCAAGGTACATAGTCACCGCCACTTACGCCACGCGCGCGGTTGACGCGTTTCCCACCGATCTCTAGATTGCCGCGACCCAACGATTCCCTCTGCGAGGCCCGTTTGACTTCTGGCCAGGTCCGCGTCTCCGTTTTCGGCAAGACCGACCTCGGCCTCGCCCGCGAGCACAACGAGGACGCGTTCCTCGTGGCCGATCTCTCCACCCGCAACGCCAGCCTGCAGCCCGAGGTCCGCGATCACGTCGTCGGGCCGAAGGGCTCAGTGTTTCTCGTCGCCGACGGGATGGGCGGCGCAGCCGCCGGCGAGCTCGCCAGCCAGATGGCGGCCGACCTCATCTACAACCATCTGACCCGCGTGTGGGGGACCGACGAGGAGACGTCGGACGAGCGGTTCGCGTATCGGATGCGAGAAGCAGTCGAGCTGGCCAACCATCGCATCCACGAGTACGCTCGCGAGCACCCGGATCTTCGCGGGATGGGGACGACGGCGACGGTGGCCGGCGTGTACGGCACCGGGCTCTGGCTGGCGCAGATCGGCGACAGCCGGGCGTACCTCGCGCGCGGCGGCGAACTGGTACAGATCACCAAGGATCAGTCGCTGATGCAGCGCCTGGTGGACGCGGGCGAGCTGACCGAGGAAGAGGCCGAGCAGAGCGAGCGACGGAACATCATTCTCCAGGCGCTGGGACCCGACCCGCGGGTGAAGGTCGATCTCACCCACCAGCCGCTCGGACGCGGCGACACGCTCGTGCTGTGCTCCGACGGTCTGTCAGGTCAGGTGCGGCGCGAAGAGATCGCCGAGCTGGTCGCGACCTACACGGAGCCGGTCGAGCTGTGCACAGCGCTGATCAATCTGGCCAACAGTCGCGGCGGGCCCGACAACATCACCGTGGTCGCGGCGCGGTTCGAGGGCGACGGACTCCCGGAGCGCCAGCCGTCCCAGGACGTCGGCTATCAGGTGTATCGCGTGCCGGAGAGCGCCGCGCCCCCCGGTGAGCGCGTGGTCGTGCGGAAGACGGTGGAGGTCTCGCACCCGCCAGAGGCCGAGCCGCCGCCGGCCGAAGCGCCCCCCGAGCCCCTGGTGGGCCTCGAGTCGGAGCATAGCGGGCTTCCCTTCACCCGCCGGCCCGGCTCGATGCTGGTGGCGGTTGCCCTGGCCGTGCTGGCGCTGCTGCTCATCTACGCCGCCGCGACGCGGTGAAGCGGTCGATCGAGACTCGCCTCGCCTGGATCGGCGCGCTTGCCTTTGCGTCCGGCTTTCCGTTCGGTCTCATCAACGAAGCCCTTCCGGTCTACCTCCGCAGCCAGGGCGCCGCCCTGGCGGACATCGGCAACGTGGCCGCCATCACGGCGCCGTGGAGCCTCAAGTTTCTCTGGGCACCGCTGGTCGATTGGACCGGCTTTCGTACCCGCCGTTTCGGGATCGCCGGGTGTCTTGCCGGCATCGCGGCGCTCGCCCTGCTCTTGAGCCAATTCGACCCCACGAGGCTCGGACCGGGCTTCTGGATCCTCGCGGCGACGATCGTTACCCTCTCCGCGACGCAGGACATCGCAATCGACGCGTACACGATCGAGACGACGACCACCGCGGAGCTGGGGGTGGCGAACGCCGTCCGGATCGCCACCTACCGCGTGGCCATGCTCACCGCCGGCGGGCTGCTGATCTGGCTCGCGGACCACACCGGCTGGCAAGCCAGCTTCGCCACGGGGACGGCTGTGCTGGCGACGTTGGCCGTCGCCACCCTGGCGCTGCCCGCGCCGGAGGTGCCGCTCGGTCGCACACCGGCGATCTGGGAGCCGCTCCGGGCGCTGCTGGTGCGAAAGGGCATCTGGGCGGTGGCGGTGTTCGCGCTCCTGTTCAAGTTGGACATCGCGGCGCTGGAGCCGATGACGCGCCCCTTCTGGGTCGATCGCGGGCTCTCGCTCACGGAGATCGGCGCCGTACTCACGACCGGGCGAATCGTGGCGACGATCGCCGGGGCTGCGGTGGGCGGCGTGTTCACATCACGGTGGGGAATCTTCCGCGGTCTGTGGATGCTGGGGCTGGTGCAGGCGCTCTCGAGCCTGGGCTATTGGGCCGCGGCCGCCACCGCGGCGTCGGAGCCGCTGATCGTGGGCGCGGCTCTCTTCGAAAACTTCGCGGCGGGTCTGGGGACGGCGGCGTACCTCGCCTTCCTGATGTCGGTTTGCGAGAAACGCTACGCGGCGACGCAGTTCGCGCTGCTCTCGGCGCTGCTCGCGATCACGCGGGCGGGGGCCGGCAAGTTGTCGGGCGAGCTAGCGCAGGTGATGGGCTACGGCAAGTACTTCCTGCTGACCTTCGTGCTGGCGTTTCCGGCGTATCTCCTGCTTCCAAAGATCCGGAACGCGCCAGGGCAAGTAAACAGTGAATAGTTGGACGGTAAACAGCTCAGGCCGTCATCCCGCCCGCGCCACCATCCACCGCCCTACCGCTTCCTGCATCAGTCGCTGGCGGTGCCACGCGAGTAGCAGCGGTCGTCCACCGGGGATCTCTTCCGCGAGCCTCGGATGGCCGAACAGTACGATGAGGTCGGCGCTCGGGGCCTCTCGAGCGAGAAGGTCCCGGACCTCGGAACCGAGGCCACCCCTGCCCTTCCATGCCCGCGGCTCGGCAAACACCAGAACCGCCCGCGAGCCACCGCTCCCCAGTAAGCCGCGATCGCCCAGCCACGTCGCCAGGTGGTCACTCGGGCTCGGCGGGTAGGGTCCGCCCAGGTCGTCGTCCGCGACGGTGAGCGTGATCGGCCGCTTGAGTCCGCGCATGGCACCGCGAACCAGTCCGCGATCGATGAGCCCATCGGCCAGGTGCCCAGCCGACTCGTATGGCCCCCCGGTGACACGGCCCGGTGGCTGGTTCGCGCGCGCGAGCGCGGCGTCGTAGCGTCGCTCAGCGTCTGCAAGCCGCTCGGCCGAGAGGGCGCCGGAGCGTGCGGCGTCGCGCACCGAGGCGCATACACGAGCGGCATCGGCCGGATAGAGCAGCACATCCACGCCGGCGGCCAGCGCCCGCACCGCCGCCCCGCTCTCGCTCTGGCCGCTGAGCGCGCCCTCCATGACCAGCGCATCGGTGACGACGATGCCGGCAAACCCGAGCTTGCTCCGGAGCCGCGCGAGAATCGGCGCGGACAGCGTGGCCGGGAGACCGGACGCATCGAGGGCGGGATACGCAACGTGCGCGGTCATCACGCTCGCCACCCCGGCCGTGACGGCCTCCGCGAACGGCCGCTCGTCCTCCTGCCGCAGGACGGCTTCGTCGTCCGTGACCGACGGGAGCGCCACGTGCGAGTCGACCGCGGTGCGGCCATGGCCGGGATAGTGCTTGACGCAGGCGAGGGCGTGCGCCTGGCAGCCCGCGATCCAGTCCCGCACACACGCGGCGACCCCTCCAGGATCCGCGCCGAACGCGCGGGTCTGGACGATGGGATTCGTCGGCAGGACGTCCAGGTCCGCCACCGGCGCGAACACCCAATTGATGCCGACGGAGCGGGCTTCAGCGCCCGTGAGCGCACCGGACCACCGGATCACGTCCGGCTCGTCGAGCCAGGCCAGTGCGGCGGGCGGCGGCAGTTCCGTCAGTCCCTCCACCTGCTGGCCCGGCCCGCGCTCGAGATCCGACGCGAGCAGCAGCGGGCGGGCAGCCCGTCGCACCAGATCCGTCGTGAGCGTGCGGACGGAGTCGACCGTGCCACCGAAGATGATGAACCCGCCGGCGCCGACGTCCAGCGCGGCCCGGATGGCCTCGGCCTCATGGGTGAAGCTGCCGTCGGGGCGCGCGCGGAGCGCAGGGATGACGAGGCGCCCGGGATTCATGCGGGCGTCACGGTACCGAGGACGCGCGGACCGGCGGCCCCGGTCGCCGCGACGAGATTGCCCGGCTGACCGTGAAGGGTGAGATAGCCGAGGAGGGCAAAGGCGACCGCCTCCTTGGCGTCGCCGGGAAAGAAGAGGTCGTCGAACCGGCGCAACCGGGGCGAGCGGCCGTCGGCGTGGAGGGCGCGCTTGAGTGCCGACATCAGACCGGGATGGTGGACGCCGCCGCCGGAGACCACCACCTCGGGCACGGGCGGGACCCATCGTGCGATCGCCTGCCCGATGGAGCGCGCGGTCAGCTCGGCCGCCGTCGCCACGCCGTCCGGCCCGGGGACGCGCCGATGCAACGATTCCGCATAGGCGTCGCCGAACCGCTCTCGGCCGGTGCTCTTGGGGGGCGGCGCCGAGAAGAACGCGTCGGCGAGCAGCTCGGCGAGCACCGCTTCGTTGGGCGACCCCTGCGCCGCGAGCGCGCCGTCACGATCGAAGGCGAGTCCCGGACGCACCAGCCGCGCGACCGCGTCCAGCACGGCGACCCCCGGCCCCGTGTCGAACGCGAAGGCGCCGCGCTCCTGGGCGCGGCGCTCCACGTACGTCAGGTTCGCCATGCCGCCGAGGTTGAGCAGCACGCGGGGCGCATCGGCCGCGCCGAAGAGCAGCACGTCGGCGACGGGAACGAGCGGCGCCCCCTGGCCGCCCGCCGCCACGTCGCGCGCCCGGAAGTTGCTGACCACGCGCACGCCGAATCGCTCCGCCAGCAGCGCCGCGTCGCCGAGCTGCCACGTGACGCTCGGCGGCTCGTGCCAAATGGTCTGGCCGTGAAAGGCGATGAACGCGAGATCGGACGCACGGCCGCGTCCCGCGTCGAGTGCCAGCTGCACCGCGTCGCACGCCCATTCGGCGAGCCGGCGGTGCAGGCGCGCGAAGTCCGCCGCGGAACCGCCGCTCAGCGCCGCGCGGATGGCGTTACGCTCGGCGTCGGAATAGGGACGCGTGGCGAAGCCGAGCAGCTCTGCGTGGGTAGGACCGGTAAAGCGGGTGAACGCGGCGTCCATACCATCCAGCGACGTTCCCGACATGAGCCCGACGGCGAGCGAAGGCCGTTCGGTCACGCCGACGCCACCGGCGGCGGGTCTCCCACGATCACCCGCAGATGGCCTCCGTTCTCCTCGAGCAGCCGCTCAGCCTCGTCCCGCGCCACGCCACGCCGCGCCATCACAATGGCGGTCTTGACGCTCCCGTCGGCAGCCGCGAGCACCGCTCGGGCTCGTTCCCGCTCCAGGCCGGTCGCCTCCATCACGATGCGCTGGCTCCGGTCCACGAGCTTCTCGTTCCAGGCCTTGAGATCCACCATGAGGTTGCCGTAGGTCTTGCCCAGCCGAATCATCGCGCCGGTGGTGAGCGTGTTGAGCACCAGCTTGGTAGCGGTGCCGGCCTTCATCCGGGTCGAGCCGGTGACGACTTCCGGTCCGACCGGAACGAAGACGATCACATCGCAGGTGTCGCGGAGCAGCTGCGGAGGATCCGCGCAGGTGACGAGGGCGGTGCGCGCGCCGAGCGCCTGCGCCCGCCCCAGCGCGGCGCGCACGAAGGGCGTGGTCCCGCTCGCCGCGATGCCCACGACCATGTCCTTGGCGCCCACGCGCCGCTCGTCCATCGCGGCGATTCCCGCGTTCACGTCGTCCTCGGCGCCCTCGATGGAGCGTACGAGCGCCTGGGTGCCGCCCGCGATGACCGCGATCACCATGTCCGGGGGCGTTCCAAAGGTCGGCGGGCACTCCGCGGCGTCGAGCACACCCAGCCGGCCGCTCGTGCCGGCGCCGACGTAGACGAGCCGGCCGCCGGCTCGGAAGGCAACCTCCAGCAGCTCGATCGCCTTCGCCAGCTCCAGTCGCGCGCGGGCCACGGCCGGCGGCACACCGCTGTCCTCCGCGCCGATCAGATCAACGATGGCGAGCGGGGCGGCGACGTCGATGGCGGCGGTGCGCGGATTCCGATGCTCGGTGAGCCGGGCATCGTGGAAGCTGTCGGGCATGGGGGGGAATTGAAGTCAGCGGGAGGGAGGGAAGCAAGGGAGACGGTGAGAAGTGAGAGGTGAGAGGTGAGAAGGGGCTCGCGGTAAGGGCGGAGCCCCTTCTCACTTCGCGCTTCCTACTTCTCACTGAGGTTGGAGCGCCTGCCTCAATGTCAGCGTCACCTTGCTGCCCGCCGGCACGACGATGTCGCGATGCCTGGTCTCAATTGCGCGCTGGGTGCCGACTGCGCCACCGAGCACACCGCCGATGATGGCGCCCTTCGTGCTACCCCCGATCACGCGGCCCACCACCGCTCCGATCGCGGTGCCAGCGCCGACCTTGGCGATGTCTCCCGCGTTAGTGCCGCCGATCACCTGAGGCGTGACGTCGGCAATCGTGGCGTCAATGGGGTAGGTCCTTCCGCCGATCGAGATGTCCTGGCTCGCGAGGGTGAGCGTGCCGGTCTTGTCGCCCTTGTTCAGCGACTTCTGAAGCGCCGTGATCTTGAGCGAGACGGTCGAGCCCGCAGGAATCACGACCCTGCCCTGATCGTCCTTCACGTCCGCGGCGACTCGGGCGTTGACCACATCGCCTACCTTGTTCTTCTGGGTGCCGATCGAATCGTTCAGAGCCGCAGAGATGGACGTCCCCGCCGCGACAGCGAGCGGCGCGGGTGCCGCGGCCGC
>CAZFKN010000119.1:0-8302 GCA_964519805.1 uncultured Gemmatimonadaceae bacterium
TCATGCCCGGGGCGAGACTCGAACTCGCACGGGGTTGCCCCCAACGGCTCCTAAGCCCTGCGCCTCACGTGCGGGGCTTTGGTTTTGTAGCGCACGACCCGCACCGTTCAGCACGATTTGTTCGCACTCGCTGCTCTCACCGGCCAAGTCAGCGGCCAAGTCGACTTCGCGGCGCGCACCACCCGGCGGCACGACGCGGCCGGCCGTTGGCACCATGCCCGGCACGATTCTCCTTAGAGTGGCCTCCGAAGGAAACCCGCTATTGTTTTCCGTGGTAGCATGGTGCTACCTTTTACCTCCTTGTGGCTCCACAGAGTCGCGCCGAGGCGATCGCCAGGATTCGCGCTCTCGCCGAGGCGGGCAGCGTGGACATGCACCCGCGCGCCCACGACCGGATGGAGCAACTCGGTTATGACGATGACGATGTTCAGGAATTTCTGTGCAACCTGGAGGTTGGCGATTGCACGCGCGACGGCTCACCAGATCACCCGGAGCTTGCTCCCAAGGGTTGGATCTACGAGTTCGTCATCGAATTCAATGGAGATCGTCTGTACGTGAAGGTGTGCCTCAATCCCGAAGGGGTGTACGTCTTATCCTTCAAACTCGACGGGAGCCCGGCATGAACGAGCGTCAGGTTCTCTGCCCGGTCTGCGGCAGCAACGAGGTCCGTGTCGTACCGATGGCCCGGCGCGTCCGCGCCCAGGACGGCACCGAGCTTGAGTTCACCGTGTCCATCACGAAGTGCGGCCGGTGCGGTGAGGAATTCTATACCCGCGAGCAGTCGTTGGCATCGAGCAGGGCGTCGGCGGCCACGTTGCGCGAACGCGAGGGCCTCCTGTCGCCGGATCGAATCCGCGCGATCCGCGATTTCTACGGTCTGACGCAAGCCGAGTTTGAGAAAGCGCTCCGTTTGGGCCCGAAGACGGTAGTACGTTGGGAGAGCGGGACAGTCCGTCAGGGAGCGACCGCGAACAGTCTTCTACTTGCGATCGAGGGTAACCCGGTCGCCTTTGCGAAGGTCGCCGAGGCGAATGGTCTCGAACCTGCCACGCTTGGCGTAAGCGGCTATACGATCGTATCGAAGGTTGTGAGTGGGAGCACCAGCGTGGCCCGCGAGCCGATTCAGTTCAGGAATTTTAGGAAGGTCAAGCCAGTGCCGCCGAAGAAAGCGGCGATGGGTTAAATGGACGAGGCTCGCCAGCCAGGCATCCAGATCGGCCAGATCTTCCTCGAACGGGCTGAGTTTAGCCACCGCGAGGACGTGCTGATGCTACCTGCGAATGCGCAGTTCCAGCCCGATCTGGTGCTCGACTTTCAGGGTGGAGTCTCGCCGGACGAGAAGCGCGGCTTTGTCCGGGTTACGGTGAAGACTAAAGCAGCCGAACGGCCGCTCTACAACTTCACGGTAACGATGATGGCACTACTCAGCGTGGTCGAGGGCCACGAGAACCTTTCGCTCACGGACTACGTTCAGAGTGCCGCACCCGCCATGCTCTATCCCTTCATTCGGGAGGCCGTCGCGGCGCTCACGTGGCGCGGTCGATTCGGTCCACTTTGGCTAGCGCCGTTCAACGTCACGGCGGGGCTTACGGTCAAGGAAACCGCACGCGCTAAGGCCCGACGCGGACGCGGTAAGAGGAAGAGGCGGCAACCGGCTATCGGGGGATAGCAAATCAGGAGGTTCGAGGCCCGTCGTTGTACCTCACGCCCATCCGTTACACCGTTACACCGGGCCCCGGACCTCCGGGGCCCTCTTATTCCCGCCAAGCGTTACCCCGTTACCTCGCCGCGCGGCTCAGCCATTCATCCGTCTCTAGCCCAGAGAAAAACGCTTGTGCGCCTCGTCCGCCTTCTGCACGAACTCGTGCTCGCATGGGCCGCTCGGCTGGGGGCCGGTGATCTCCCACTCCCCGGGGCCGCTCTCGGGCGCGGCCACGACGTGGAAGGGGTGCCGGAACCCCTGGCAACCTGGCTGCTGCTGAACCTGATCGAGAATCCACCGTTGAATTGCCTGGGCACTCTGCCGCTGCTTCGCCATCGCCACCCCCCGTAGGCGCTCCCCACAAGTTGTCGAGCGTGGTGCCGTGCGGGGTAGGGTGGTGTTGCGGCACGGACGGGCGGGAATGCGGCACGACTTGATTATGAAAAGTAATCCGTGACATTTCCTACGAGCGGTACGGTCGCCACATCGCGAGCCGACGGCCCCGAGGGAGCATTGCCTTCGGGGCCGTTTCCTTTTTTGGCCCTAGGAGGGTGAGATGCAGCGGCAGGTCAAAGTAAGCCGACGGCGTTGCGGCGGGGCCACGTTGGTTACGTGGTCCACTGCTGAGTACGGGCTGGTCGTCGCGGCGGCGGATGCCCATGACATCGCGCTCACAACATGGGCGCGGGCCACGTTGCTTGCCGCCGCTGAGCGCGAGCGGGGTGAAGTGACGGTACCGCGCGCGGCGCTGGCAACGCTGGTCGGCGTGGTGGAGGCGGCGGGATGAAGCGCCTGCTCCCGAGGCGGATCGAGAAGCAATTGCGGAAGTTCGACGGGACTAGGTCGGCTACGATCGAAGCGGAGCCCGGTGACTACACGCCGAGCCCCGATGAGTTCGGCGAGGATCTGGCGCGGAGCATTAGCCTCCCGCCGTTATCCAAAGGAGGAATGGCCGTGCAAGTGGAGCGGAAGGAAAAGCGTGGGCCAAGGTGGAAGCGGGAAGCAAAGCGGGCCGCGAAGGCCCAGGCTTTATCGCACGGAGTCACGTGGGCGACCCTCACCAAGAACCAGAAGCGCCTCGCGATCTTGGTCGAGGGTGTCGCGGCCGGTCGCAGGAAGCCGCTCCGGCGGCTCTGCAAGTCGTTAGGCATCCCGGTGCCCACGGAGATCGCGCGCGGCCCGGCACCTGCACCCGCCCCGGCCGAAGCCAACGGCTCGCTCGTCAAGACGGTCTTGCCCGGCGTCGCGCCGATGGACGCCGCAACGGCGCTCACGCTGCTCAAGGCGGCCCTCGCTGCGCCGCGTCCTGGCATGGGCGGGTTTAGGTCATGACCGTCGTTCCCGATCCATTCTTCGGTCCCGAGCGCGAGCGCACGGCGTTGAATCCGGGGGGCGCGGCGTTGACGTCACCGGGTGTCGCGCCGCCGGACTACGGCACATGCCCAAAGTGCGGTGAGCATCCGATCACGCGCCCGAACGCGCTCCGCTGTGAGTGGTGCGCCGGGACGGCGCCCCAGGGTGGGCTGGGGCCCTACGTGGCGTCGCAACCGGCCACCGAGTCCTCGTGGTTCGCACGCCGTAAGCTGGAGCAGCAAGCCCGCGAGTTACGCGAGCAGTTCGAGCGCGGGGCGGTCGAGCTTTCCCATCTCCTCCCGCGCGTCGCGCTTGTGGTCGAAGGCCTCCGGGCGCTCGCCACGACCATCGGGAGCGTGGAGCAAAGGCTCACAGGTCGCGCCGCCGAGTCGATACGCGATGAGTCGCTGCATGTGATCCGGCAGCAGGTCGCCGATGGGGCGCGCAAGCTCGGTGAGATGAGAGTCTGACCCATAGCCGCCATCGGGGTGGCGGCGAACCACGCCGCGAACATCGCGGCGAACATCACCACGGAGTGCATGATGAACGACACGATGGATGACATGAGCAAGAGCTACACCGGGACTCTAGGCGGGACGCTGAACCTGGTCGATCCACAGGTGCTCCACCGGCAGACCTCGGTTCCCGCCGGGCCGGATCACCAGCGTGGTTCGGCGCCAGCGGGCAACCAGCCTAACGAGAACATCGGCGCCGGCGATGGGTCGATGGTGGTGCATTCGCCGAGCGCGAGCAGCACGGGCGAAATGCATCCGGGGGCTGGGGCGCGCTCGGTGGAGAGCGAGTAAAGCGTGGGGCCGGGGTCGTGCGAGCGGCGAGTGGGCCACACCGTCGCCGCACGGGCGCGCTATGCCGAAGGTGCGTCGGGAAGTTCGCCCGCTCCGGCAACCCTCGTTTGATCGGCATGGAGATGTAACGCAAAAAAAAAGCACGCCCGGGCACGAACCCGGGCGCTCAACCAGGGGAGGTAAAGATGACGAACGTCGCCACCGTCGTCACGACGACGGTACTGGACAGTTACCGCGTTCGCCAGTCCGCGGACTGGCAAATCGAGCGGTGCCCCAACTGCGGCCGCCTGATATGGGTACTGCGGCGCGAGGACGGCAGGTGCCGGGATTACACATCGGAGCTTTGCTGCGGCGAGCGGGCGCCTCGCTCAGAGCGGCGGTGGCCATGACCACGGTCGCGCTCGTCGGCCCGCTGGAGCAGCGCCTCGTCGTCGCCACCACCGTGGGGGAGTTGAAAGGCATCGCCGCCGAGTCCGAGGCGCTTCGGCTGTACGCAAAACGCGAGCGGAAGAGCCTCGCCGTCCAGAACAAGGTCGCCCTCGTCGGCATCCTGGCCGCACACCGCGCCGGCGTCTTGTTGCTCCAGCTCGAGCGGTCGCCTGGCGCCCGGCGCGATCTCCAACCTCCGGCTGGGCTGGCCAGAGGTTGTTCGCCCTACGAGCAGGCGTTGCGGCAGAGCGGGATTGCCGGTCGGACGGCCCGGCGGTGGCAGCGGTGGGGATACACGCTGGAGGAGATCGCGCTCCGGCGAGCGTACAAGGTGGCGTGCACGGAGGGCGAGGAGTTCACGCGCGCCGGCGTGGACGACTTAGCCAGTTGGGCCGTGTACAACGCGGCGCAGATGTGTAACGCCCCCGGACGCCTCTGGTGGAACAGGCGCACCGTGTTCGGGCGCCGCCGGTCGGTGGGCCCACCCTACCGCGTGTGCTACGACACGCTGTTGCGTTGGGGCTCGCGCGCCCGTCGCCTGGAGTTCCTCGGCCTCGTCCGGCGGCTCAGTGGCCACGAGGATGTGGAGACCGTGGTGCTCCGGCTCCTCCGTACCGAAGTCGCGCGCCTACGCGAGGGAGCGGGCGGTGCGTAAACGTCGGCCCGCTCCCCAGCGGCCGGTGCCCGGTCTGGGCACCCCCGGGGGCGTTCCGAACGATCCGGGGCCGTTCCTCTGCGACCGCCAGGTGGGCGAGCGCCTCGGCCTTCGGCCCCGGGAGGTCCGCCGGATTTTTTGCCGTATCGCGGTGCCCTTCGGTCTGAAGCTACGGCGCTACGGGTGGCTCGACGTCTTGCGCGAGATCGAGCGGCTGCGGCGGCCGAGCGGGAGGTCGGCGTGACCGCGCCCGTCGTCCCCGCGCCCACCGTCGCGCCCACCGTCGCGCCCACCGTCGAGCCCATGCCGCCACCCGCCTTCGACGGGAGCCAGCCGGGCCTGGAGCGCGGTGTGCCGCTGCCCGCGCCGCCCGAGGACGCCACGTGAGAACCAAGCCAGCGGGCCGGTGGCGCGGCGAGCGCATCCCCTGGGTGCGGGTCCGCGTCGTCTACGCCTCGACCTCCCTGTCGGCGCTTGAGAAGCTGATCTACAGCGAACAGCGTGGGCTCTCGAACGGACGTGGCGCCAGCTACAGTGCCGGGGTGTTGGGGTTGCGCCTGGGCGTCGAGCGCGCGGCCGTCGAGCGGGGCCGCCGCGCGCTCGCGGCCTTTGGGCTGCTCCAGAAGCGCGACCTGGGGCGGGGGCGCGTGGCCGAGTGGATGCCCACGATGCCCGAGCTACGCCTCCCCCGGGAGGATGGACGGCTCCTGCCCGCGCTCCACCCAACCGAGGACGGACGGTACCCGGCGCAGCAGTGCCGCCGCCTGCCTGACGACGATGTCCAAGCGTTCGCCGCGCAGTTGGACGCGCTTATCGCGGCCAAATGTGCTCAAGGTGGCCACCCCTATGCCGCCACTTACGAAGGAGAGCGGCGGCTTAGAGTGGCCACTATGGCCACCGACGTGGTGCCACTGCCTGAGCGCAACCTCGCGGCCCTCACACACTTCGCCTGAGGCGTATCCGTGGGGCGTGGATATCGTGGATAGAGACGAAAGACGAAAGACGGTATCCGGGGAAGGTTGGCAGTTGAGGGAGAGAAGGGGTTGAGAGAGAGAGATAGTTGAGAAGGGTGGGAAGAAAGGCGCGAGGCCGCGATTGGCCCAGGGTAACGTGGAGGGGCCACCCCGGGGGGAGGGCGGGCGCGGCGGCTTCGGAGGCCGCTGCACACCGAAGATCATGGGGGGAGGGAGGGCGACTTGGCCGGGACTTGGCCATTGCGAGGAGGAGTGAGATGAGCGGTAAGGGACGCTTTCTGCCGGGCTACGACCCAAGGCGGGTGACGGGGGCGAAGCCCGGGCTGGGCCGGAAGAAGGGCGAGGGGAGCTTGGCCTGGATCGAGCGGATGAAGTGGCTGAGCGAACAGACCGTTCCCGAGGAGATCCTCGCCACGCTCGACCCGAGCGAGTTGCGGGCGCTCCTCACCGTCAACGCCGAGTTGTTTTTCAAACTCGAGCGGTTGCGGCTGGATGCGTGGGAGCTGGTCGCGAACCGGGCGTGGGGAATGCCCACGGTCACGGTCGTGCGCGACACCGATGCGGAGCGGCGCGCGAAACTGCGCGGCATGAGTAACGAGGAACTCATCGAGCACCTCAAGACGGTGTCTGAGCCACAAGCGGCGACGGACGAGCCCGAGCCGCCTGAGAGTGGAGCGCCGCCGTTGCCGGAGGGGCCGCGTGAGTAGCCGGGGCTTGGGGGATCTGCTGGAGGCGCTCGGGAGCGCGGGCCCGACGGAGGCGGAGGTCGCGCGCCTGTTGCCGCCGCTCGACTCCTTCGCGCACGTGCGTGAAGCCACGAGCCAGCTCTTGCGCTGGGGCGCCGAGGGAAAACTCCCGTTCTCTGTTGTGGCGACGCTGATCAAGGCCTGCGACGTGGGGTTTCGGTGCCTGCAAGCGGAGTCGCGCGAGCGGCAGCATGGGGCGACGCGGGTGGAGCGCGACGCGTGAGGGCCGCTGGGAGGGCGCGTGAGCGCCGACCCGCGCCGGCTGCCCACCTGGAGAGGCTTTACGGGCTCCGTGTTCTCGGTGGGCCCGGAGAGCTTGCCGAGGTTGACCCGAGCGGCGGGGGAAGGTGAGGTCTGTAAGCGGTGCCAGTCCGTAGAGTGGGACGAATGGGGCTCGGGGAAAGACTTCCGGAGCTTCACGTGCCGCTGCTGCGGGCACGAGCGCCACGAACGGCGGTGGAGCAGTGAGGAGCGATGAAGACGGTTCCAGGAATCGCGCTGACGTTGCCCGACGCGAGGCGATCCCCGTGAGCCCAGCCCCCGTCCTCCCGATCACGACCGTCACGGGTCTGGGCGCAGGCCATGTGCGCGTCGTGGTCCTCGATGCCGCGGGATGCTTGCTCCTGCTACAGCGCGCGGATCGCCCGACCCAATGGGAGCCCGTCCAGGGCACCATCGGCGACACCGAGCCGGGCGAGAGCCCGTGGGAGGCGGCGCATCGCGAACTCGAGGAGGAAACGGGCTACGGGGGGCCCTCGCTCTCGTGGCGCGCGTTGTATCCTCGGTGCTGGGTGGTAAACCTCCCGCCCGGCGCTCGGGACCCCAAGCTCAGCACCGAGCACCTCGTCTTCCGCTGGGCGCCGCCCGCGGATGCCGAGGCGTGGCTGGCCCGCGAAGCGGTGTACGCGAACGCGCACACGGCTTTCGAGCGGCCGGGGGTCGCATACCACGAGGCGGGGCATGCGGTGGCGGCGATGCACTTCGGTGCCCGGGTCGAGCGGGTGACGGTCGATCCCGGCCTGGCAGCGCGGCTCACCAAGGACCCCAGCACGCGCGGGGTGACGGTCTATGGGCCGGTGGCGCCGACGGTGTACTGGACGCGAGGGTACACGCGCGTGTGCGGCGCCCATCCGTTGCATGAGGCCGTGATCGCGGCCGCTGGTCTCGCTGCGCACCTACGCTTCCTGGGCGCGGCGGCGGCGGGGTGGGACCCTGGGGCCGAGCACCCCGACGTCTGTGCCGTGGCCGCCTCCTGTGCCGCGGCCGGGCGACCAACGGCGCTCGTGGCTGCGCGGGCTAGCCAGTTCGTGACCACGCACTGGGGCCCGATCCGCCGCGTGGCCGAGGCCCTCCTCACCCGGACCACCCTGCTGGGGTTGGAAGTGGAGGCGCTCGTGGCGGAACCGTGAGCCGCCTATAAGGGGTGCAAGAACCCTGGTCTTGCTGGTCGTCTCGCCGCAGTTTTCCAGGAACGGAGACCAACAAACCGCATTAGGCTGCGAAGGGCTGGTTCGGCTCGCAGCCTAATACTAGTTAGGCGCCGGCGATTCGCCGTGCTGGGTGGTGGGTCGTCGGGCGCTGACTTGCGCAGAGTGGCAGGAGGCGGGAATGCCGAGGATCAACTGGGGCCGCGCTCT
>CAZFKN010000120.1:0-8270 GCA_964519805.1 uncultured Gemmatimonadaceae bacterium
TTGTCGTCGCAGCGCGGGTGATGCCCGCCTCCTACGTCGCGCCGGCCTCGAGACGTCGCATCAGCTCGAGATACCTCTCCAGCTTGAGCTTCTGGCTCGCCCGGTTCGCCACCAACACGGCCTGCACCTCGAGGATCGTCTCCCGCTCGGCCAGCCCGTTCTCCCGCAGGGTGTTCCCGGTGTCCACCAGGTCCACGATCCAGTGCGACAGATTGAGTAACGGGGCGACCTCCACCGATCCGCCGACGTGCACGATGTCGACCGGACGTCCGCGCGCCCCGAAGTGCTGCCGGGTGAGACGGGGATACTTGGTGGCGACGCGGGGGGTCACGCCGCCGGAGATGGCGGGGTAGGGCTGTCCCGCGGGCGCGGCCACCACGAGGCGGCAGCGCCCGAACCCCAGCTCGAGCGGCTCCAGCACGTCGGCCCCGGTCTCCCTCAGCACATCCGTCCCGGTGACGCCCAGGTCCGCCGCGCCGGCCTCGACATACACCGGCACGTCCGCTGGCTTCACCACGAGAAATTCGATCCCCCGCTCGCTCGACGGCAGCAGCAGGCGCCGACCCGGGTCGCCTTGCAGCTCGACGCCGGCGGCCCGGAACCGCTCGATCGATGGCTCATAAAGCCGTCCCTTCGCGAGCGCGATCCGCAGCCGGCTCACCCGGGGAGCTCCGCGAGCGTGTCGAGGTCCAGCGCGACGCCGACCGCGGGCATGGCCCGGCCGAACCGCCCCATCAGATCGTCGTAGCGGCCGCCGGAGCCGGCGGCGCGCCCGGCGCCCGCAACGAACAGCTCGAAGTGGATGCCGGTGTAGTAATCCAGCCCGCGCACCTCGCCCAGATCGTACACCAGGTGCGCGCGCTCGCCGGTCGAGAGCGCGTCGTCGAGCGCCGTGAGATGCACGAGCGCCGGACAGGCGCTCTCGGGCGCCCCGCGAAGCGCCGCGCTCAGCGCCTCGCGGCGGCCCATCACGAACGGCAGATCCAGCAGCGCCCGGGCGCCCGCCGGTGCACCTTCGAGCGCGCGCGCGAGACTGCCGCGATCCTTCCGATCGATCCAGCGCCGCACGTCGGCCCGCAGCTCCTCGCCGAGTGCGGTGAGGCCTCCGGCGAGCACCCCCGCATGGCCGATGTTGAGTTGAAAGTCCTGCGCGCCCGCCGCCTTGGCCAGCGCCAGCGTGAGCCGCACGATCTCCACGTCTGCCGCGAGGTCGCCCTGGCCCAGCAGCTCGGCGCCGACCTGGAGGGTCTCACGCGCGCGGCCCCGCTCGGGCTCCTGCCGGTAGACCGGGCCCGTGTAGCAGAGCCGCAGCGGCCTCGGCGCGTCGGCGAACGTCGTCGCCGCCATCCGGGCGATGCTCGAGGTGAAGTCGTATCGGAGAGCCAGAATCCGGCCATCCAGGTCCACGAACCGGATCAGCTTCTCGGCCACCTCCGCCCCCCCCGCGCGGCGGAACACCTCCTCGTACTCGAAGGTCGGCGGGCTCAGCTCCCCGTACCCCGCGCGACCCAGCACGTCCATCGTCGCGCGCTGGAGCGCTCGGCGGCGAACGACGGCGGGCCCGGAGAGATCCAGGGCGCCGGGCGGGGTGGCGGTGGTGGACAGGGGAGGCATCGCTCTTGGGTGAACAGTGAACAGTGAACAGTGAACAGTGAACAGTGAACAGTGAACAGTGAACAGGGGGCATCGCGGAAGGCCGATGTTCCCTGCGCTGGATTGGTTCTGGCGCCGCCCGTCGGCGAGGTGAGCTTGCCCCGCCGATGCGGGATCACACCTCTCTCAAGGCATGGCAGGCGGCGCAGCAGGTTACGCTGGCCGTCATTGGGCTGGCGCGGACCGCGTGGAAGCCGTATGCCTCGGCGCTCTTCTTTCAGCTACAACGGGCGTCGCTCTCGGTGCAGCTCAACATCTCGGAGGGCTACACGTTCGGCAGTTCACCGACCTTCACCCGGCATCTCGCTGTCGCTTACGGGTCGGCCGTCGAAACGGGCGAGCTGCTCAGCTTGCTCGTGGAAGCGAATATCGCCGACTCAGCCGTCGTCGCGCCCGTACTGGAGAACAACAGGCTGAGTCAACGCCTGATCCTCGGTCTTCTCAAGGGCCGCCGCACCCTCCGAAGCTAGCCGAGTGACTTGTCCCCCTGTTCACTGTTCACTGTTTACTGTTTACCCCTTCAGCTTTGGCCTGGTGCAGTCGAATGGCCTTCACCCTCCGTCCCTCCATCTCCAGGATCTCGAAGGTAAACGGCCCCACCACCACCCGGTCGCCGACCTTGGGCAACCGGCCGAGCTGCCCGAACAGATACCCCCCGAGGGTCGTGTAGTCCGCGTCGCTCAGGTCCGCGTCATACTCGGAGTTGAACTCGGTGATCGGCATCGCCCCGTCCAGCACGGTTCCTCCCGGCGCCGCCGGGCGCCCGCGCTCCTGGGGATCGTACTCGTCGTAGATCGGCCCGACGATCTCCTCGAGCAGGTCCTCCATCGTCACCAGCCCCGCCGTCCCCCCGTATTCGTCGAGCACCACGGCCAGATGCACCTTCAGCCGCTTCATGTCGGCGAGCACGTCCTCCACCTCCCGGGTGCCGGGCACGAAGAGCGGCGGCCGCATGATCGCCCGCAGCGTCTCCCCCGGCCTGGCTCGCACGGCGCCGAGAATGTCCTTGGCGTGGACCACACCGACGATCTCGTCCAGCGATTCGATGTACACCGGGTAACGGCTCCGCCGCGCCCGCGCCACCTCGTCCGCCGCTTGTTCCACCGTGAGCGCGGCCGGGAGCGCAATCATCTCCGTCCGGGGTGTCATCACCTCCTGGGCGGTCTTCTCGCTGAACTCGAACACCCCCTCCAGGAGCCGGGCGTCCTGTTTGAGCATGCTGCCGCCCTCCTCGCTCTGCTCGACCAGCATCCGGATCTCCTCCGGCGAGTGGACCTGTTCCTGCTCTCCCGGTGGATTGATGCCCATGCGGTTGAGCAGCCAGTTCGACGTGCCCTTGAGGATGGCGATCGGCCCGGCCATGACCCAGGCAAACGCCAGGAGCGGCCCCGCGGTCCAGCCGGCCACCGTTTCCGCGTGCGACAACGCGAACGCCTTGGGCAACAGCTCGCCCCAGATGATCGTGACATAGGTGATCAGCGCCAGCGCGATGATGGTCGCCACCGTGTGCGTGGCGATCCCGGCGACGACCGGCGGCAACCACTGGAACCAGTCCCGGACCCAGAATGCGACCGCCGGCTCGCCGATCCAGCCGAGTCCCAGCGAAGCCAGGGTGATCCCGAGCTGCGTGGCGGAGATGGAGCGCGTTAGTGATTGAATGGCCCGACGGGCGAGGATAGCTTTGCGATCCCCATTCCGGATCAGCTCGTCCAGCCTGGTCATCCGCGACCGGACCAGCGCAAACTCGGCCGCCACGAAGAACGCGTTGGCGAGAACCAACACGATCACGGCGGTGACGCCGATCGTCGGCGAAGTCGTCGGGGTAGGCTCCATGTTCGTTATAAGTCTATTACCCAAGCGAGCTTAGCGCGAGTCTCCCGTGATCCGTCGGCTGCACGTTCCACCCTTTGACCGGCTGCTGCCGCTCCTGCCCCAGCCGGCCGGTGCCGACCGCGACACCCGCGAACAAGTGTTCAAGATCCTCGAGGCCGTCCGCCTCCGGGGGGATGAGGCCATCCGGGAGTATACCTGGACCTTCGACCGCGTCGATCTCCCGCCCGCCGATTGGGAGCTGAAGCCGAGTAGCTGGCAGGAAGCGCTCGACCGGACCCCGTCCGCCGTCCGCTCCGCCCTGGCGCTCGCCGTGGATCGAGTCCGGGGCTATCACGAACGCCAGCGCGACTCCGGGTTCCGCGTCACCGAGGCCGACGGCACGCTCCTCGGCATGAAGGTCACGCCGCTCGACCGGGTCGGGGTGTACGTCCCCGGCGGCAAGGCGTCGTATCCCAGCTCGGTGGTGATGAACGCGGTCCCGGCGATCGTGGCCGGCGTGCGGGAGGTGATCGCGGTCGTGCCGCCCGGCGGTGTGACCGATCCGGTACTCGCTGCCTGCGCGCTGTCGGGCGTCACCCGGATCTTCCGCATCGGAGGCGCCCAGGCGATCGCCGCTCTCGCCTACGGCACGGCGACCGTTCCCAGGGTGGACAAGGTCGTGGGCCCCGGCAACCGCTGGGTGGCGGAGGCCAAGCGCCAGGTCGCGGGGCAGGTCGGGATCGACATGATCGCGGGACCGACCGAGGTGCTGGTCCTGGCCGACGAAAGCGCCCGCCCCGAGTGGGTAGCGGCGGATCTGATCGCGCAGGCCGAGCACGACGAGGATGCCTCCGCGTGGTGCGTCACCAGCGATGAGGCGCTGGCTGACGCGCTCCCCGAGGCGCTCGAGGCCGCCCTCACCACCGCGCCGCGGGCCGACATCGCGCGGGTCTCGCTGTCACGCAACGGTCTCCTGGTCGTGGTGCCCTCGCTGCGCGAGGGGATCGAGGTCGTGAATCTGCGCGCGCCGGAGCACCTCGAGATCCTGGCCGAGGGAGCCGAACGCGTGGCCGCCGGCGTCCGGCATGCCGGGGCCATCTTCCTCGGCGACCGCACGCCCGAGCCGGTGGGCGACTACCTCGCCGGTCCGAGCCATGTGCTGCCGACCGCGGGGACGGCGCGCTTCGGGTCGCCGCTCGGCGTCTACGATTTCATCAAACGAACGAGCCTCATCCGCTACAGCCGGGAACGGCTGGCCGCCGACGCGGTCGCCATCCGCGCTCTGGCCGAGGCCGAGGGGCTGTTCGGACATGGGGAGGCGGTGCGGGTGAGGACGGAGGGTGGGGGACAGGGGGTTGGCCAGTGACCGCCGTGGAACGCTAGGTTTCATCCATGACCAGCAGCGCCTCGCTTCCTGCTCGTCCAGCCTCTGACCGCGACTGCCGCCAGTTCGGCTCCGCCCACCAGCCGGCCGCCTCCACTGCCCACCGGCGCCTCTGGTGGGTGCTCGGCCTCACGGCCGCGTTCATGGTGGTCGAGGCGATCGGCGGATGGGTGGCAGGGTCGCTCGCGCTGCTGGCCGACGCGGGGCACATGCTGACCGACGTCGGTGCGCTCTCGCTGTCGCTCCTTACGGCCTGGATTGCCCGCCGTCCGGCCGACGACGCCAAGACTTACGGTTATCAGCGCTACGAGATCCTGGCCGCCCTGGTGAACGGGGCCGCGCTGTTCGGGATCGCCGGCTGGATCGTCGTCGAGGCGATGCACCGCCTGCACGAGCCGCACGCGATCAAGACCGGGCTGTTCCTGACGGTGGCCGTGTCCGGCCTGGTGGTCAATCTGGTGAGCCTGGGAATCCTCCACGGAGCCCACGGGCACAGCCTCAACACCCGAGGCGCTTACCTCCACATTCTGGGGGACGTCCTGGGCTCGTTGGGGGCGATCGCCGCCGCCGCGATCATCGCCTTCACCGGCTGGACCCTGGCCGACCCGATCATTTCGATCGCCATCTCGCTCCTGATCCTGATCGGCGCCTGGCGGCTGGTTCGGGAGAGCACCGACATCCTGCTGGAAGCCGTCCCCGAGACCGTCTCGATGGAAGAGGTGCAGCGGAGGATGCTGGGCGTCGGAGGGGTGACGGCCGTCCACGATCTCCACGTCTGGACGGTCACCAGCGGGATGGTGGCCATGAGCGGCCATGCGGTGGTGCCCCACCTCGGCGCGCACCCGGGGGTGCTCGAGGGCATCCGCACGCAGATGGCCGGGATGGGCATCGGTCACGTCACGATCCAGCTCGAGGTCGAGGACGGATGCGTGGAGCCGAGCCCGACCGCCCCCACCCATGCCCACGCCCACTCCCATCCGCACCCCCATCCCCACCCGTAAGCGGTGAGAGGTAAGAGGTAAGAGGGGCTGGGCGACGGCCCCTCTCAGCTCTCACCTCTTACCTCTTACCTCTTACCTCTTACCGTCTCTTTACCGTCTCTTGCGGCTCGGAGCGGGGCCGTCTATATATGCCCCGCGGTGGCCCGGTTGACCGGGCTTCATGCGTTTTTTTGGTCCCAGGCCCGGACGCAGACGTCGTGATTCGCAATCTCGCCATCATCGCCCACGTCGACCACGGCAAGACGACGCTGGTCGACAAGATGCTCCGCCAGGCGGGCGCGTTCCGCGCCAACCAGCAGGTGGAGGAGCGAGTGATGGACTCCAACCCGCTCGAGCGCGAGCGCGGCATCACGATCCTCGCCAAGAACACCGCCGTGAACTGGCACGGCACCAAGATCAACATCGTGGACACTCCCGGCCACGCGGATTTCGGCGGTGAGGTCGAGCGCATTCTGCGGATGGTGGACGGCGTGCTGATCCTGGTGGACGCCGCCGAGGGACCGATGCCGCAAACCCGGTTCGTCACGCGGAAGGCGCTCGCGCTGGGCTTGAAGCCGATCGTCGCCATCAACAAGATCGATCGCGCCGACGCCGAGCCGCTCCGGGTGCACGACGAGGTGCTCGGCCTCTTCATCGACCTCGAGGCCACCCACGACCAGCTGGACGCGCCTTTCCTCTATACGTCGAGTCGGGCCGGCACGGCCACCATGGACCTGGCCAAGCCGGGCACCGATCTCACGCCGCTGTTCCAGGCCATTCTGGACCACGTCCCGGAGCCCAAGGGTGACCCGGCCGGCCCGTTCCAGATGCTGGTCTCCACGCTCGACTTCTCGAATTTCATCGGGCGGATCGCGATCGGTCGCATCGAGCGGGGGCGGGTGAGGGTGGGCGACGAAGTCGCGCTGCTCCCGCTGGGCGAGCCGGGCATGGTGACGGACGAGCCCTTCGAGCGGAACCGGGTGACTCGGCTCTACACCTTCGACGGGCTCCACCGGGTCGAGGTGAACGAAGTGCCGGCCGGCGACATCGTCGCGCTCTCCGGCTTCGAGACGATCGAGATCGGGAAGACTTTCACGGCAGTGGAACACCCCGAGCGGCTGGCGGGTATCGCCGTGGAAGAGCCGACGATCTCCGCCGACTTCATTGTGAACAACGGCCCGTTCGCGGGGCGCGACGGCAAGTACGTCACCAGCCGTCAGCTGCGCGACCGGCTGTTCAAGGAGCTGGAGCGCAACGTCGCGCTCAAGGTCGAGCCCACCGACAGCCCGGACACGCACACCGTCTCCGGTCGAGGCGAGCTGCACCTGGGCATCCTGATGGAGACGATGCGCCGGGAAGGATACGAGTTCCAGGTCTCCCGTCCGCGGGTGATCACCAAGCTCGGCCCCGACGGCGAGCGGCTGGAGCCGTACGAGGAGCTGACCATCGATGTGCCAGAGGACTACATGGGCGTCGTCATGGAGAAGCTGGGCCCGCGCCGCTCCGAGCTCACGGAAATGAAAAATCCGGGGCAGGGGACCGTGCGGCTCACCTTCCGGATCCCGGCGCGCGGGCTCTTCGGCTACCGATCGGAGTTTTTGACCGATACCCGTGGCATGGGGATGATGCATCATCGCTTCCTCGACTACGGGCCGTGGGCGGGGCCGCTGGCGGGCCGGAAGCGGGGCGTCATGGTGGCGGATCGGGAGGGCACGGTCGTCGCCTACGCGCTCGGCAACCTCCAGGAGCGGGCGCAGATGTTCGTGGCGCCGGGCGACCTGGTGTACGAGGGCATGATCGCGGGCGAAAGCTCCCGCCCGGGCGACATGGACGTCAACGTCACGAAGGAAAAGAAGCTCACGAACATGCGGGCGTCCGGCTCGGACGAGAACATCCTGCTCGAGCCGCCCCGCGAGATCACCCTCGAGTATGCCCTCGAGTACATCGAGGAAGACGAGCTGATCGAGGTCACGCCCAAGAGCATCCGGCTTCGGAAGCGCGTGCTCCAGGCGAGCGATCGCAAGAAGGCCGCCCGGGCCGCCCGGGTGGCGGACGCGTCCTAGGACGCCGGGTTCCCACCCTCACGCGCGGTGGAGGATACAATGTTGGCCTGGGAGACGTCGGTGGAGGCTCTCGAGATGCGCCGTCGGTTCGACGAGGACGAAGAAGACCTCGACGATGACGCGTTCACCTTCGACGACGAGGACGAGGAGGACGACGAGCTGGACGACGACGAGGACCTGGACGACGAGGACCTGGACGACGAGGACCTGGACGATCTGGACGAGTTCGAGGAAGAGGAAGACCTGCGCTGAGGGCCCGGCCGGCGGCTCGGGCGTGACGCTTGCCAATCGCAGGGACGGCTGGCTATCCTCCGCGTCCAGCCGGGCCCGTAGCTCAGGTGGTTAGAGCGCACGCCTGATAAGCGTGAGGTCGGTAGT
>CAZFKN010000121.1:0-8141 GCA_964519805.1 uncultured Gemmatimonadaceae bacterium
CGCGGCGACGAGCGCCACGTCGAGCGCGCCGGAGCTGCCGAGCCCGGAACCGGCGGGTGCGGCGCAGTGCGTGCGCAGACAGAGCGGGCAATCGGGCCGGGCGAGTCGGAGCGCCGCTCGATGCAGCGCGAGCCCGCCGGCACCCGCAGGCGCCTCGTGCCCCTCGAACCGGAGCGTTTCTCCAATGTCTTCCGCGACCAGGGTGACGCCGGCTCCACCGGGCAGGACTTCGGCTTCGGCCAGGAGCGCGATCGCCGCGCTCACGACCGCGCCGCCCTCCCGGGCCGAAAAGGGCGGCACGTCGGTCCAGCCACCGGCGAAATCCAGGCGCACCGGTGCCGTGGCTCGGGCGTGCCGCATCACGGTTCGACCCGCCAATCGTGCACGGTCACCAGCTCGCCCCGCACGTCCATCCGCACGCCATGCACCCTGCGGTTCATCCCCTGGAGTCCCCGCGCGTGATAGAGGAAAGCGACCGGCACGGAATCGGCGAACATCTGCTCCGCCGCCGCCGCGTCGCGCGGTGCGCGGATCCCGGCGAGCGAGGCGAGAGGGCCAAGATATCCGAGGCCGAGATCACCCGGAATACCGAGGATCGCCGCGTCGAAGTCGTGAGCGGGACCGTACAGCCGATCAAGAAGGGCCGACAGCTCGAGCTGCCGGATGGTGACGTGGAAACCGGCGCGGGCGAGCTGGGCCTGTACCATCTGCTCGAGGGCCCCTTCGCCGCTGCCCACCGTGAGCAGCTCGAGCGTGCGCTCCGGGCCGGGGCGGGACGCCGCCGGCCGGAGCGCGATGCCGGGAGGCACCGGACCGGTGGCCGGCGTCCCATAGCCGTAGACGTAGCCCTCGACCAGCTCGCGCCGGTCGAGCGCGTTGGAGATCCTCCGGCGGATATCCACGCGGTCGAGGGGTGCGCGGCGCAGATTGAAGACGAGGCCGTAGGTGAAGAGCAGCGGATAGTCGAGCACCTGGAGCCGCGGATCGCGCCGGACATAGGCCGCGTGGGCCGGCTGAATTCCCGCGAAATCGAGCTCGCCATCGACCAGCGCCGCGAGCTTGGTCACCGGCTCATCCACCACGGCAATCACGAGGCGCGCGACGCTAGGCGGCCCTCCCAACGCTGCGGGAAAGTCGGTGTTGGCCGCGAACACCCAGCGGCGGTTCGGTTCGTGGCGCACGAAACGGAACGGCCCGTTGCCCACCGGCCGCTGATTCCACTCGGCCCTGCGGAGCGACTCCCGTGGTACCGAGTCGAGCAGGTGCGCCGGGAGGATGGCGAGGTCGGTGAGGACATCGGGAAGGCCTGCCTGCGGAGTACAGAACCCGAGCACCACGGTGGAGTCGTCGGGTGCCAGCACGGAATCGAGATCGGCGAGGTCCCCGAGCCGCGGGTAGCCGACGATCGGGTCGCGGGCCGCGTCGAGCGTCCAGCGGACGTCGCGCGCGGTGGTCGGTGCTCCATCGTCCCAGCGGACCCCCTGCACGAGCCGCAGGTGGAGCGTCCGCTTGTCCGCCGACCAGCTCCAGTCCCGGGCGAGGTACGGCTGGGGAACCAGCGCGCTGTCGTAACGCGCGAGCGTGGTGAGCAGCACGAAGCGCTGCACCTGGCGCGCGAACGGGTGGACGGTGAGCAACGGATTGATGCTCTGGAGATCGGCGCCGGAGGCGTAGAGCACGGTGGCGCCGCGATCCTGCGCGGGCCCGCAGGCGCCGAGGCCGAGAAGGAAACCGAGGGTCCAGGAGAGCGGCCGGCTCACCAGCGCATTCTACCCCGAATTGCCGGGAAGTGTGAACCGGACGACATTCCGCCATGCTCCGTCCCCTGGTCATTCGCGCGGTGGCGGGCGCCGCCGTCGTGTGGGGCGTGGTGACGCTCGTGTTCCTCCTGCTGCATGTGGCGCCCGGGGACCCGGCGGCGCTGCTCGTCGGCACCGCGGCGACGCCGGCCCAGGTGGCGGAGCAGCGACGTGTCCTGGGACTGGATCGCCCCCTCCCCGTCCAGTACTCGGTGTGGCTCGCGCGCTTCGCACGCGGCGACTGGGGCACGAGCATCGTGACCGGCCGGCCGGTTCGCGCGATGCTGGGCGAGGCGTGGCCGGCGACGGCGCGCCTCGTCCTGCTCTCGCTGCTGTTGAGCTACGCCTTGGGCATCGCCATCGGCGCGGCGCAGGCGGGCGTCGGTGGCACGCGACTGGACACCGCCCTCTCCGCGGCCAGCGTCACGTTGTTCGCGTTGCCGGCGTACTGGCTTGGTCTGATGCTGGTGATGCTCTTCACCTACCGGCTCCGGCTGCTCCCGGCGTTCGGCGCGGCCGGGCTCGATGCCGAGTTCCTCACACCCGGTGCCCGCGTGGTGGACGCGGTGCGGCATCTCGCGCTGCCCGTGGCAACGCTCACGATCATCGGCGTCGGCGGCGTCGCGCGATTCGTTCGGGGCGCCATGCTGGACCTCCGCGGCAGCCTGTTTCTGGTTACGGCCGAGGCCAAGGGCCTTAGCGCTCGTCGCGTGCTGATCGGCCATGCCCTCCGCAACGCATTGATCCCGGTGATCACGCTGCTGGGGCTATCGCTGCCGGCCGTGTTCTCCGGCGCGGTGTTCGTCGAGGCGATCTTCGCCTGGCCCGGCGTGGGCCGGGTCCTGGTGGAGGCGGTGCAGGCGCGGGACTACCCCGTCGTGCTGGCGGGCGCGGCGGTGAGCGCGGCGCTGGTGGTCACGGGCAACCTGCTCGCGGAGCTCCTGACCGGCTGGGCGGACCCGAGGGTCCGGTTGGCGCATGCGGCGTGAGCCGTCACCGGCCCGGGACGGGCGCGTGATGCTCGGCACGGTGCTCCTGGCCGGCGTCATCCTGATGACGCTGCTCGCCCCGCTGGTAACGACCGCCGATCCCGCGGCGCAGCGCGACGTGGTCGCGACCCGCCTGCTCCCGCCCGGCAGCACCGACCGCCTCGGCGCCTTCCACCCGCTGGGGACGGACGCACTGGGCCGGGACGTGTGGACCCGTCTCGCGTACGGCGGCCGAGTCTCGCTGGCGGTGGGGGTGCTCGCGGTCGCGCTGTCGGTGACGATCGGCGTCGGCGTGGGCGCCGGCGCCGCCCTGGCGCGCGGGCGTTTGTCCACGCTGCTGCTGGCGCTCACCGATTTCGTCCTGGCGGTTCCGCGCGTCGTGCTCCTGCTGCTGCTCGCCGCACTCTGGGCGCCGAGCGTGACGCTGGTCGTGCTCGTGCTGGGCGTCACCGGATGGATGACCGTCGCGCGGCTGGTGTACGCGGAGTCGCGCAGCCTCATCGCTCGGCCCTTCGCCGAGAGCGCGCTCGCGCTTGGCTCGGGACGGTGGCGCCTGCTCGCCCGACACTTGCTGCCGAACCTCGTCACGCCGGTGGTGATCGCCGCCGCACTCGGCGTCGGCAACGCGATCCTGCTCGAGGCCGGGCTCTCGTTTCTCGGGCTCGGCGTACAGCCGCCCGCGCCGTCGTGGGGCAACATGATCGCGTCGGGTCGGGACGCGCTGATGGACGCGCCCTGGATCGCCGGCGCGCCGGGCGTGGCGCTCGTGCTGGTGGTCGTGGGTTGTACGCTGCTCGGGGACGCCCTGCAGGACCGGCTGGGTACGGCCCGCGGCGGCTGACGCTCAGTCCACCTTGAGGCGATAGCCGACGCCGGGCTCGGTGAGCAACAAGCGCGGGCGCGCCGGTTCCGGCTCGAGCTTGTGTCGCAGCTGGGCCATATACACGCGGAGATAGTGCGTCTGGGTCGCGTAGTTCGGCCCCCAGACCTCCCGCAGCGCTTGGCGCTGGGTTACCACCTTGCCGGCGTGGCGCACGAGGAGGGTCAGGAGCTTGTACTCGGTGGGGGTCAGGTGCACCTCGACGCCGGCGGCGAACACCTGGCGGCGCGCGAGGTCGACGGTGAGATCGCCCTGGGTGAAGACCGGGTCAGCCGGGTCATCGGGCGATCGGCTCGCGTGCCGCAGCGCCACCCGGATGCGGGCCAGCAGCTCGTCGATGCCGAACGGCTTGGTGAGATAGTCATCCGCGCCCGCGTCGAGCGCACCGACCTTGTCGGTCTCGAGCCCCCGCGCCGAGATCACGATCACCGGCGTCGTGGCCCACTCGCGGAGGCGACGAGTCACGTCCAGCCCATCGGCATCGGGAAGGCCGAGATCGAGCAGGATCACGTCCGGATTGCGCCCGGCGGCCTGGGCGAGTCCCTCGCGGGCGGTCCCGACCTCGACGACCCGATATCCGTGTCCCTCGAGCGCCGAGCGAAGGAAGCGCCGCATCTGCGGCTCGTCCTCGATCACCAGGACCGTGGGAGAAGGCTCAGTCATTGGGAGGCCACCGGGGTCATGCCGCGGCGCCGTCATCGCGCTGGAGGTGCGGCGGCGGTCCGCCGAGCGGCAGACTGAACCGGAAGCTCGTGCCGCCGCCCGGGCGGTTCTCCGCCCAGATCCGCCCCCCGTGGGTGGTCACAATGCCGCGGCAGATCGTGAGTCCGAGCCCGGCACCCCCCGCCTGCCCCTGGTCGCGGGCGCGATAGAACTTGTCGAAGATCCTGCCTTCCTCACCGGCCGGGAGCCCCGGGCCCCGGTCGGCCACCTCGACGATCACCTCCCGCTGCCCCAGCTCGGCCGAGATGTCGATCGGCGTGCCGGGGGGCGTGTACTTGAGCGCGTTCTCGATCAGGTTGATCAGCACCTGCTCGATGAGGAGCCCGTCGATCGGGAGGAGCGGCAGGTCGGGAGGCAGCTTCGTAGTTACGGCCCGTCCGGCAAGGCGCTCGTCAAGGCGAATCAGCGCCACGCCCACGACTTCCTCCAGGGGCTGCCACTCGCGCTGGACCTGGAGCGCGCCCGACTCCAGCCGCACCATGTCGAGCAGGTTGGCGACGAGGCGCGTCATGCGCCGAGACTCCTCGACGATCGTCTGAGCCAGGTCACGCCGGGTCTCGGGCGCGCGGGTGCCCCCGTCCTGGAGGAGGCTCGACGCGGCGCCCTCGATGCCGGCGAGGGGCGTGCGCAGGTCGTGGGAGAGGGAGCTGAGCAGGGCGGTGCGGAGCCGCTCCGCCTCGGTCTCGAGCCTCGCCTGCTGTGAGGCGCCCGCAAGGCGAGCCCGCTCGAGCGACGCCGCGACCTGTCCGGCGAACGTCTCCAGCAGCTGCCGGCGTATGGGCTCCTGCAGGCGGCGCGGATCGCGGGCACGGATGCCGACCACGCCCAGCGTGCGGCCGGACGCCACGAGCGGCACGTAGAGCCACTCCGTCGAGGGCAGCGTCGACGTGCCGGCGCCGGCCAACTGCCCGTGATCGAACACCCACAGCGCGATCGAAAACTCCTTCTCGTCCATCGGTGCGGCGCCCAACGCCGGATCGAGCCTCAGCCGCGCGTCGGCGCCCAGGGTCAACAACAGTACGTCGCCGCCGAACGTGTTGCGCAGATGCCGCGCGCCCGTCTGAACCATGTCGGCGACCTTCCGCTCGGCGGCCAGCTCGCGGGTCATCGCGTACAGCGCGCCGGTCCGCTCTTCGCGCTCCCTGGCGGCCTCCGCCTGTTCCCGGATCCGCGTCGTCAGGCGGCTCATGACCAGCGAGATCACGAGCATCACGGCAAACGTGAGGACGTACCGCACGTCCGACACGGCGAAGGTGTAGTACGGGGGCACGAAGCAGAAGTCGAACGCGGCGATGCTCAAGAAGCAGGCAAGGAGTGACGGGCGCTGGGGCAGCCGCGACGACGCGACGACCACCGCCAGCAGGAAGATCATCGCGATGTCGGTACTCTGGAGTTGCGCGCGGAGCGCGAGGCTCACGACCGTGGCCAGCGCCACCGCGGCGATCGCCTCCAGATAATCGCGGAGCTTTGCCGATGTCGCCGGGCCGAGGACCGGGCGGGGCCGGCCCTCGTCGGTGTCGCCGGTGATGACGTACACGTCGATGGCACCGCTGCCCCGCACCAGCTCGTCCAGGACCGACCCGCGTAACCGATCCCGCCACCGCGGGTGGGTGGGCTTCCCGACCAGGATGCGATTGATGTTGTGGTCGCGCGAGTAGGCGAGGATCTCTTCGCTCACGCTGTGGCCGCTGAGCGTCACCGCCTGCGCGCCGAGCTGCTCGGCGAGCCGCAGGTTCTGCGACAGCGCCTCCTGGTCGGCGCGGGACAAGCGGGTGTGGGCCGGCGTCTCGACGTAGACCGCCACCCAATCCGCGCGCAAGCCGGCCGCCATGCGCCGGGCCGCGCGGATGATGCGCGCGGAGGCGGGATTCGGACCGACACAGACGAGCAGCCGGTCGCCCGCGGGCCAGGTCTCCCGGATCCCCTCCGCCCGCATATAGCCGCGCATCTGCGCGTCCACGCGGTCGGCGGTCCGCCGCAGCGCCAGCTCGCGGAGTGCGATGAGATTGCCCAGCCGGAAGAATCGGTCGAGCGCATTCGCGGCCTGATCCGGGACGTAGACCCGGCCCTCGCGCAGCCGCTGCTGGAGCACGTCGGGGGAGAGGTCCACCAGCTCGACCTCGTCCGCCCGATCGAAGATCGAGTCGGGGACGGTTTCCCGGATCGCGACGCCGGTGATCTGCGCCACCACATCGTTCAGGCTCTCGAGATGCTGAACGTTGAGCGTGGTCCAGACATCGATGCCCGCGGCGAGCAGCTCCTCTACGTCCTGCCACCGCTTCGCGTGCCGGACACCCGGGGCGTTGGTGTGCGCCAGCTCGTCGACCAGGAGGAGTCCGGGCTTCCGAGCCAGGGCCCCGTCGAGGTCGAACTCCTCCAGGATCGTGCCCCGGTACTCCACGCGGCGGCGGGGCAAGGCCGGGAGGCCCTCCAGCAGGCGCCGCGTCTCTTCACGACCGTGGGTCTCCGCCAGCCCGACAACGACGTCGAGGCCGGACGACCGCTTGAGGCGCGCGGCCTCCAGCATGGAGAACGTCTTGCCGACGCCGGGCGACGCACCGAAGAAAATCTTCAGATGGCCGCGCTGCGCCCGCGCTTCCTCCGCGCGCACCTGCTCGAGCAAGGCATCCGGGTCCGGGCGGCGTGCCATGGGGGACAAGCTAACGTTTTCGCCGGCGGGAGGTGAGCGCGCGCTCCGGAAGGCAGGGGGGGCCCGCACTCATGGCGGCAACCGCCGCCGCGCCGAACACCGCAACCGACGTCAGCGCGGCGGACCGCCCTGATCCAGCGCGAGATTCAGCTCGAGCACATTCACTCTCGGCTCGCCGAGGATCCCCCACTGGCGCCCCTCGGTGTGCGCCAGCACGAGGGCGCGGACCCGGGCCGTGTCCAGCCCCCGGGCCTTGGCGATGCGCACGAGCTGATAGTCGGCTGCAGCGGGGCTGATGTGCGGATCCAGCCCGCTTGCGGACGCAGTCGCCAGGTCGATCGGGACCGGTGCCGTGTTGGCCGAGTCGAGGGCCCTGAGCGCGGTGACCCGAGCCTTGGCTGCATCGTGGAGAGCGGGGTTCGACGGCCCCAGGTTGGAGCCGCTTGACGAGGCCGCGTTATCGGGAACGGGGGACGTCGCGGACAGGCGACCCCAGAAGTACTTGGGGTCTTCCGTGTATTGCCCCAGGAGGGAGGAACCAATCTCCTTGCCGTCCCGCACGATGAGGCTGCCGCCGGCCTGCCTCGGGAAGGTCAGTCGCGCGACCACGGTGATGGCGGCCGGATAGACCGCCCCGGTCAGGACGGTGAAGACCAACATGGCGGCCAGGGAGGGCCAAACGAGCGAGCGCATGGAAGACCTCATGCCAGATGGAGCCCGACCAGGATCAGGTCGATCACCTTGATCCCGACGAACGGAATGATGATGCCGCCCACGCCGTAGATGAGCAGATTGTTTTGCAGTAGGGCCGCCGCGCCGATCGGACGATAGCGGACCCCGCGCAAGGCGAGGGGAATGAGCGCGATGATGATCAGCGCGTTGAAGATCACCGCCGAGAGAATAGCGCTCTGCGGCGTCGCGAGCCGCATGATGTTGAGCGCGCCCACGGCCGGGTAGGTGGTGGCAAAGGCGGCCGGGATGATCGCAAAGTACTTCGCCACGTCGTTCGCGATGCTGAACGTCGTGAGCGATCCCCGGGTGATAAGCATCTGCTTCCCGATCTCGACGATCTCGATCAGCTTGGTCGGATTGGAGTCGAG
>CAZFKN010000122.1:0-8017 GCA_964519805.1 uncultured Gemmatimonadaceae bacterium
GACGCCGGGCCCGGGCATCCGCGAGGCGGCGCTCGAGCTCCTGCCGGGCGCCCGGCGGCGCGGTCGGTGCGCGGGTCGCGGATGGCCGGGGGAGCGGCTCTTCCTCCAGCTCCTCGTCCTCATCATCATCCGTCAGGTCGGCCAACGGCGCCTTGCGCCCCCCGAACTGCTGGCTCAGCTCGTCCAGTTTCTCTTCGGTCATGGCGCGAAGCTTCCAGAGCCTCCGCTGTAGAAGACGGCGGGTCTCCTCGCCGCTCCGCGGCGCGTAAAGGAGCGCAAGTCCGGCTCCGAGCACGGCACCCCAGAACAGCCACCGGGCGGACGAGTCCCCCCCACGCTCCACGTAGACTACTTCGGGACGGTTGGTACGACGCATGCTGCCTCCTATTCCCCGGCGTCGGGGTCGTCTTCGGCGGCCACGAGCGCGGGCTTGAGCGCCGCATGGTGCTGGAGCGGCGCCTGGACGTGACGGCGGATCAGCTCCGCCGTGCCATTGACGTTCAGTTGAGTGAAGAGAAACGCAAAGGTGCCTTCCAGGTCGGCGGCGATGGCGGCCCGCACGTCCTCCGGCAGGCTCCAGAACTCGCGCTTGAACGGACCGATCGCCTTCTTGCGCGCCTTGTAGTAGAACTGCTCCTCCGAATCGCCCGCCTTCCGCTCACCCTTCGCGTTTTCGTCCAGCCATTGCTTGACGTCCGCCCGCAGCGCGGCCGGCAGGCGGGCGTGATCGAAGATGATGTTCTGGAAGTTGGTGGCGAGGTGGATCTCGGCGGTCTCGATGCGGGGGAAATTGCCGAACGCGTTGGATGGGAGGGTGCTGGCGCCGTGTTGCACCGCCCCGGCGAGCCCGTAGGTGTCGCGCGCCACCCGCGAGAGGGCGGCCAGGGCCTCGAGGTCGAGCTGCACGTCCGCGATGCTCCCGTCGGGAAGCACCACACCGCCGTGCGAAGTCCCCGTCTGCACCGAGATCTTGCTGATCCCTTCGTGCCGGCCCAGCCCGGCAAGCGCCGCTTTGTAGCCCTTCATGAATGCGTGCAGCTCGTCGACCGTGCTGTTGTGGCCGCCCACCTCGCCGATTTCGGCTCCGACCGAGACGGTGACGCCCTGGGGTTCCCGCTCGCGGATGAACTGCGTGATCTCGGCCGCCCGCTCGTAATTGAGGCGCTGCTGCTCGACCAGCGTGGCGTGCGAGAGATCGACGAGCGTCGAGGTGTCGACATCGATGTTGTAGAAGCCGGCGCCGATCTCCTCGGCGATCAGCTTCTTGACCTCGCCCACCTCACCCGCGGGATCGGCCTGGTATTTCTTCTGGTTGACCTGACAGTGGTCGCCTTGGATGAAGAGAGGGAGCGGGTGACCCTCCCGGAGCGCCGCGGCGAGCAGCACGGCAACGTACTCCGCCGGCCGCTGCTCGGTGTACGCGATTTCGGAGCGAGCGATCTCGAGAATGATCGCGCCGGCCTGACCCGTGCGGGCCGCCCGGAAGACGGCGCGCGCCGTGTCGTAGGCCATGGCGCGGAGATTGATGGCGGGCACGGTGAATCCCCCGCACTCCCCGCGGCCGCGGGCGAGGTACAGCCCGTTGATCGACGCGGGACGTGAGCCGGTCGCCTGACCCAGCTCCCAGAGAAGCCACCGCGCGGCCTCACGCTCGTCGGCGGAGCCGAACACCGCGCGCCAGGCAAGCCGGTCGGTGGCGGGGGAGCGCAGCTTGGCCGGATCGCGCACGGCGACGCCGGTGGCGGCCAATGTGACCGCGCCCCCGTACAACTCGACCGCTTCGCGAATCGGATCCGACATGCGAGCGTCCTCTCCTCGAGCAAGACTGCGCCGCGCGCTTCCTCGAAAAATGTAGGCCTGCCACCAGTGAAGGTCTAGATCTCGTCACCGGTGTCTGACGGCGAGGGCGCTGGTTCATACCCCGGACGCCCCATCGCGGCATAAATCAGCTGCTTGCCGAGCTCCACGCCCGGCTGGTCGAAGGGATCGATGCCGTACCACGCTCCCGCGTAGCCGGTGGCGAGCTGGAAGAACATGAGCAGCTCGCCGACCGACGCCGCCGAGAGTTCGGGCAACCGGAGCGTGAGATTCATTCGCCCCATGCGGGCAAGTGCCGCGGAGGTCGCCTCGCATTCGGCCCTGAGCAACTTCCCCAACGACTGTCCGGCGAGATACGCAAGCTCGGCGGGAAGGTCCGGCTGCGCGGGGATCGGCAGATCCACGCCGAGGTCGTCCACGACGACAAAGCTGATGGCCTTGTCGAAGGGACCTTCCATGAAGAGCTGGACCTGGCTGTGCTGATCGGTCGCGCCCACCGCGCCGACGGGCGTCGGCCCGACATACACCGGCTGGCCCCTCCGGTCGACCCGCTTGCCGAGGCTCTCCGCCCAGGGCTGGCGATACCACTCGACGAGCTGCCTCAGCCGGTCGGTGTACGGCATGAGGACGTGCACCCGCGCCCCAAGGCAGGCATCGACCGCCCAGTGGAGGCCGGAGTAGAGGGCAGCGGGGTTCTCCAGCAGGTTCTCATTCGCTGCCTGTTCGACGGCCGCCCGCGCGCCGGCCAGGAGGCCGCCGATGTCGATCCCCACGAGCGCGGCGGGGAGCAGTCCCACGGGCGACAGCACGCTGAAGCGGCCGCCGACACCGGGCGGGACCGTCAGCGTCGCAATGCCTTCGCGGGACGCCAGCTCGCGCAATGCGCCCCGCGCCGGATCGGTCGTGAAAACCAGATGGCGATATGCCGCGGGACCCAGCGCGGTATCCAGCCATGCCCGGACGACCAGATACTGCGCCATCGTCTCCGCCGTGCCACCGGACTTGCTCACGACGTTCACGAGCACTCGGCGCGGGTCGATGCGTCGGAGCGCCGACGCCACCGACGTGGGATCGACGTTCTCCAGCACGGTGAGGCGAGGGAAGAAGTCTCGACCCTCGTCGTCGAGCTCGTTCCACGCCGCGGGCTTGAGGGCGTCGAGCAGCGCTTTCGTGCCGAGCGCGGAGCCGCCGATGCCGAGCACCAGCACATGGTCGTGGGCCTGGCCGAGTCCCTCGGCAAACCGGGCGATCTGGCGTGCTTCGGCGTCCTGGTCGATCAGATCGTAAAAGCCGTACTCCCCCGCCACCCTTCGCTCGCGAACCTCCGCACGGATGGCCGGGAAGCGGCGCGCCAGCTCCGTCAGGCGCCCGCGCGACAGCCCGTGCTCGCCGTCGAGCCCGTCGGTCAGCATCCGCCGATAGCTCATCCGCATCAATCGATCTCCACGGTAAGCCCATCGTAGGCGGGCGCGACACCCGCCGGGAGGCTGGCTGCCAGCTCGGCGTGTCCGGTCTCGTGCGTGAGGTGCGTCAGGAACGTGCGCTCGGCACCCAGCTCCTGGGCGGTGCGCACGGCATCGCCGATGCTCAGGTGGGTGGGGTGCGGGCGCCACCAGAGGGCGTTCAGAACGAGAACCTTGAGGCCCCGGAGACAGGGGTAGACCGCCGGCGGCACCTCCTTCACGTCGGTGACGTAGGCAACGTCGCCGATCCGGTAGCCGAACACCCGCAGATGGCCGTGCTGAAACGCGAGCGGGAGCACCTCCACGCCCGCCACGACCACCGGTCGTCCCGGCTCCACCGGGCAGAGCTCGAGGGCGGGCTTCGACGTGCCCTCGTACGGGCGCATGGTCTCGTCGAAGATGTATTGGAAATTGCTGCGCAGGCGGTCGAGCGTCTCCGCCGGCCCGTAAACCGGGAGCGGCCGCCGCCGCGTCACCGAGAACATCCGCAGGTCGTCGATGCCGTTGATGTGGTCGGCGTGCTCGTGGGTGTAGAGGACCGCGTCGACCCGTGACCGCCCGGCCGCCACCATCTGGAGCCGAAGCTCCGGGGGGGTATCGATCAGAATGGCGCGTTCGCCCACCTCCAGCAGCGCACCCGATCGCGTGCGGCGGTCCCTCGGGTCCGTCGAGCGGCACACCGCGCAGCCGCAACCGATCTGGGGCACGCCGAACGACGTGCCGGTCCCGAGAAAGGTGAGCCTCATGACCTAAACTGCTTCGATCTTAAGGAGGTTGGTAGTACCAGGCTGGTCGAAGGGTACGCCCGCAGTCACCACGACGCGCTCCCCCGGGTCGGCGAGGTTGAGCTCGAGCAGCTTGTACCGGGCTATGGCCAGCATCGAATCGTAGTTGGGGAGATGCTCTACCAACGCGGGGATGACGCCCCAGACCAGCGCAAGCTGCCGGAAGGTGTCCGGCTCCGGCGTCACCGCGAAGATCGGCACCGAGGGGCGGTAGGACGCCACGGTCCGCGCCGTGAAGCCGCTGCTGGTGAAGCAGACGATGAGCGGCACGTTCATCAGGTCTGCGGCCGCGCAGACCGCCACGCCGATCGCATCCTCCGTCCGCGTCGGTCGGAAGTCCCCCGGCTCGCCCTTGTGCAGCCGCTCCAGCTCCTCCCGCCGGCGGCCGACCGCCATGTCGAACGCGGGCCCACGGCCCCGGCGATGCTTCTCGATCTCGCGGGCGATGCGCGTCATCGCCTGAACCGCCTCGAGCGGATAGTCGCCCACCGCCGTCTCCGCCGAGAGCATCACCGCATCGGTGCCGTCGAGGATCGCGTTGGCCACGTCGGACGCTTCGGCTCGCGTGGGCCGTGGCGCGTGCACCATGGACTCCAGCATCTGCGTGGCGGTGATCACCGGCTTGCCCTGAAGGTTGGCCTCGCGGATCACCCGCTTCTGCGCCAGGGGTACCGCCTCGAACGGCAGCTCCACCCCCAGATCACCCCGCGCCACCATGATAGCGTCCGAGGCCTGCACGATGCCCGTCAGATGCTCGAGCGCGGTGTCCTTCTCGATCTTGGCGACCAGCTTCATGTGAGACGGTACCAGCCGACGGACCTCCTCCAGATCCTCGGGCTTCCGGACGAAGGACACGCCCAGATAGTCCACCCCGCACTCTACTGCGCGGACGATCTCCTCGCGGTCCTTGTCGGTCACGGCCGGTGCGCTCACCCGGACTCCCGGGAGGTTCATCCCCTTGTTGGCCCGTAATTCGCCGCCGTAGCGCACCTTGCCGTGGACCCGGTCACCCTTGACCGAGGTGACCTCCACGTTCAGCAGGCCGTCGTTCAGCAGGATGGTGCTGCCCGCCTTGACGTCCCGGGCCAGCGCCGCGTACGCAGTGGGGATCTCGCCCGGGCGCGCCTCGGCCTCGGGCACGAAGACGACTTTCTGGCCGGCCTCGAGCCGCATGGGCTCGGGCAGCGCGCCGACGCGGATCCGCGGGCCGTGCAGGTCGAGCAACACCGCGGCGCTGGCGGTGCTGCTCCGCGTGGCGATCGCGGTCTTGATCTCGGCGATCCACCGCGCCCGACCCTCCGGAGTACCGTGCGACGCGTTGACCCGCACGACATCAACCCCGGCCTCCAGCAGGGCCGTCATCTTGTCAGGGGTGTCCCAGGAGGGCCCGAGAGTGGCGACGATCTTGGTCCGGCGAACGCAAGCGAGCGGCACGGCATCCCTTGGACGAAGCGAGGAACTAGTCTAATAGCCCGCCGTCAGGCCCGCATCACGATCTCGCCCGCCACGACCGTAAGCCTGGCCCGGGCCCGCCGGAAGACGGCTGGCTCAGCCGCCAGCGCCGGATCGACCTCCCAGGCCACGAGATCGGCGTCCTGCCCCGGAGCCAGTGAGCCCCTGTGGTGAGCCACTCCGCCCGCCAGCGCCGGGGCCTGGGTATAGGCCCGGATCGCGCTCTCGAAGTCGAGGCACTCGTCCGGGCGCCAGCCGCCGGCGGGCGTCCCGTCCTCGGCCACCCTGGAGACCGCAGCGTAGATCCCCTCCCGCGGATCAATAGACGCGACCGGGACGTCGCTCCCGAAGGCCAGGGTCGTCCCAGCGGCCCGGATGCTTTGGAAGCAGTACGCGCCCGCACCCCGGGCGCCCCAGTAGCGCTCGACCAGCGGGATGTCGCTGAGCAGGTGGGCCGGCTGCATCGAAACGACGATGCCCGCGCGCGCCGCCCGGCTCAGATCCGCCCGATGGACGCATTGGAAATGCTCGATCCGATGCGGAATCGTCGTGGCAGGCAGGCCGGTCAACAGGTCGAGCGCGCGCCGGACCGCCGCATCGCCGATGGCGTGGACCGTCGCGGCGATCCCGGACTCGGCGGCGAGACGCACCGCCAGCCCGGCCGCTTCCGGAGCCATGACCGGCATCCCGCGGTCCCGGCTCCCCTCATAGGGCTCCAGCATCCAGGCCGTCTGTTTCCCGAGGCTCCCATCGAGGAAAAGCTTGACGCCACCGATCGTGAGCCAGTCCGAGCCCTGCCCGCTGCGCACGCCGTTGGCGACGAGCCGGTGGAGGGCGGCCACCGGCGGATGGAACAGCACCCGGAGCCGTAGAGCGTCGGCGGTCTCGAGACGCCGAAAGGCACTGAGAACCTGTTCCGATTCGACGTTGTGGATTCCGGTGATCCCCAGCCGGTGCGCCTCCGCCTGTCCCTCGGCGAGTGCCGCGAGCAGTGCATCGTCCGCGGGGGTTGGGACGACCGGCAGCAGCAGCTCGATCGCGCGGTCGAGGAGCAGCCCGGTCGGCTCGCCGGCGGCGTCCCTGATGATGCGTCCGCCAAAGGGGTCCGGAGTGTCGCGGGTGATCCCGGCCGCCGCGAGCGCCGCGCTGTTGAGCCAGGCGGCGTGGAGGTCCAGCGAGTCGAGGTAGACCGGGCCGGCATGCAGGGCGTCGAGCGACCAGCGGTCCGGGCCTTCGGTCCAGTCGTTGGCGTCCCACCCCTGACCGCGTACCCAGCCACCGTCCGGCACCGCTACGGCTACGCGCCCCAGGGCCTCGGATCGGGTCCTGGCGCCTGCCAGGTGGACATGTCGTCGCCCGAGCGCCCACGTGGCAAAATGGGTATGGGCGTCCACCAGCCCCGGCGTAACGAGGGCATCGGGCAGATCGATGACGGGGGTTGCGGGTGGGACTTGACGCGCCAGCGCGGCAGCTGCCCCCACGGCACGGATGACTCCGGTATCCCACCAGATCGCGTCACCGGAGACGCCCGGAGCCAGGGTGAGCACGCGCTGAGCACACAGGAGACCGCTGGCGGTCCCGGGAGCAAGGGGTCCCGACGTGACGCTATCCACATGTGGAAAAGCCGCCAAAGTGAATATCCGATAAGGCGTCTAGCGTTTGAGAACGGATGAACACGACTTGACGTTCGGGTTGAAGTCAAAGTCGTAAAGGCCAATTCTATAATCGCTTATGACCAGCGAAATTAAGTACATCCACGCATGGTGACACTGTCGCTATGGCTGCCGGAATTATGCATACCAACGACTTTGCCACATTGTCGACACGCTCGTTTTCAGCCTTTGGGTCACGCTTGTGTACCGAACGGAGACGACCGGGGAGGGAGTGCCGGACCGCGTGGGTTTACCCCCGGCCGGCAGCGCGAACCGCGCGGCGGAGCACCTCGTACGCCTTCGAATCGTTCGCAGGGAACCGGAGGTCACGCCAGCGCACCCGACCGTCCGGACCGATGACGTAGATGGTCCTGCGGTTGCGCCCGCCTTTGTCCTTGCTCCCGTACTTGGCGGCGACGGATTGGTCCAGATCGCTGAGCAGTCGGAAGGGCAGCCCAAGCCGCTCGGCAAACTCCCGGTGGGTCTCGAGTGAGTCGTTGCTAACGCCGAGCACGACCGCGCTCGGTCCGAAGATATCGTCATACCGGTCGCGAAACGTGCTGAGCTCGAGGCTGTCGGAGTGGGTAAAGTCCCGGGGGTAGAAGGCAAGGACGACAACTTTGCCGCGGTCGCGCCAGAGCGCGTAGGCATCCTCGCCCGTGCCGACGGTGTCTTTGTTCGCCCAGGGCAAGGTGAAGTCGGGAGCGACCTGCCCCTCGTCCGGCCCGCGGGCGACGAAGACCTCGGGATGCGACTGCGCGCCGAGTGCGGCCGGGGTCAGACCGAGCAGCGCGAAGAGAGGAACGAGGGCGAATCGCGGCATGTGCGCGTTCCAATCGGTCCAGAG
>CAZFKN010000123.1:0-8013 GCA_964519805.1 uncultured Gemmatimonadaceae bacterium
CATGCCGCGCCTCCATGCACGAGTTGACTAGTTATGCAGACTCAACGTCTCACCGGGCGCCGCTTCCGTCAACTACAGCCCTTGCTACATTGGCCCCATGATCATCGTCGCGCCGGTCACGCTCGAGGGGCACGGCGTCCGGCTCGAGCCCCTGACCCTCGCGCACCGGGAGGGCCTCGCCGCCGCGACAGCCGACGGCCGCTTGTGGGAGCTGTGGTTCACCCGCGTTCCGGCGCCCGACGAGACCCCCGCGTACATCGCCGAGGCGCTCGAGGGCCAGCAGGCCGGGCACATGCTGCCCTGGGCCGTGCGGGAGCTCACCACCGGCGCGATCGTGGGAAGCACGCGATACCACGACATCACCCCGCAAGTCGATCGGGTCGAGATCGGCTACACCTGGTACGGCGCGAGCTGGCACCGCAGTCACGTCAACACCGCCTGCAAGCTGCTCTCGTTGACGCACGGGTTCGAGGCGCTCGGGTGCCGCGTCGTCGGCTTCCGCACCGACAACTTCAACTTCGCCTCCCAGCGGGCGATCGCCGCGCTCGGGGCCCACAAGGACGGCGTCATCCGGCATCACCAGGCCCGCCGCGACGGCACGGTGCGCGACAGCGTGATGTACAGCATCCTGGCGGAGGAATGGCCCGACGTGAAGCGGCACCTCGTGACCCGCCTGGCGCGGCACGCGCGCTGATGGCCGTCGCCGGGCTCCGCACCCGCCGGTCCACCCTCGCGCTCGCGCTGCTCCTCGCCTGCGCGCCCCGTCCTCACGCCCCATCCCTCACTGGCGACTGGGACGCCTACGTCGCTCTCGGCTCGACCAGGCAGCCCGGCTTCGAGGGGTGGCGGCGCACCGGCTTCGCCCACTTTGCCGGCCCCGATTCCGGTTTCGCCGGCGCCATCCGCCGCCGGACCGGCGAGCCGATCGTGCCGGCCACGCGCGTCACGGTGCGGGCCGATTCGGTGCTGCTCTCGGGCGATGGCGACGCGGCACTCGCAGCGGCCTGGCACGGCGACACGCTGGCCGGCGTGCTGCTCGCGGGCGGCAAGCCCGCAGGCCGGCGTATCCGCCTCATCCGTCGCGCAACCCCGTTCGTCGTGGAGCGGCCGTACGCCGTATGGCCGGGGCCGGTGTCCGACTCGCAGTACGCCGTCACCGAGGATACCGCCGTCTTCATGACCACGCGCGATGGAGCGCGGCTCGTGAGCTACGTCGCACGCCCGGTCGGGCCGGGACCGTTCGGCGTGGTCCTCATGCGCACACCCTACACCCGAATCACGCGCCTCGCGGGGCGGTACTGGGCCTCACGCGGGTACATCTACGTCGCCCAGCACGTGCGTGGGCGTGATCTGTCCGACGGGACCGACTTCGGCGACTACGACACCGATGTGCGCGATGGCTACGACGCGGTGGAATGGGCGGCGCGGCTGCCTGGCGCCAATGGGCGCGTCGGGATGATCGGCCACTCCGACGAGGGACGGCTCGCGTGGTACGCCGCGGTCAGCGCCCCGCCCCACCTGGCCGCGCTCGCGCCGTCGGCCGCGAGCGCCGATCCGTGGCGCATCTCGCCCTACGAGGACATGGTCTTCTCGCCCATCAACGTCGCGTGGGCCTGCCTGATGCGGGCCCGCACGCTCGAGCAGGTCAACGACCTGGAGGTCGGCGACGCCATGATGCACCTGCCCCTCCTCGACCTTCCCCAGCACCTGGGCTGCGGCCGAGTGGCGCTCTGGGATCGGTGGATCGCGCATCCAACACTGGATGCCTACTGGCGGGCGCACGCCGTCACGACCAACATCGCCCGGGTCCGCGCCCCCGTGCTCCAGATCTCAGGCTGGTACGACGACGCCCGCGGACCGATCGACTACACCAACGCGCTCGATCGGGTCCCGGGGCATCCCTTCATCCGTCTGGTAATGGGACCGGGCGCACACAAGGGCGTGGACTACGTCACCGGCGACTTCGGGCCCACGGCGCGGGTTGACACGCGCCGCCTCCAGCTCCGCTGGTTCGACCATTACCTGCTCGGCAAGGACAACGGCGTGGATCGGGAGCCGCCGGTGGACGACTTCGTCCTGGGTGACAACGCCTGGCGGGCCGAGGCCGCCTGGCCGCTCGCGCGCGCCCGCGCGGTCAACTGGTATCTCTCGTCCGGCGGAGCGGCCAACACGAGCGCTGGCGACGGCACGCTCGATACGGTGCCGCCTGCCGGCGCTCCGGCCGACACGTTCACCTACGACCCCGCACACCCTACTCCTTACCCCATCGACTCTCGGGAGCTCGAGACCTCCCTCAACGAAGACTTTTCCGCGCTCAACGCCACGCGCCGAGACGCGCTGGTGTTCACCTCGAAGCCGCTCACGGATCCCATCGAGATCACTGGGCCGATGTCGGCCACGCTTTGGGCCAGTACCGACGCGGTGGACACCGACTGGGACGTCATGCTGCTCGACGTGTTCCCCGACGGCCACGCCGAGCGGGTGCAGGACGGGCTGGCCCGTGCGCGGTTCCGGAGGGGCTTCGACCGCGAGGTGCCGCTCCTGCCCGGGAGCATCGAGCGCTACGACATCGACCTCTGGTTCACGTCGCGCGTGTTCCGGCCTGGCCATCGGGTCCGGGTCACCGTCACGTCCGCGCTCTTCCCCAAGTACGATCGCAACCTGAACACCGGGGGGAACAACGAGCGGGAGACGCGGTGGGTCGTGGCGCACCAGCACCTGCTGCACGATGGCGCCCATCCGTCGCACGTCACGCTGCCCGTTATTCCGCGGTAGGAGAGGGCCGTCGCCGCCCCCGTGGCAAAGGAGGTCTCGTGACCGTGACTAGGCAGGCTATCCTGATCGGCGCCCTCGGGTCCGCCGCATTCGGGCGAGCGGCGGCGCAGGATCGACTAGGCAAGATCAGCTTTTCCAATTCCGGCAGCGCCGAAGCCCAGCCCTACTTTATTCGGGGCGTGCTCCTCCTCCACAACTTCCAGTACCCCGAGGCCGCGGAAGCATTCCGCCAGGCCCAGAAGACCGATCCCGCGTTCGCCCTGGCGTACTGGGGTGAGGCGCTCACCTACACCCACCAGGTCTGGAACCAGCAGGATCTTGCGGCCGGGCGAGCCGCGCTGGCCCGTCTGGGGCCGACCGTAGAGGCACGGCTCGCCAAGGTGCCGACTCCCCGGGAGCGGATGTACCTGGCCTCCGCCGAAGCTCTGTACGGAGGGCGCCTGAAACCGGGAAGGGACACGCTCTATGCCGAAGCGCTCGAGGCGCTGGTTCGCTCCTACCCGGACGATGACGAGGCTAAGGTGTTCTACTCGGTCGCCCTGCTCGGCTTGAACCAGGGGGTGCGGGACGTGCCGACCTACATGCGTGCCGGCGCGATCGCCGAGGACGTCCTCCGACGAAACCCCGATCACCCGGGCGCCGCTCATTTCGTTATCCACGCCTTCGATGATCCGGTCCACGCGCCGCTTGGCCTCTACGCCGCCCGGCGGTACGCCGAGATCGCGCCGAACAGCCCGCACGCCCAGCACATGACGACCCATATCTTCCTGGCATTGGGGATGTGGGACGAAGTGGCGAAGCAGAACGAGGTGGCGTCCGGGCCTCACCGAGCCCATTGGGGCCCCGGTCATGGCACGCACTGGCTCACCTATGCCTACGTCCAGCAGGGCCGGTATGAGGCAGCTCGGCAGCTGCTCGTCGTGCTCGCCTCGAACGCCGGGTCGCCGCCCTCCCGATACGATCGAGGGCAGCTGGCGAACTTCCGGGCCCGCTACGTGCTCGACAGCGAGCAGTGGGACGGACCCGAGGCGAAAGCGCTCGCGGCGGACGCGGGAGTCCCCGGCGAGGACAAGTACGAGTACGCCACCTTCGCCGCGGGATACTCGGCGGCGCGGCGGGGCGACGGCAAGATGGCGGAGCAGATGCTCGAGACGCTCGCCCGCGCCAACGGTGATGCCGCCGCCACGGTCAAGCCGGGCGAGCCCGGGATCAAGGTGGTCCCCGTGATCCTCGAGCTTTCGCTTCGGGCCGAGCTTCTGCGCCGGAAGGGTTCCAGGGATCAAGCGATAGCGCTCCTCCAGCGGGCAACCGCGCTCGAGGACGGGATGCCCGCCGAGTTCGGGCCGCCGGCCGTGGTCAAGCCGAGCCACGAGCTGCTGGCAGGCCTGCTCCTCGAGAGCGGGCGGGCGGCCGAGGCTACGACGGAGTTCCAGCGAGCGCTCGAGCTGGCTCCGGGACGCTCCGCCGCCCTGCTCGGACTGGCGCGGGCCGCACGGGCGGCGGGACAGAGAGCGACTTCTGCCCGGGCGTACGCCACCCTCGCGGCAAACTGGCATGGCGCCGACCCCGGGCTCCCTGCGCTCGCGGAGGCGCGGGCCGGAGCCGGTTCCGCCGAGGCCAAGTAGGAGGCGCGATCGTGAGGCTCTTCGTCTGGCTGCTGATTGTGCTCTTCGTGGCCCCGACCCTCTGGTCCGTTCTTACCACCCGGTCCAGGTTCCGGAAGAGGGCGACGGTGGTCTCCGACTACATCCGGAAGCGGGGCTACGTGTTGCTCAACCCGTCCGCGTCGAAGGTGGCGGACGCAGCGCTCGCAGAAATCATGAAGAGTGTACCCGAAGGCGGGTGGGTGCGGGGCAGCGCGGGCATCACCGATATCGAGCCGTTCAAGGACGGATCGGACAACCCGGCGCTGGCGTTTGTGTGCCGGCTGCGGGGGAAAGAGGTCACGATCTTCAACTTCGAGGGCAACCCCAGCCTGAATGCGCCGTCGAGCAGCGGACCTCGGTACAAGGTCGCCAAGGTGAAGCAGGAGGGGCTGCCGCGATTCTCCCTCGGCCGACATTCGGCGGTCGAGAAGGTCCAGAACGTCGTGGACAAGTTGGTGGGCAGCCCGGACCTGAGCCTCCACGAGGGGGCCGATCCGGCATTCTTCCGGAGGTACTGGGTCAGGGGCCCCGATGCCCCCGCGGTGTTCGCGTTTCTCTCAGCCGAGCGGGTGGCATTCCTGGAACGGGAGAACTTTGCCGGCATTCTCGCGGCGAACGCCGGATACCTGGTCTATTGCGAGGACGGCGCGATGCAGACGGAAGAGGACTATGACCGCTTCATCGCAACGGTCGACCGCCTGATCGCCCACTTGCTGTAGCGCGGCGTCCGCTCGCGCCGCCGCGTCAGCTGGGAGCCGCCGCCAGATCCTTCACGGCCCCCGCGAGGGTCCGCACCTTGGCCGCGTCCGATGACCCGCCGGCCTCACCGGCGAGCTGCGTGGCCAGCTGATCCAGCGCGGTTTTCCGCGCCGTGCCCTTCGCCTTCTCCGCGCTGGCCAGCGCCTGGCGCACGGCCGAAATCCTGCCCGCGCCGAGCCCGTTGGAGCGGGCGAGCTGATCGACGTAGGCCCGCGCCAGCGCGAAGCTCGGCGGCCAGACGAACCTGGGCTGGCCCTGCGTGTTGAAGTAGTCGAAGTGCACCGACTTCGCCGCGTCGATCTCGTTTTGGGAGATCAGGCCGCTCGGCGCCAGCTCGAAGATGTCCAGACCTCGCGCAATCTCCGAGCTCACGATGATGCCGTTGTACCAGTAAGCCGACCACGACCCGCCGCCCACCATCTTGGTCGAGTCGATCGGCCCCCGGTCGAAGAACGCAATCTCCTTCGGGTGCGCCGCGTCGGTGAAGTCGAACACCGAGATGCCGCCCTGATACCAGGCCTGCACCATCACGTCGCGCCCCGGGATCGGAATGAGCGAGCCGTTGTGCGCGACGCAGTTCTCCTGCGGCGTCTGCGGCGCGGGGAGCTTGTAGTAGCTCTGGAACTGCATCTTGCCGTTCACGATCGCGAAGATGGCGTCCGCGCCCCATTCGCGCCGGTCGGTGGCGCGGCACTTCGGCTGGCCACCGCCACCCCACTCGTCCGAAAAGAGCAACTTGGTGCCGTCGTTGTTGAAGGTGGCGGAGTGCCAGTAGGAGAAGTTCGAGTCGGAGACGGCTCCGATGCGGGACGGATGCGCGGGGTCCTTGATATCGATGAGGAAGCCGTAGCCCTCGCACGCGCCGCCGGCCAGCCCGAACGCCGGGTAGACCGTGATGTCGTGGCACTGGGTCGGTCCGGGACGCGGAGTCGTGTCGCCCTCCAGCGGCTCCCCGATGGCCGCCTCGACGATCCGCGGGAGCGCCTGTCGGAGCGCCGCGCTGTCGGCTGCCGTCGGCGCGCCGGTGCCGTGCCGAGCCGCGACGACGCTGTCCAGCAAGGGATCGATGAAGTGAGGATGCAGCATCAGCTCCTCGCCGTGGACCTTCGCCGTAAACCCGCCCTGCGCGCGCCACTCGGCGGCGGCCTTGGCGGCGGCGGCGATGTCCTCCGGGGCGTCGCCGTGCACCGGTGGCGCTACCAGATCGTTGAAGATCCGCGGCGAGCTGACGATCGCCGCCTGCTCCGGATGGGCGAGCGGGACCTTGATCACCTCGATGCGGAACAGGGCCGAATTCGGGTCCTTGTCCGGTCCCGCCTTCACACAGCCCGGCAGCTCGGTCGGCGACCGCACCGGGGCCGAGCCGGAGACGTAGACGTAGACGTTCTCCGCATCCTTCGGGTCCACGAGCAGCGTGTGGGTGTGCGATCCGCGGCACGTCTGCACGTTGGCGATGTACTTCGGGTTGGCGATGTCGCTGATGTCGAAGATCCGGATGCCGCGGAGCCGCACCTGGCTCACCGTGTCCTTCACGCCCTCCGTCCCGCAGTCGAGCCGGCCGCCCAGCCCCTCACCCGATACGAAGAGCAGGTTCTTGTAGACCGAGACGTCGCTCTGCGACGCCGGGCAGACGTAGGCGGTCTTGAGCGTGGGCCGGCTCGGCGTCGAGACGTCCCAGACCTGATACCCGCTGTAGTTGCCCTGGATCGCATACGGGCCGAGGAACGCCAGATCGGAGTTCACCCCGCCGATGAATTTCGGCGATGGCGGAGTTTCGGAGAGCACGTGCAGGTTCCACGTCGCTTCGCCGGCATCCGTGAGCCCTGCCTTGAGGCCCACCCGCGGATCCGGGTTCGGCGCCTTCGTGGACATGTCGGGGGCGGGCCACGAACCGGCCTTCGACGACGTAGTCGATGGCGCACATGCCGCCGCGGAGAGAAGGCTCAGCGCGAGCAGGCGCGAACGGACCAGGGATGCCATAACGGTTTCCTCTGAGGGGATCGGGCGGAGCGGGCGAGCGTCGAACCGGGGGCTGATCAGGAGGCGCGACCCTCGAGCCTGAGTGCGGTGAGCATCTTCTGCATGCGGGCGATTTCGGTGGTCTGATCCACGTTCACGTCGGACGCGAACTTGAACACCGTCTGGTCCTGCGCGGCGCCCGGCGAAGCGAACAGGTCCTTCACCATCGAGACGGCGCCCCGGTGATGCTGGATCATGAATGTGAGAAACAGTTGGTCGAACTCGGGGCCCCTGGCCGCGTCGAGCTGTGCCATCTGCTCGTCCGTGAGCATGCCGGGCATCAGCATCACGCGCTCTTCTCCGTTCATCACCATCTTCATGCCCGTCGCGGTAGCCTCCGGCACCGGCTGATTGCGCTCGCGCAGCCACTGCTGCATGGTGACGATCTCGTCCTGCTGGGCGTTGATGATCCGCTCGCACAGCCGGCTCACCGACGGCCCCGCCCCGTGGCTCGGCGCCCACTTCGACATCACGATCGCCTGGGCGTGGTGGTGGATCATGCCCGACATGAACGCGACGTCGGCCTCGGTGTATTGGCGGCGCGCGCTGTCGGCCCTCGCCCGGGCCAGCGCCTCGATGTCACCCCGACTCAGGCCGGCCGGCTCGGGAGCGGACTTTACAGTGGCGCTGGGCGGGGCGCTACAGGCCGCGACGAACAGGGCGGCCAACATCGCCGCCCTGGGCCGCCCGGTTCCCGCTGGGATCATGTCGATTGGCTCCTGACGCAACGACCCGGTCGAAAGTGTCAAACAGGCTCGCCGGTAACATAGGCGGGTCGTCGCTGAGCCGTTAGCGCGGCTGCCGGCCTCACCCA
>CAZFKN010000124.1:0-7940 GCA_964519805.1 uncultured Gemmatimonadaceae bacterium
TCGCGGATCGCCTCGTCCTCGAGATAGGCAGTGAATTGCCTCCCCGCGAGCGAGATTTCGCTCGGCCGGGTGGAGAGTGCCACGACATAGGTGCCCGGTCCGCGGAGGCGAAGCGCGAGCAAAGTGGTGTCGCCCTGGGCCGACACGGCGCCAGTGTCGAGCGCCTGTCGGCCGCCCGGGGTGACCAGGGTGAGGTCGGAGATGCGGCGGCGCTCGATCGCGTTCTCGCTCTTGCTGAAGGTGCCGTTGAGCACCGGCACCCGCACGGTCGCACCGGGCGAGAGAAAGTAGGTGTCGAGCTTGATGAACAGGTCATGGGCGGAAAGCGCCGAGGCGAACAGGACGGTGCCGATCACGGGGCCGAGCATTGGACGACCTAGGCGGCGCATGCGGGCTCCTCAGGCGCGGGACGAAGGCGCCGTAATCTGTCCGGGGGAAGCCGCCCCGGCCACTTCGCTGCGGCCGGCCGCGCCCTCGCTTGACATTCCGACTGGAAGAGTCGCAATTTGGACTGGTCGCGCAACCAGCGTGGCCGAGCGCCGTCAAGCCGCCATCCGGAGGATAGGACATGCCGCAGGAGCAATCGATTCCGGTCGTCGTACCCATCGACCAGCGGGGGTACGTCCACCCGGAAGTGCTGGTTTCGACCGAGTGGGTCGCCGAGCACCTGAACGATCCGAAGGTTCGCCTGGTCGAGTCGGACGAGGACGTCCTGCTCTATGAAACGGGGCACATTCCCGGCGCGGTCAAAGTCGACTGGGTGGCGGATCTCAACGACCCGCTGGTCCGGGACTACGTCGGGCGCGAGCGGCTCCAGTCGCTGCTCCGTTCCAAGGGCATCAGCCGCGACACGACGATCGTGTTCTACGGCGACAAGAACAACTGGTGGGCGACTTACAGCTTCTGGGTGCTTCGCCTCTTCGGTCTCGAGAACCTGAGGGTGATGGACGGCGGGCGGCAGCGATGGGCGGAAGAGCAGCGGCCTCTGACCACGGAGGTCCCGCGTCATCCAGCGGGCGACATCGTCGTCGGCGAGCGTAATGATGCCGCCATCCGGGCGTTCCGGGACGAGGTGCTGGAGCACGCGCGCCTGCGCGGCCCGTTGGTGGACGTGAGGAGCCCGGAGGAGTTCCGGGGCGAGCGGCTGCACATGCCCGAGTACCCCAGTGAGGGCGCGCTCCGCGGCGGGCACATTCCCGGAGCCCGCAGCATTCCGTGGGGCCGCGCGGTCAACCCGGAGACCCACACCTTCCGCCCCGCCGGCGAGCTGCGCACGATCTACGAGCAGGAGAACGGCATCACGCGGGACCGTGACACGATCGTCTACTGCCGGATCGGCGAGCGCTCGTCTCACACGTGGTTCGCGCTCACCTATCTGCTGGGCTTCGGAGGGGTCCGGAACTACGACGGATCGTGGACGGAGTGGGGGAACGGGGTCCAATTGCCTATCGAGAAGCCCTGAGGGGAGTCACTAGCCACTAGCGCCTTCGGCCGTCAGCTCTCGCGTCGGTTTGAGCGGAGCGAACCCCCTGACGTATCTGCGCAGCGAGAATGCCGCGCGGGGGCTGACGGCTCCTCTACACCTGCTATTCTTCCTCAATGCGCGACCGCGAAACCCAGATTGCCATCCTCGTTGACCATTTCAAGCGCCCCCGGCACAAGGGGACGCTCGAGAGCGCCGATGCCACCATGCCGGGCGGGAATCCGGGGTGTGGTGACCTCGTCACCATGCACGTCAAGGCCGGCGCCGACGACCGGATAGAGACGATCCGGTTCGAGGGTGAAGGCTGCACCATCAGTCAGGCGGCGGCATCCATCCTGGCGGACCGGATCAACAAGACGCACCCGACCCTGGATGAGGTGGTGGACTTCCCCTACGAGCAGATGATCGACATGCTGGGTCGGGAGGTCGTCGGCTTCAGGGAGCGCTGCGCGACGCTGGCCCTCGGCACGCTCAAGATGGCGGCGAAGCAGATCCAGACGTACCGGCGGCTCCGGGCAGCGGGCCGGACCGACGCGGAAATACGCGAATTGCAGGAGGCGCTGCTAACCGCGCGCGGCGAGAGCGGCCTCGTGTTCGGCCAGGCTGCCGAGGCCCAAAGAGGCGTGAACTCCGCCTCCGGCGACTGAGCCCCGCCGGTCCTGTCCGTCCGGCGGTCGGCACGCTATCCTATTGCCCATGCCCATGACAATCCGTAGTTCCCGCGCGGCGCGGGTGTTCCTCGCGCCGGCGGTTTTCGTCGCCATGACGGCGGCCTCGCTCGCCGCGCAGGCATCTCCCGACTCCACCCGCCCGTTCGGCACGCTGCGGGCGCAGGCCGAGCGCCAGCAGGCATGGCTCAAGCAGCGGCTGGACAGCCTCCTGCCCGGCCTGATGCGGAAGTATGGCATCGACATGTGGCTAGTGCCGATGCGGGAGTACAATGAAGACCCCGCCTTTCCCGCGATCGTCTCGCCAACCACCTTCGCAGCCCGCCGTCGCACGATCTACGTCTTCTTCGACCGTGGTGCGGGCAAGGGCGTGGAACGACTGGCGCTCGGCGGGACATCGCAGGGCGGCCTGTACGAGGCCGTCCGATCGACCAAGCAGGTCACGGCCGCGGTCGGCGGCCGCCAGGCCGAGCTTTGGGGCGATCAGCAGTGGCGGGTTCTCAAGGACGTCATCGAGGCCCGCAAGCCGAAGGTGATCGGGATCGACATCTCCCGGACGTTCGCGTTTGCGGACGGGTTGAGCGCCGGTGAATACGAGGGGATGCGACAGGCGCTTGGCACCAAATGGACGAGCCGATTCCGGCGGGCCGAGGGACTTCCCATCGACCTGATCGCGGCGCGTCTGCCCGACGAGCAGCGCTTCTATCACGACCTGGCGCACCTCACCTGGACCGTCATCGACTCAATGTTCTCGGGCCAGGTGGTCAAGCCGGGGACGACGCGCACGAGCGACGTCGTCTGGTACTTCCGGCAGCGCGTGAACGACCTCGGTCTCGGCACCTGGTTCCAGCCCTCGGTCGAGGTGCAGCGGCGCGGGGCCACCGAGGACCAGCTGGGCGACGATCCGATCATCCAGCCGGGCGACGTCCTTCACTGCGACGTCGGCATTACCGCACTCAGGCTCAACACCGACATCCAGCATATGGCATACGTGCTTCCCAAAGGCGAGACGGAGGCGCCGCGCGGACTGGTCAACGCGCTGAGCCGGTCGACCCGGCTCCAGGACATCATGATGGAGGAGGTCCGCCCGGGTCGCACTGGCAATGAGATACTCGCCTCGGTGCGGGCGCGGATGACGGCGGAAGGCATCGACGGGACGATCTACTCGCACCCGATCGGTCTCAACGGGCACGGAGCCGGCCCGCTGATCGGTCTCTGGGACTATCAGGAGGGCGTGCCGGGGCGGGGGGATCACAAGGTCATCGACAACCAGTGGTTCTCGATCGAGCTGCAGGCCACCAGCCGCGTGCCCGAGTGGGATGGTCAGCCGGTCCGCATGGCGCAGGAGGAAGACATGGTGATGGGCCCGGACGGCGTGCCGCGCTGGGCGTATCGGCGGCAGACCGAGCTGCGGCTCATCCCGTAGGCAGCATCGCGGTCATGTCGATCGCCGACCTGCGCCGGGAATATGCCCGCGCCCGCCTGGATGAGCGCGACGTCGATCCCGACCCGCTCGCCCAATTCCGCAAGTGGTTCGACGACGCACAGCGCGCCGAGCTGCCGGAGCCGACCGCCATGACCCTGGCGACGGCGACCCCTGATGGCATTCCCTCCGCGCGGATCGTCCTGCTCAAGGGCGCCGACGCGCGGGGCTTCACGTTCTTCACCGACTATCGCAGCCGGAAGGGGCAGGAGCTCGCGGCCAATCCGCACGCCGCGCTGGTCTTCCATTGGGGGGAGCTGGAGCGGCAGGTACGGATTACGGGGACCGTGACCCGACTGTCGCGCGAGCTGAGCGAGGCATACTTTCGCACGCGCCCGCGTGACAGCCGCCTCGGAGCGTGGGGCTCGCACCAGAGCTCGGTGCTGGCCGGCCGCGAGGTGCTCGAGGCCCGGGTGCGCGAGGCCTCCGCGCGCCATCCGGGCGAGGACGTCCCCACCCCGCCGTACTGGGGCGGCTTCGTGCTCGAGCCCGACGCGTTCGAGTTCTGGCAGGGCCGGCCGAGCCGGCTGCACGATCGTGTGCGCTACAGTCGAGCAGCGAGTGGTTGGCGGATCGAGAGGTTGTCGCCATGACCGCGGTGAGAGGTGAGTCACTTCTCACCTCTCACTTCTCACCTCTCACTCCCCACTCGTTACTTGTCCCAGTTGACTTTGTACCGGCAGACCGCTCCCCCCTTCGCGCGGCACTCCTCCTCGACGACGCTCACACGCGTCGCCCCGCATAGCTCCAGGGCCTTGCGGTACCAACCGACCACGGTCAGGCAATCGGGCGCGCTGAACGTCTCGGCGTCGTAGGTCGTGAGGGTTCCGGCGGTGGGGCCCGTGGGCGTGTATTCCCGGCGCCCGCTCTCGTAGTAGAGCGAGTAGATCTGCGGGGCCTTGGCGAGGAAAGCCTGGGGGTCGCCGGGCGTGAGGTATCCGGCGTGGAGCGAGGCGAGATTTTTCTCCGCGGATGCGGCGCCGAGCCGCTCAAAGAATTCCGGCCGGCCCTGGCCCACGACCCGCACGATCGCGTCGTCGAGCCGCTTGCCCAGCTCGAACGGATACCAGTTCGAGGTGAAGAGCAGGCGGAAGGGTCGTTGATCGTCGGCCGGCAGGCTCGCGATCACCTGCTGCACGGCGTCCTTCCCGAAGTGCTCCTCGACGAAGGCGATGCGCGACTTGAGCACCGCACCTTTGACCTGCTGCACGGGTCGCTCCCGCTAACGCTCGTCGGGAAGATAAGAGAGTGCGGCCGGCGAGCCAGGTCTCGCCCGCGGTACGGGTGCGGCTTCAGCTGGGCCGGCGCCGGGGCAGGCTCAAAGTCTCCCACCCCGCGCCGCGCGCGTGCTTGGCGAGGAGGACGATCTGTCCGACGTGGTAGGCGTAGTGGCACACCTGACGATCGATCGCCTGGAGCACGCTGAGCGGCTCGCCACGGATGCGCACTTGCCGCAGCAGGTCGTCCGGGCCGAGGGATTGGACCGCGTCGAGCGTCAGCCGCCATCCCACTTCCCACGCCTCCAGCAGCGCGGCCAGATCGGACCCCGGCACCGCCTCGAACTCGGCGTCCCGATTGCGGTCGGGCTTTTCGCCGTCGCTCGTCAGAAAATCGGTCCAGCGGGAGCGCATGTTGCCGGCCATGTGCCGGATCAGGATGGCAATGCTGTTCGACTCGGCGTCCAGCGGGCGGAAGACCGCCTCCGGAGCAAGCTGAGCGATCGCCCGGTCGCCGAGCCGCTTGTACTGACGGAGGACCCGCACAGCTTCGGCGAGATACGCCGGTCCAACGCGATCGTCCATGCTACACTTCCTCTCTCCAGCTGATCGACCCGCCACCTCTGGAGCCCGAAATGTACGCGATCGCCCTGATTCGCTACCGCCGACCGCTGGAGGAAGTGCTTACGGCGCTCGAACCCCACCGCGCCTATCTCCGGGAGCTCGAGCAAAGGGGACTGCTCCTGGCCGCGGGGCCGCTCGATCCGCGCAGCGGCGGCATGCTGCTGCTCCGGGTGCCCGACGACGCGGTCCAGGCGACGCTCGACCGGATCCGGGAGGAGGATCCCTACACCAGTCTGGGCCTGGCGCAATACGAGGTCTGGCCCTGGGCGGTGGTGCTGGGGAAGGAGGAGCTGGACGGCCTGCGGCGGTGAGAACCGAGAAGTGAGAAGTGAGAAGTGAGAGGTAAGAAGTGTGAAGGCGGCCCCCGATTGCCAGGAGTCTCCTTCTCACTTCTAGAACGGCTCGTATCTCCGGCTCCCGTACCGCGTGAGGTGCAGGATATTTGCCACAACGGCACCCCGGTTCTGGCGCCGGCCGCTACTGGCCGAGCTGGTCGGGATTTTCCCGGGCGGGCTTGGCAGCCTGGTCGGTCGGCAGACAAGAGAGGATCTTCGCAGCCCGCTGGCTCCCGCTCGGATGGAAGTCGTCGAAGCGGAACGGCCCCATCCGGGTGAAGAACTGGATCGCGGCGTCCACCGCCGGGCGGTTGTCCTCCGCGAGCAGGCGGGTGGCATAGCAGTCGGCGTCGAGCTCCTGTCGCTGCCGGAGGTTGCTCAGGTCGGCCCGCGGCTCGGACAAGGCGCCGCCGGCGTGTCCATAAGCGACGTGGCCGTACTCGTGGGCGATGAAGAAGTCGGCCAGGAGCGGACCGACGCGCTGCATGAGGGTCGGGTTGTAGTAGATCATGGGCCGCCCGCGCTCATACGCCGTGACCGCCACGTCGTGCAGGGTGTCCGCTGCAATCGGCTGGACGTCCACCAGGCGTTGCGCCGCAACCGCTTTCGCGCCGCCCGTCGTGACGAGCGCCGCCGTGATCAGGCATCCCAGTGTGATTGCTGTCCTCGTCATCGCTCGGTCCTTCCCGGAGCCCTGCTCCTGCGCGCCACCAAAACGAGCGCCCCCGCGGTTCAGACTCGAAGCGCGGAGGCGCGGGTCGTGCGCGCGAGCGGCGCGCCTACCACATCCGCGACATCCGAGCTTCAATCGGCCAAACCAGCCTCTTCAGCTGCGTCGATCCAACCGTCAACGTCGCGTCCTTCCCGTCGGGGGTGCGGGTGATTCCGCTGGCGTCTCGACCGTTCGGGCGGCCGACCTTCCTATTTCACTATCGTGTTGTTGATCCCGAGGCTTGAGGAGGCATATCCCGTGCCCGAGGCCTGCCGCCCTTCGTAACCGCCTGTCGGAAAAGAGGGCCGACCGATCGGGCCACCGGCGCATCGGGCGCGATTTGCGGCAGTCGATGAGTGCAGGGTTTGGCACGATCGCGATTGCCGCGCTTGGGAGGGCCGCTTACGTTGAGGCAGCCGCCAGGGGTATCGGGCTTGGCCCGATTGAGAGAGCACCCTTGGAACCTGATCCGGTTGATACCGGCGAAGGGAGCGCGGCGCCGGTCGCGGCGTCCCTTCGTCCCTGCTGGGAGCGTCGCAATGATCACAATGACCGAGCGCCCGCCGGTGCGTCTACCCACCTACGACGAGGCTTTTCCCCGATCCACGAAGGTGTATCTCGAGGGGCAACGGGTGCGCGTGCCGGTTCGGGAGATCGCGCTCTCGGGCGGCGAGCCGCCGCTGCAGGTCTACGACGCCAGCGGACCCCAGGGGTTCGACGTCCGGCAGGGGCTACCGCCTCTCCGGAAGGCCTGGGTAGAGGGCCGGGGTCTCGACCGGACGGATCTGCCTGCCGGCGGCGGGGCCGGATTGATCCCGGACACTCTCCGGCGGCCGAGGTACCGCGGGCGCGGCGTGGTCACGCAGCTCCACTACGCCCGCCTGGGTGACATCACGCCCGAAATGGAGTTCGTCGCGCTGCGGGAAGGGCTGCCCCCGGAGCTGGTTCGGAGCGAGGTGGCCCGTGGGCGCGCGATCATTCCAGCGAACGTGAACCACCCCGAGCTCGAGCCGATGATCATCGGGCGCCGGTTCCTGGTGAAGATCAACGCCAACATCGGCAACTCAGCCGTCGTGTCGTCGATCGAGGAGGAAGTCGAAAAGCTTCGCTGGGCGACGCTCTGGGGTGCCGACACGGTCATGGATCTCTCGACCGGAGACGACATCCACGAGACCCGGGAGTGGATTCTCCGCAACTCGGCGGTGCCGATCGGGACGGTTCCGATCTATCAGGCGTTGGAGAAGGTCGGCGGCGTGGCGGAGGATCTCACGTGGGAGCTATATCGGGACACGTTGATCGAGCAGTGCGAGCAGGGCGTGGACTATTTCACCGTGCACGCGGGTGTCCTGCTGGAGTACGTGCCGCTCACCGCGAACCGGGTGACCGGCATCGTCTCCCGCGGCGGGTCGATCATGGCC
>CAZFKN010000125.1:0-7889 GCA_964519805.1 uncultured Gemmatimonadaceae bacterium
CAGCGTGACCCTCCACCAGGACGTGGGTCTCTTCGCCCCACGCCTGGAGACGGGGCTGACGTAGACCTGATGCTTGAGCTGGTCGCGCAGTTGGACGCGCGCTACGCCGGTCGGGAATCAGCTGTGGACCCGGTCGAGTGGAGTCGCTATCGCACGGACCGGGCCGAGCTGATGACGCGCCTCGAGGCGCTGGTCGCGGCTCGATCGGGGAAGGCCTGACGTGCGACGCCTGCGGTGGCTCACTTGGGCGGGCGTCGCGATGCTCGTCGCCGGCTGCCGGCCGCCCGCTCGGCCGGCGGCCGGCAGCCGCGTAGCCGACGACGCTGGTGACAGCGTCAGCGTCGCTCTGCCGGCGCACCGGATCGTGTCGCTGAACCCCGCGGCCACCGAGCTGCTCTTCGCCATTGGTGCCGGCGGAAGCGTGATCGGACGCACGACCTGGTGCGACTATCCACCGGAGGCGAGGGCAGTGCCGAGTCTGGGCGACGGGATCAACCCGAATCTCGAGGCGATCGTTGCCCGGAAGCCCGATCTGGTCGTCCTTTACACGTCGGGCCAGAATGCCGACGCCGTGCGCCGCCTGCGCGACCTGGGCATTCCCGCGCTGCGCTTCCGGACCGATTCGTTGAGCGACGTTCCCCGACTGGCCCGCGTCTTCGGCCGGCTGACCGGCCACGAGGCATCGGCCGATTCACTCGCCGGTGCCTTCGCCGCGGCGCTCGACCCTGCAACCGCGCCACCGGTCGGGCATCGGCCCACCGTTTTTCTGCTGGTCTGGGATCAGCCGCCGATGACGGTTGGCCGGGGCAGCTTCCTCACCGAGCTGATCGAGCGCGCCGGCGGCGAGAATCTGTTCGCCGACGTCAGGACGTCATCCGCGCCGGTGAGCATCGAGGCCGTGGCCGCCCGGAATCCCGATGTGATCCTCGTGCTCGGCAAGGAGCCGTCCCCGTTCGCCGACCGGCCCGAGTGGCAGGCGGTTCGCGCCGTGCGTGAGCGGCGCTTCGTGCACGCCGACGGCTCCGAATTCAGCCGGCCGAGTCCCCGGGCCCCCGACGCCATTCGAACGCTGCATGACGAGCTGGTCGAGGCGACTCGATGAAACGGGCGGGCCTCGGTTTGCTCCTGCTGGTCCCGCTGAGCCTGGTGCTCGGATTGCTGGCCGGGCCGGTGACGTTGTCGCCGCGGGATATCTGGGCTGGCCTCGTCCACCCGTACTCGGACTCCGCCGCGATCGTGCGCGACCTCCGGCTGCCGCGAATCCTGCTCGCGTTCCTGGTCGGCGGCAGTCTCAGCGTGGTGGGCGCGTCGCTCCAGGCGCTGCTCAGAAACCCGCTCGCGGATCCCTATCTCCTTGGCCTGTCGGGTGGCGCCGGCCTCGGAGCCGTGGTAGCGATCGCCATCAACCCGGGCTGGCCGTGGGCGGTACCGGCCGCCGCCTTTGCCGGTGCGGCCGGCGCCATCGCGCTGGTCTATCGCCTGAGCGTGGTCAGCGGACGCCGCCTCGACCCCCGCGTCCTGCTCCTGGCGGGGGTGGTGGTGGGCTCCTTCGCCGGCGCGATCATGACCACGGTCGCCTCGCTCAGTGAAGCCGCCGAGCTGAAGCGGGCCTTCCTCTGGTTGCTTGGAGGCTTCGGCGCCGCCTCCTGGAGCGCCCTCGCGGTCTTTGCGGTCTACGCCGCACTGCCGCTCCTGGTGCTGCTTCTGAGCGGGCGGGCGCTCGATCTGCTCGCGCTCGGCGAAGAGAGTGCCAAGCATCTGGGCGCGGACGTCGAGCGAAACAAGCGCATCGTCTATATCGCGACGTCGCTGCTCACAGCCGCCAGCGTCGCGGTGTGCGGCATGGTGGGGTTCGTGGGCCTCGTCGTGCCCCACGCCGTTCGCCGGATCTGGACGCCCATGCACCGCGAGCTGCTGCCGATCGTCTTCTTCCTCGGCGGGGCCTTCCTGGTGCTGGCCGACGGCCTTGCCCGCACCATCGTCCGGCCGCTCGAGCTGCCGGTCGGGGCGGTCACCGCCATCGTAGGCGTTCCGTTGTTCGCCATCCTGCTCCGGCGCAACTACACGTGATCCTCGCCGCCCGCGATCTCTCGGTGCGCTATCCCGGCGTCGCACGCCGGGTGCTCGACAGCGTGAGCCTGAGTGTCGAGCCCGGCCGCCTCGTCGCGATTACCGGGCCCAACGGCAGCGGCAAGACCACCCTCGTCAACGCGCTCCTCGGACTGGCGGCGCTCGACGGCGGATCCGCCGTGCTCGACGGAAAGCCCGTGCGTGGATGGCGACGGGGCTCGCTCGCGAGAGTTGTGGGCGTGGTGGCGCAGCGGGAGGAGGTCGTCTTTCCCATCACGGTGTGGCAGACGGTCATGCTGGGGCGGTATGCCCACCTCGGGCCGCTCGCTCCGATCGGTTTCCACGACCGAGAGGCCACCATTCGGGCGCTGCGGCGCTGCGACATCGAGCCGCTGGCCCAGCGGCGGGTGGACACACTCTCCGGCGGCGAATGGCAACGCGTGCGGCTCGCCCGGGCGCTGGCGCAGCAGCCGCGGATCCTCGTCCTCGACGAGCCGACCGCTTCCCTCGACGTCCGCCACGAGATGGAGCTGTTCGAGCTGATACGAACGCTCGTCGCCGACGGCCTCGCCGGCCTCGTTGTGACGCACGAGCTCAATCTGGCGGCGCGGTTTGCCGACCGGATCGTGCTCTTGAATGAAGGGAAGGTCGTCGCGGACGGTGCACCGGCCGAGGTGCTTCGCCAGGAAATCGTGACCGAGGTGTTCGGCTGGCCCGTTGCCGTCACCGCCTGGTTGGACGGCTCGCCCCAAGTGGTGCCGCTGCGGCCGGGCGAAGCCGCACGCGCAGCCGACTCATCACTCGCCGGGGGTCCGCCGCCGGCCTAGCTGCCGGGCCCCGCCTCCCGCGGAGTCCAGTCCCGCACGCGTTCCATCACCCGCCGCCGTGTCTCCAGCGTCAGTCCCACCCAGGTCGCAATCTCGTGGATGGTCCGACCGCAACCGTCGCACAGGCCGTCGGGGCCGAGGCGGCACGTGCCTCGACAGGGCGTGGGCGTGGCGGTCGGGTCACACATGGGCGGCGGCCGGCAGCAGATCGGCGTACACGAACCCATCGCGCTCCACGACTTCACCGGGTTCGACCGGCACGGAGTTCGCGAGCATCGGTCCGTCGGTCACGAAGGTGTGGAACTCGCCGCGCTCACCGCACGGATCGACGCCGGCCGGCAGCTCAGCCGCTGCCGAGGCCAGGTCGCGCCCGGCGAAGCTCCGGTCCAGCCGCGCCGGGTCCAGGCAGACGATCCGGGCCCGGAGGCCGGCGTCCAGCATCGTATGGAGGAGCGTATCGGTCGGGAGGCCCCAAAGCGGAAACAGCGGCGCGACCCCGGTGCCCGCGAGCAGGCGCTCGCGGTAGGCTCGAACGTCCTGGAGAAAGAGATCACCGAACGCGACGTGCGTAACGCCCCACCGGCGGCGCGCCACCGCGAGCGCCGCGAGAAACGCCGCCTCGTACCGCTCATTGGAGCAGGGCCACGGCAACGGCACCTCCAGCAACGGGAGGTCGGTGGCGTGTGACTGCGCGCGAACCAGCGGGGTACGGACGCCGTGCATCGAGATGCGGTCGAACGCCGGCACGACGGCAGACATGAGGCCGACGATCCCGCCCGTGGCCGCCTCTCGAAGCGTGTGCAGCGCCCAGGCCGCATCCTTTCCGCCGCTCCAGGAAAGCAGGATGTGAGCTTGCCCCATCTCAGCGCACCTGCGACGAGATCCCGACGAGCAGCGTCCGCCCGCGCGAACGGAACCCGGCCACCTGTTGATACTCCTTGTCGAAGAGGTTCTCCACCCGGACCTGGGCCGCGAACCCCGGCATTCTATGGCGCTCAGGCACCAGGATCATGCGGCTGGAGAGATCGACCGTCGTATAGCTCGGCAGCGTCACGCGGGTGGTGGCGATGCTGCTGAAGAGGAGATCGTCTCTGCTTCCGACATAGGTCAGCACCGACCCGAATTGTACTCGCGCGATCGGACGCGCGGTGGCCCGGAACGTCAGGGTGTTGGTCGGGCGCCGGATGAGCCGCTGCCCCGCAACGAACTCTGCATCAGCGCCGCTGTCGAACCCCGCGTCGGTCACCTTGGTGTGCACCCAGGTGTAGTAGGCTCCTGCCTCGACTGGGCCGAGACGCCGAAGCGTCGCGCCGGCCTCGATGCCCGACGAGTTCGCCGCCGCGATGTTGAAGAAGTTCGGGCCGCCGGTCGTCAACGGCGCGGCCGAAAACTGGATGAGATCCCGGAACCGCTGGGTGAACCCGGTGACCGAAAGCGTCGCATAGCCCCGCGCCAGGTCCTGCTCCACTCCCGCCTCGAAGCTCGTGGACCGCTCCGGGCGGAGATCGGGGTTGCCCTTGGCGAACGGACTGGTCGAGAACGTGTCGAAGAACGCCGGCTCCTTGAATCCCTTGCCGGCCGACGCACGGAGTCGGGTCGACGGCGTGAGGAATCCCAGCGCGGCGACCCGGTACGTCCAGAACGTCCCGAATCGCTGGTTGTCGTCGATCCGCCCGCCGGCAATCAACTGCAGGCGCGGGTCCGGCTGCGCCGTTGCCTGGCCGTAGACCCCCCAATTGTGGCGGTTGGCCGTGAAGGTGCTGCTGGAGGGGCCGAACGTCCCGTCCGACAGCGAGAAATCCTGCTCCTGCTCGTCGTCGAACGTGGCACCCCCGAGCAGCGTGGCCCGGCGCACGCCCGAGTAAACGAGCCGGGCGTCCACCGTGTTGCGCTGAATGGACGCGGTGCTCAAGCTGAACGCGCCGGGACCCTGGCCGGGCGGAAGGGTGTCGTCGTAGCCGCGTGTGGTCTCGTTGCGACCCAGGAGCAGCTCCGCCCGGAAGTCGCGTGTGAAGCCCTGGCTCAGGTCGAGCGAGAGCGTCGTGGCGCGCTCGGTGTTGAACTGGTTCGAGTCCGTCGGCGCGCCGGTGAAGTCGGTCGGGAAGTTGTACTGCGCATCATGATACCGGACCGAGAGCGTGGCTTGCGTCGACGCACCGGCGCGCGCGCGCAGCAGGGCGCTCGCGACCGTGTTGTGATACTGGTTGTTGAACGCGTACAGTCCATCGCTCGAGAGCCGCGACAGCGAGGCCGACCAGCCGATCCCGTCCCCGCCGCCCCGGGCCGCGCCTTCCCAGCGCACCGTGCCGTAGGTGCCCGCCTCCGCCGACGCGTCCAGCTCGGGGGAGCCGCTGCCGCGCCGCGTGATGATCTGGACCACCCCGGTGATCGCATCGGAGCCGTAGAGCACGCTGGCCGGCCCACGCAGAATCTCGATGCGATCGACATTGTCGGTCGTGAGCGAGCCGAGGTCGTACGCCCCGCCGGGATCGTTCACCGGCACGCCGTCGATCAGCACCTTGACGTAGTCGCTCTCGCCGCCGCGAACGAAGAGCGACGTCGTCGCGCCGTAGCCGCCACTCTGCACGACCTGGACACCGGGTACCTGCCGGAGCGCATCGCTCACGAAGCGGATCCCCTCGGCCCGCAGCTCCTCGCCGCGCAGCACCGTGAGTGTGGCCGCGAGCGAGTCGGAGGGGACCGGATAGCGCGTGGCCGTCACGGTGACCTCGGGGAGTGTGACCGTATCCCGAGGCGTCTGGGCGTCGAGCGGCGGGGTGGCGAGCAGGAGGAACAGCGGCGCGGCGGCGCCGGCCAGGCGCTTCCGCAAGGGGGCGATCGGGGTCATCGGTGCGTCTCCACAGGTGACGGGGTCGCGGCGCTCAGGCGCGCGCGGTGCGGCGGGGTGGCAGTGAGGTCCTGGGGGGCGCTACGAAACCGGCAGACGCAAACGAGGGCATGCCGCGGCCCGACGCCGAGTTGGCGTCGAGTCGCACCGAGGATGGGCGATGAGGCCGGGAGACGCCCGGTCAACGGTCGCGCTCATCCTCGGGGCGCTGAGAATAGGCGGACGCTGGCCGCTGAAGCCGGGCCTGGGTCGCCACCGGTCCCTCCCCCGAGGGTCAGTGTGGTGGCGCAAGCGCAGAGGTCTCCTGGCTTCGGGCTCTCGCTCGCCTTCCCGGTTACCCAGTGGCGTGTGGAGCGAGGTGATGGTGCCCGTTACAGTGGCGGGGCCGCGCCGGAGTTGCACCGGCTTCCGAGCATCTGCTGCTCGCGTGGCATGGACTACCTAGCGAGGCGATAATACGTCGCGGGCCGGCGGAAGCGCAAGCCGACAGCCCCGGATCGGGAGGCGTGGGGCGTTAGCTTTGAGTTATGCCCGTCGCGCTGACGCCCGCCATCGTGCTCTCGACCCTCCGGTACAGCGAAACGTCCAAGATCGTGCGGTTGGCGACCCGGGACCTCGGGGTGCAGAGCGCGATCGCGCGCGGCGCCCTCCGGCCCAGGAGCCGGTTCGGCGCGGCGCTCCAGGTGCTGAGCGAGGGGCAGGCGCAGCTCTATCTCAAGGAGCATCGGGAGCTGCACACGCTCGCAGCGTTCGATCTGATCCGCGTGCCCGTCGGCATCGCCGCGGACCTCGAGCGGTATGCCGTGGCCTCCACGTTGGCCGAAGTGATGCTGCGGTTCGCGCCGGCCGATCCGCATCCCGCCAGCTTCGATCTCCTGCGGGACGCGCTCGCGGCGCTCGAGGCCGCGCCCGCGGACGAAGTGCGCGCCGCGGGGCTGCGCGCCGTCTGGCAGCTCGTCGGCTCGCTCGGCTTTGCTCCGTCACTCGATGACTGCGTGCACTGTGGCGCACCGGTGCCCGAGGGCGGCGACGTCGCCTTCAGCACGAAGGACGGCGGCGTCATGTGCGAGCGCTGCGCCGGCCCGGATCCCGGCGTCCGGCTGCCGGAGCGCGCTCGGCGGGATCTTGCCATCCTGGTCGAGCCCGCGCATCCGCTGCCCCAGCTCGACGTGCCCCACTTCCTGGCCCACCAGCGCCTGCTTGCCCGCTACATCCGCTACCACCTGGGCGAGGGAGCCGAGCTTCCCGCGCTCGACTTCTGGACCCGGCGACCCTGGACCGTGCGGTGATCGTCGGCACCGCGGGCCATATCGACCACGGGAAGTCGGCCCTCGTGACCGCGCTGACGGGTCGTACCATGGATCGCCTCGCGGAGGAGCAGCGCCGCGGGATCACCATCGATCTCAACTTTGCCCCCCTCGACCTGGGCGACGGCGGGCTCGCGGGCATCGTCGACGTGCCGGGCCACGAGGACTTCGTCCGGACGATGGTGGCGGGCGCCTCCGGCTTCGACGTCGCCTTGCTCATCGTGGCCGCCGACGAGGGCATCATGCCCCAGACCGAGGAACACCTGGCCATTCTGGAGCAGCTTGCAATCCCCGCGGGCGTGCCGGTCGTGACCAAGGCCGACCTCGTCGAGCCGGACTGGGCCGAGCTGGTCGTGGGCGACGTCGCCGAGCGCCTGGCCCGGTCCTCCGTTCCGTTCGACCCACCGCTGCTCGTCTCGGCCGTTACCGGGCAGGGCGTGGACGCCCTCCGGACCAGGCTGCGAGAGCACGCCGCGCGGACGACGCTTCGGCTTCAGGGCGACGTGTTCCGACTGCCGGTGGACCGGGCCTTCTCCGTGGCCGGCGCGGGCACGGTGGTGACGGGCACAGCGTGGTCCGGCTCCGTCGCCATCGGCGACGCGGTGCGGCTGCTGCCGGGTGAGCATGAAGGACGCGTGCGCTCCATCGAGAGTCACGGACGCCCGGTCGAGCGAACCGAGCCGGGCGCGCGCATTGCCATCGGCATCGCGGGCGTGGACCGCGCCGATGTGCGCCGCGGCCACGTCCTCGTGAACCGGGACGCCCCGTGGGCGCCGACGCGTGCGCTCGACGCCGAGGCGACCTTGCTCCCGTCGGCGGCGCGGGGCCTCGCGGCGC
>CAZFKN010000126.1:0-7878 GCA_964519805.1 uncultured Gemmatimonadaceae bacterium
AGCAGCTCGTGGAGACGCCGGCGTCCGGGCGGGCCGCGCGGCACATCCCGAGCGCCCTGAACCAGGTCATCCAGCGGGCGATGGCGAAGGCGCCGGCCGACCGGTACCAGTCCGCGGCCGAGCTTGTCGCGGCGCTGGGTCGTCCGTCTCTGCCTGTGCCGCGCCTATTGGGGCTGCCACGGCGTTGGTGGGTGGGCCTCGTCACCGCGGCCGCGCTCGGGGGCGTGGCGGTCACCGTTCTGCCACGGGTGTTTCTCGGCGCCAAGCTGGACCGGTCGCTGTACGTCGTCGTGCCGTTCGGGCACCGTGCCAGTGCGGCGCCCGTGCTGCTCAACGGCGACAACTGCGAGTCGCTGCTGTACCAGGCGCTGACCCGGTGGCGGGACATCCCCGTCGTCAACGAGACGCGGGTCAACGATGCGCGGGCTCGCCGCGGCTACGCCGCCATGGGGTTCGGAGATGCGCTCGGGTTGGCGCGGCAGCTTGGCTCGGGATGGCTGGTATGGGGAGAGGTCTGGGAGTTCGGTGATTCCATCAATGTGCAGGCCGGCTTGTACGATGTCGCGCGCGGGAAAGCCGACCGCGAATACACCGTCCGCGTAGCTGAGGACCGCTCGGACCTGGACGCGAAGTTCTCGATGTTGGCCGACTCGTTGCTCATCGGACCGGCCCGGACTCGGGCGGCGCGTGAGGGGGCGATGGGCACGAGGGTCCTCGCCGCGTGGCAGGCGTATGAAGAAGGCCACGCGGCCCTCGCGCAATGGAACTTTCCGCTCGCGCGCGAAGGATTCCGGCGCTCGATCCAACTCGACGCTGGGTACCCCCAGGCGAACCTCTGGCTCGGCCAAGTCATGGATTGGGCGGGCGACCCGGCCGACAGTTGGCGGGACTATGCGGCGGCGGCCGTCGCGGGAACGGCCAGACTATCGCCGAGTGATCGTCTCGCGGCGGCTGGCCTCTTGGCGCTGGGCGGCCGCCAATTCCCCCAGGCGTGCGAGACCTATCAGCAGCTCTTGGCGCGGGATTCCGCGAGCTTTCTCGCCTTGTTCGGGCTGGGCGAATGTCGACGCCTCGATCGCTTGGTGGTCCGCGACCCGAAGAGTCGGTCCGGTTGGCGGTTCCGGTCCAGTCATGAGCAAGCAGTGCAAGCGTACGCACGCGCGCTGCAGCTGGTGCCCTCGATTCACATTGCCTACAGCGACACCGCGATCGCCCGCCTATCCCGCCTGCTCTTCACCGAGACGAACCTGTTTCGATCGGGATACGCGCTCACGCCGGACAGCGTGGACTTCGGTGCCTTCCCCGAGCTCGACCACGACACCGTCGTGCTGATCCCTTATCCCCTGGGCGACGCCCTGTCAGGACGGGTGGGACCCTCTCCCTCGGCCACCGGGCAGGCGGTGATGCACGAGCGCGGGATCCTCCGCGGCATCACGACGCGATGGGTGCGTGTCTTTCCCGGCAGCGCCACGGCGCTCGAGGCGCACGCGTTGGTGTTGGAGACAGCTCAGGAGCTCGCCGGCGGGGCCGAGGAGCATTCCGCCCTCGCCGTCATCCGGCGCGCCCGACCGTTGGCGCGAACGGCGGACGACTCGCTCCGGCTGGCGGTGACCGAAGTGCGTCTCCTGGTGAAGCTCGATTCGCTGCGACACGCCCGCATGCTCGCGGATTCGCTGCTGGTGCACGCTCCTGTTTCGAACCCACTCGCGTCCAGGCATGTCGCTGGCCTTGCGGCGCTGACGGGGCGCGGCCACCTCACCGCGGAGCTGCTGCGTCGCTCGCCTAGCGATTCGTTTCTCGTGGCGAGCGACGGTCACACCATCAAGGCACCGCTCCCAATCATCGAGTCGGCCCGAGCCCTGGTTGGCTACGCGGCTCTGGGGGCCCAGGGCGACAGCATCGTCGCCCTGGAGCGGCGTGTGGATCAACTAGTGCGAAGCTACGTGCAAGCGTCACGCCAGACGTCCGCGCGTCAGGCGGCGCTCGATTACCCTGCCGAGCTGGCGTTCCCTACGTTGGGCCTGCGACCCGTGCACCGGCGGGAAGCCGGTGCCTACTACTTGATCCCGATGCAATGGGCACTCCAGCACGGCGACACGACCGCCCTGCGGCGGCGCTTCGCTGAATTGGACGCCGGGCGCCGCGGCCAGCTCCCCGGGGAGGTAGCGATCGACGGCACGTACGGCGAAGCCTGGCTGTTGCTGGCGCTCGGCGACACCGCCGGCGCGACGCAACGGCTCGACCTCTCGCTGACCGCGCTTCCGACGCTCGCCACCGAGCTGCTCGAGTGGGTGCCGGCCGCGGCAGGCCTGGTCCGAGCTATGGCCCTGCGCGCCGATCTCGCGCGGCGGGCCGGCGACCAGACTACCGCACGAGCGTGGGCGGAGCGCGTGGTGACGCTCTGGTCCGACGCCGACCCGGCCTTGCAACCAGCGGTGAACGACATGCGGGTCATGGCGGGCGGGCCCGCAAAGCGCGACTGACATGCCCACTCACTCTGCTCCGGAGGGATCATGGATATCAGGGGAATGACTAGGCGGCCGTCCTGGCCCGTCGCCGGCGTTGTGGTCGTGCTCGCTAGCGGGATCGGCGTTGCGCTGCTGCCGTCCCAGACACCCTCGCGTCGCTACGTGACGCCCCCCTGCGGATTCGGAGCCCATGTGGACTCGGTGTACCCCGCCGACTCTGCGCTGCAGACCTGCATCCGCCGCCTGAGATTCGATTCCAGCACCGGGGCCAGCGACGAGCAGCATCTCCTCGTAGCGCGCTCCCCGGACTCGGCGCGAATCGGCCCGCGTGCGAGAATCGAGCCCGAGGAAGGGAGCACCGGGCTGACGGCCAAACAGCTCCGCACTGGGAGAATCATCGCCCGATTCATCAACTTCGATGCCGAAGCGTATCCCACCCTCGGCATGCTCCCCAACAGCATCACCTATTGGTGGATCGCCGGCGACTATCAGCACGGCCGGGGAACCTCCGTCTTCATCGCGACCGACCGCGAAGGTCGCGTTCTCCGACGGACCATCCGGCCGGGCGTCTTCTATACACAGCACGGCGCCGACTACGTCTATCCTCGGGCGGTGGCTCGGTGGATCCTGGCGCCGAGGGCTGCCGGAACCCAACCATGGTCACCGTGCCCCGAGCGGGGTTGCTGCAGCGATACGACCCGTGGGGCGACGTGGTCGGTGCGGTGATCTCTTCGGCCCGCTGCCCGAGCACTGAAACCAACGGACCCAAGCCCGGTCCGCAGCCGCTCGACCTTCCATCGCGCCAACGCGATGCCGCACTTCCTTTGGTGGCAGGCGATCGCCGGGTTCGAGTGGCGCGCGACCGACGAGGCTGTGGGTGACGTGTACGAACAGCGGCTGCTGCCGATCGGACATGTGACGCTGGCCCGGGGCCGGAACGCGGTTAACACAACCGGCCTCCGCGGCGTATCATTATGGACCCTCTTTCCGGGAGCGTATCATTATGCGTCGAATGCTCGCCGTGGCGCTGAGCTCGGTCCTGCTCGTACCGGCCGCGCTTGCTCAGCAGCCGGGCATGGGCCGCATGGGCCCGCCGCCCGACCATTGGATGACCCTGGACTCCCTTGCCCAGGCCGTCGGACTCACCGCCGATCAGCGGACCAAGGTCGCGCCACACTACGATGAGCTGAACGCCGTGATCAAGAAGGCCGCCGCCCGCCGCACCGCGTTCCGGCAGGCGATGGGAGGCGGGGGGGGAATGGGCGAGATGAGCCCCGAGCAGCGTGAAGCGATGCGGCCCAAGATGGATTCGATGCGGACGGAGATGGAAGGGCTGCAGCACGTGGCCGATGAGCACTACGCCGCGATCCGTGCCCTGTTGACGGCGGATCAGCAGACGAAGTTCGACGCACTCCCCAAGCCGCAGGTGGCGATGCGACGGCCGCCGCCGGGGTCCTGACGAGCCGGTCTCTCCCTTAGGCTGAGGGCCCGCTCGGCCGGTATGCGGCCAGCGGGCCCTTGGCTTTTTCGGCAGGGAGATGGGCACAGCCAGCCGCGATTGGCCCCGAAGGACTCGAACCTTCATTCCCGGATCCAAAGTCGGCTCGAGCACCGAGGTCACTGGAGCACGAAGCTGACACAACTCCCGCGCGAACCTGGCGTCCGCGCGGGACTATTCCCGCCCCATCACATCGGATTGCCGGGGAATACCACAGCTCGACTGAGTCAAGAACTGAGTCACGCGCTGGGCGCTTCCAGCCGCTTCCACCCAGGAAACGAACCGTGAACCACCGGCACCGATCGCAGACCGCTCCGCCCACGCGGGCTCCGCTGGGAGTCCAGGCGCTCGAGGTCGCGATCATCCTGCTGATCGCGGTGGAGATCATCCTCGCGGTGGTGTTAGGGCGGCGATGCAGGCGGGGCACCGAGCCGTTGCTTCCAGCGGGCGACCGCCACGATGCTCAGCAGCACGACGTTCACCGCCGGTGTCCGCCAGCCCATCGAGCCCGGGTGCGTGAGCAGCGTGGCCACCGCGCCGACCATGACGGTCGCGAGCAGCCCGGCCGCGTAAGACGCCAAGCGGGGCACCAGCAGGCACAGCGCACCGACCACCTCGGCCATGCCGACGACGTACGAGAACCACGCCGGATAACCCCATCCCACGAACAACCGTAGCCAGTTGGTGCCGGAGAACTTGGCGATCCCCGAGGCACCGATCCCGACTGCCTCGAGCGCCGTGATGAGCCACAGCAGCACCCAGCCGGACACACGGACGGCCCTTTGCATGACGCCTCCCGCAGCGGCGCCTTTGCCCTGGGCGGGACCGGCGCCTAGCTTGTCACTGAGATATTGGTTACTAACATAACCTCAGATTATATTAGCGGCAATGACCCTGCCTCGGCTCACCCACCTCCAGTTCCTGGTCGTCTCCCATCTGCTGCGGGGGCCCACGCGCGGGCGCGACGTCCGCGCACGCCTCAGCCAGGAGGGCGTACGGCAGAGCGGGCCGGCGTTCTACCAGATGATGGCCGGGCTCGAGGACGGCGGCGTGGTCGAGGGCTGGTACGAGCAGCAGATCGTCGAGCGACAGATCATTCGCGAGCGTCACTACCGGGTGCTCGCGCCCGGGAAAAAGGCCTGGCGCGAATGCCGCGACTTCTACACCCGGACATTGGGCGCCCTGCCCGGCGAACTGGCGCATGACGCGTAGCCGGCTGGTGCGCGCCTTTGCCAGGATTCTGCCCCACGAGTTCCGCGAGCGAGTGTTCGAACCGGCATGGGCGGACATCCTGCTCGTGGAGCACGAGGCCGGGGGCGAGGGCCGCGGCGCCTTCCGCGCCAGATGCGTGCTGGTTCTGGAGTGCCTCCGGCTCGGCCTGCCGCAACTGGTCTGGCACCACGGCCGGCCGACCCGGCTCGCTCGCCGGGGAGCCGTCGCCCTGGCGGTGATCGCCGCCCTGCTGCTGCTGATGCGGGTGGGTTATACCTCTGCCGTGTCCCCGCCCTAAGGTCCCGCAACACTTCGTCCCCGCGCGCGGGTTTTTTCCTACCGCGGCGCCGTCCGGCCGTACCCTCGGTCCAAGCTCGCCCGCGTCCGCTCCGCCGCCGTGCTCGGTATCGACGCGTATCTCGTGGATGTCGAGACGGACATCGCGAACGGCCTACCCACCTTCGCCACCGTAGGACTGCCGCAGGGCGCCGTCAAAGAGGGCCGCGAGCGCGTGTATGCCGCGATCGCCAACTCGGGCTACACCTTCCCCTTGAAGCGCATCACGGGTTAAGAGAGAAAGGGTCGCGCGGCGTCTCCCCCTTCCGCAGATAAGAGCACGTGATGTGATCAGCACCCTGCGGTTCGCGATGGTCACGGTCGCGGCGGGAAGAGTGTACCTCGGGACGAATGGCGAGGTGGATGTGTATGGCCTGATTCGCAAATGACGCTGACACTCAATGAGCAATAGTCGTTGCTAAACGCGCCCCCCAGAGCGATGCTCTGGGGGGCGCGGTACCATTGAACCAGACCACGCTGCAAAGCCAGGGGGACGCCGCCTACTACTGCGGCGCCGCCGTGCCATCCGACCACTTCACCACCGGCACCACGTAGATGGCGATCGGCGTCTGCTCCGCTACGAACATCGGGAGGAACAGGACCGGGGAACCGGCCACGCCGGCGGCCCACTCTGTGCTATCCGCGAGCGGCGCGAACACCATCAGGTGTGGGCGCCAGGCTCCAGCGGAATCGTCGATCAGTCCCTGCTTCGACAGCATGAACGCCATCGCCCCGGGGTCGGCATGAGGGTGTGCGCCCGCCCGGAGGGTGTCCAGCATCGCCTGCTTCGAGCGACCAGCGAGCGCCAGTGTGGTGCGACGCAGCGTGAGCGGCAGCACCGACCGGGCCGCCGGAGGATTGTAGCAGATCGGCGCCCGGATCTTCGGACTCCAGAAATTCGGAAAGTCGAAAGGCGCCGTCCAGGCTCGCTCGACCAGGCACACAAACCCGTTCTTCCCTGCCGCGGCGGTCTCGTACCCAGCTTTGCCAAGCACCAGGACCTTCGCCTGATCCGCAATGGCCGGGGGCGCGGCGCTCCGGGCCAGGGCGATCTCGGCCTGCCGGTCGGCGATCAGATACTGATCGAGCGGCGCCATCTGCGGGTACTGCCCCTGACCCTGGGGATGGAGCCGTCCTGGGGCCAAGCCGCAGAGAACCACGGCGAAAGTGACAATCGAGGGGGCGTGAACCAAGACGTAGCGCTGGCTCATCTGAACCTCCAGGGATAAGGGTCGACGGCGGCGCTGGTGTTCCAGGAAGACTGGTTGGATCGTAGCCCACCCGATCGGAGTAATCAAATCGGGTCATGTCCTCAGGACGGGACAGCGGCCCGGGATGGTGCCCGGAGCTACCAGCGGTCGGGCTTCCCCGCGACCGGGGCGAAGAGAACCTCTCCGAATCCCGACTTCTCGTACTGGCCGATCAGGACCCGGGTCTCGGGGGAGACCATGAAATCGGCGAAGGCCGTGCCGCCCGCGGAGTTGATGCGCGGCGAGTTCTTGGGATTCAGCTCCAGCACGTGATACACGTTGTAAAAGAGGGAGGCGCCCTCGACCAGGGGGACCAGCTCCACCTTGTCGCGCCAGGTGAGGTAGGTGGCGCGATCGGTGAGGGTGTAGGCGCGCTTCTCGCTCGCGAGTTGCAAGTTGGCGCCCATCCCCTGGCCCGCCTCGATGTACCAGTCCCCGTGCGGCGGGCTCGCCAGCCCGGCGCGCTTCCACAGCGCCTGTTCCCGCGAGCGGGTGCCCGACTGGTCGCCGCGTGAGACGAACGGCGCCACGCCCGCGGCGAGTTTACGAAACGCGGCGGTGGCATCGCGGAGCCCCTTAGGGGCTACCGCTCGCTGGCGTCGCGGAGGCCGCCGGGTGGACGAAGGACTCAGCGGCGCTGCTGACGTGCTACCAGATGGCCGACGACGAGACCACGGAGGCGGTGGTGCTGCACGAGCGGCCGGTGAAGGCGGCGCTCTGATGGGGAAAAAAACTGAGTCAAAACCGAGTCGCGGGATGGTGCGATCGCGTAACTGCAATTGGCCCCGAAGGATTCGAACCTTCATTCCCGGATCCAAAGTCGGCTCGAAGGCGGGGCTATCTTGAGCACGACGGCGACGCAACTCCCGCGCAGATGACAGGTTGGCGCGGGACCTTCCCGCCCCATCACATCGGATAGCCGGGGAATACCACAGCTCGACTGAGTCAAGAACTGAGTCACCCGCCGGCGACGTTCGGGAAGCCGTCGACCGGGAGCGGCGATTCGCCCCTCGAGTCGTCCACTCTCGTTTGCTCACTGCTGCGCAGCATCCGTTGGCTGCGTCGCAGTCACCAGCACTCTGCCCGGCGCCATGGTCGGCCGGTGGACGCGCAC
>CAZFKN010000127.1:0-7865 GCA_964519805.1 uncultured Gemmatimonadaceae bacterium
GTCCACCAGGAGGGCCGAGCCCGACACGACACCGGCGCTGGGTCCGAGCAGCTTGGTCGCGACCACATAGCCGCCACCCCCGCTCGGGAACTCCTCGATGATCCGCCGGTAGCCGGCCGAGATGAGCAACACCGTGATCGCCATGAGCAGCGCGAGGCCGACGGCGAGGTAGGTGTGCGCCCCGAGCGCCTTGAAGGCTTCCTCCGGCCCATAGGCGGAGGACGACAACCCGTCCGCCCCCAGGCCGACCCAGGCCAGGAACGGGATTAGGGACAGCCGATGAAAGAGGCGGTGGTCTTCGAGATCGCGGGGCTTGCCGAAGAGGAAGCGCCGGCAACGGCGCAGGAGGGTATTCTCGTCCGCGCCGACTCCCGGTGCGACATCAGCCGGGAGGCTTGCCCGCGGGGACGGCGAGTCGGATTTCGGTGCTTCAGATGGTAGCGGACTCACGGTGCTCGGGCGGACGCCGTTCAGGTGGGTCTGAAACCATCCCGACTCGTCCGGGAATACTGCCAACGAACGCGGCGCCCGTCAGCCCCGGAGCCGCAATCTTGATGGAATCTTTACGCGGCTCACCGCCCGACCGGTCAGAAGCGGAACGCCACCCCCACCCCAAGCACCGGATACACCTTGGCGTACTTGCGGATGTCGTGCTGGGTCGTGTCCGCCTGGGCCTGGAGGTCCGTCGCCAGCTGGGAGCCGGGCGCCGCGCCACTGGCCGCGAGCGTCACCGTGGGCTGGCCGATCATCGCGCCCAGGTCGAAGAAGAACGCCAGCGGGCCCTTCCTCGCGGGAGTTCCGAAGCCCAGGCCGACGTACGGCCCAACGTCAGGATACTTCGCCTCACCGCTCAGGATGCCCACCTGGGCCGTGTTGTAGGTGTGCCCGTTGAGCGTGAAGTTCCCCTGTGCGTCGGGCGTGCCCGTGCCGGAAACCGTGATCGGGTTGGTCATGACGCCGCCGGTCAGGTGGAAGCTGCCGCGCGCGCTGGGGAAGAAGTCGACGAGTCCGGTCACGGCCTTGAGCTTGAGCGAGGCGTCGTAGCTCACGTTGGACTTCGTCGCGGACGTGCTGAACTTGAAGTAGTTGCCGCCGACGCGAAACCCGAAGTGGTCGGTGACCAGCTTGCCGACTTCGAGGCCAAAGCCGAGCGTCGTAGAACGAAACGCGAGGGACACGTCCGCATGGCTCGCCGAAGCGCCTTGCTGTGCGCCGAGGGGAAGCGGTGCGGCGGCGGAGCGCACCGCCAGGGCCCCGGCCAGGACGAAAGCGACAACAACGTGTGCCCGACGTCTCGACGGCTGCATGGTGTCCTCCCTGTGGGTACATCGGCCACTCGGCGGCGGCGACCCAAGTCCTCGCCCGGCGCGGTGTTCACAGGGCCTTGCGCGAAACGCATGCCGGGCTACGCCCGGGCGTCGGGGGCCCCAACGTCGACGTTTCCCGGGCGAACCGCGGCATCATGTTGCGAGCTACATGCCTCGCGGAAAGCCGATCCGCCGGTAGATCTCGGTCATCCGCGGATCGCTCTGAAGCAGGTGGAACGCGGGATAAGCCCTCGAGTAGAGGAGCACGCCGTCCCGCTCGTCGCATGCCTGATGGAGCAGCGCGAACGCGTCCGCCAGCCGCCCGAGAGTGGCGGTCGTGAGCGCAAGGATGGTCTTCTGGACGTACTCCCGGCGGGCACGCGCGGTCAGCTCGTCGTGAATCGCGTGCGCGTCGTCGGTCTTGCCCAGCGCGTGGAAGCAGGCGGCCAGCGCCGCGAGCGTCACCGGCGCCCGACCCGACATCGCGGTGGCTGTTTCGAGGACGCCGATCGCTTCCTCGGTCCGGCCGAGGTAGTTGTAGGTCACGCCGAGATAGAGGAAGGGAACGTACATCGCGGGCGTGAGACCGCAGGCCTTGCGCAGGACTCCGATTGCCTCCTCGTGCCTTCCGGCCGAAATCAGGACCATGCCGAGTTGGGCCAGCGGGATCGCCGCCAGGGGATCGAGCTCGACCGCGCGATGTGCCTGTGCCAGTCCCTCCTCGAACCGTCCTTCCACCAGAGCGAGGTGGATTCCCAGCCAATAACGGGCGGCGACGTAGCGCGAATTCAGCTCGATCGCCCGGCGTAAGTCCCGGGCGGCCCCGCGCCAGTCCCACTCGAAGGCCAGCTCGAGCGTTCCGGCGGCGCAATGCGCCTCCGCCAGCTCGGGCGCGAGCTCGAGCGCCCGGACGATCCCGGCGCGTGCCCTCGGCAATACCTGCGCTGCCGGTGCCAAGCCGTGAATCCCCAGCAGGGTCCAGGTGTCCGCGAGCCCCGCGTGGGCGGACGCGTAGTTCGGATCGAGGACGAGTGCCTGGCCGAAGCACTCGAGAGCCTTCTTCAGTCCCAGCCCTCGCTGGGTCCAGTGGTACCGTCCCTTCAAGTACAGGTGATAGGCGTCGAGGCTTTGAGTCGGCGGGGTCACGAGCATGGTGCCGTCGCCGCCACCAAACGTCACCTGAAGCCGGTTCGCGATTGCCTTCGCGATCTCCTCCTGAATCGCGAACACGTCTGTCATCTCCCGGTCGTAGCGCTCGGACCAGAGGTGGTAGCCGTCGGCGACCTTGATCAGCTGGGCGGTGACGCGAAGGCGGGTTCCGGACTTCCGAACGCTGCCCTCCAGCACGGTGGCGACCTTGAGCTTCGCCCCGACCTCCGCGAGGTCGACCGCCCTCCCCCGGAACGCGAACGAAGAGGTCCGGGCGGCCACCCGAAGGCCCGGAAACCGGGTGAGCGCGTTGATGATCTCTTCGGCGATCCCGTCGCTGAAGTATTCGGTCTCGGGGTCGGTGCTGAGATTGGCGAACGGCAGGACGGCGATCGACTCGTCCGGCACGTCGTCCGGACTCGAGGTCGTCTGGGCCCGGAGTGCGTGCGCGAACAGGGTGGCGGACGCGAAGCGGTCTGCCGGCGCTTTGGCGAGCGCCTTCAAGACGGCGCGCTCCAGTGCATCCGGCACCGTCGGGCGGACACTCCGGATCGGCGGGGCGGCGTCGATCGAGTGGCGCGCCATTACCGCGCGGGGCGAATCGCCGCTAAACGGCGGCGAGCCCGCCAGCATCTCGTAGATCAGGCATGCCAGACTGTAGATGTCGGCGCGACCGTCGAGGCCGGGATCTCCCACCGCCTGCTCCGGGCTCATGTACGACGGCGTGCCGATCGCGACCCCGGTGGGCGTCAGGCGATCGACTTGTGCCTCGCTCACGGCGCGTGCGATCCCCAGGTCGGCGATCACCACGCGGCCCGCGACGAACATGACGTTCTCCGGCTTGATGTCCCGGTGAATCACGCCCCGGCCGTGGGCGTAGGCGAGGGCCTCGGCGATTTCACACCCGATCCGCACGGCGTCCTCGATGGGGAGCTGGCGCTCGCGGTCCAACCGGTCGCGGAGGGTTCCGCCCTCGACATAAGGCATCACGTAGAACAGCCGGCCGCCGGCCTCCCCGGAATCGAAGAGGGGAAGAATGTGTGGGTGGGCGAGCCTCGCCGCGGTCTGGATCTCGAACAGGAAACGCTCGACGCCCAGCGCGGTAGCGAGCTCGGCGTGCAGGACCTTGATGGCGACCGGGCGGTGGTGCTTGACGTCGCGCGCGAGATAAACCGTCGCCATGCCCCCGCGGCCGAGCTGGCGCTCGAGCGCGTACCGATCCCTGAGGGCGTCACCCAAGGGCGAAAGGGCGTCGGCCACGGATGCTCGCGGGTTGGTAGGAGCCGAAGGCTTTTCGACCACGGCGTTTATTGTTGCGACGCTTCGCCGGTAAGCTGTAGCTTGGTTCGGGAGAGCGTAAGGGAGCGTTGGTACGAGCGGAACCAAGGTGTCACAGGCGCCGGACGAGCTGAACCGGCTTCGCGCCGCGCTGGCCGGTCGGTACACGGTCGAGCGGGAGCTGGGCCGGGGCGGGATGGCAACCGTCTACCTGGCCGACGACCTGAAGCACGGCCGCAAGGTGGCCCTCAAGGTGCTTCGGGCAGAATTGGGCGCGCTGCTCGGCCCCGACCGGTTCGCCCGCGAGATCCAGATCGCCGCCGGGCTCAATCACCCGCACATCCTGCCGCTCTATGACTCCGGTAACGCCGGCGGGCTCCTCTTCTACGTGATGCCCTATGTCCAGGGGGGCTCCCTCCGGCAGCGGCTCACCCGCGAGCGGCAGCTCGCGATCGACGACGCGCTCCGCCTCGCGCGCGAGGTCGCCTCCGCGCTGGATCATGCGCACGGTCGCGGCCTGGTCCACCGGGACGTCAAGCCGGAGAACATCCTGCTGCACGAGGGCGTGGCGATGGTGACGGACTTCGGCATCGCGCTGGTGGCGGACGCGGCGCCCAGCGACCGGCTCACCGCCACCGGCATGATGATCGGCACCCCGACCTACATGAGCCCGGAGCAGTCCGCGGGTGACCCGACGGTGGACGCGCGAAGCGACGTCTACAGCCTGGCCTCGGTGCTCTATGAGCTGCTCGCGGGCGAGCCGCCGTACACCGGCCCCACGGCCCAGGTAGTGATCAGCAAGCGATTCACCGATCCGATCCCGCGAATTCGCCGGCTTCGGGCGACCGTGCCAGCCCCGGTGGAAGAGGCGCTGCTTCACGCGCTGGCACAGGTACCGGGCGACCGGTTCGCCTCGGCGGGTGCCTTCGCCGAGGCGCTGACCGCTCCGGCCGGCACGTCGCGGGCGGCGTCGGTGGCCGTGCTGCCGTTCTTGAACCTGAGCGCGGAACCGGAGAACGAGTTCTTCGCCGACGGGATCACGGAGGACGTGATCGCGCAACTATCGAAGATCCGCTCGCTCAAGGTGATCTCGCGGACCTCGGTGATGCCGTTTAGGAAGCGAGAGAAGAGCCTCCGCGAGATCGGCGCGACGCTCCAGGTGGCGACCCTGCTCGAGGGCAGCGTGCGGCGGGTGGGCGACCGGGTACGGATCGTGGCCCAGCTCATCGACGCCGAGGCCGACCAGCACCTGTGGGCCGAAACGTACGACCGGCAGCTCACCGACATCTTCGCCATCCAGAGCGACGTGGCGCTCCAGATCGCGTCCGCGCTCGAGGCCGAGCTGTCGCCCGAGGAGCGGAAGCGGATCCATCGGGAGCCGACGAAGAACCTCGCGGCCTACCAGCTCTATCTCCAGGGACGGTACTGGTACAGTCGCTACAGCGAGGAGGGGTATCGGAGGGGGATCGAGTACTTCCGCCGCGCGATCGCGGCCGACCCGGGCTACGCTCTGGCATACGCCGGGATGGCGCTGGCCTACGCGGAGTTCGCCGCGGGGCAGGGCGGCGGCGCGATGCACGAGAGCGAGGCTTACCGGGGCGCGATGGACGCGGTCACCCGCGCGCTCGAGCTCGACAGCGGGTTGGGCGAAGCGCACTCCGTGCTGGGCTTGCTCAAGTGCATCCACGACTTCGACTGGGCAGGGGCCGAGCGGGAGTTCAAGCTGGCGCTGGAGCTGAGCCCGGGCAGCGCGGACATCTACGACCACTATGGCTGGCTCTGCGGCGCGCTCGAGCGGTATGACGAGGCGCTCGCGCTGGTGCGGCGGGCGCAGGAGCTGGACCCGATCACCCACCGCTCGGACGTCGCCACGACATTGCTTCGTGCGGGGCGGCCGCGCGAAGCGCTGGTCGAGGCGCTGCGCACCATCGAGTTCGAGCCGGGGTACGCCCGGGGACGCTCGACGCTCGGCTGGGCCTATATGAAGAACGGGAGGATGGCGGAGGGGGTGGCGGAGCTGGAGGCGGCCGTGGAGCTGTCCCCCGGGAACAGCCTCTACCTCGGGCAGCTAGGACAGGCGTACGCGCTCGCGGGGCAGACGGACAAGGCGCATGAGGTGTTGCGCCGGATGGAGGAGCAGGCGCGGGAGGGGTACGTGTCGCCCTACCACCTGTCGTACGTCCACACCGGGCTCGGCGACTACGAGCGTGCCCTGGAGCTGCTGGAGCAGGCCTACGAGGAGCGCGCGGGGAGCGTCTACGGGATCAAGGGTTCGTACCTGTTCGAGCCCCTCCGCGGCCACCCTCGGTTCAAGGCGCTGCTCGCGAAGATCAACCTGAGCTAGCGCCCCGCGCGCGCCTTCAGCTCCTGGAGCCAGTTCTCCGTGAGGACGACTTCGGTTCCACCCTCCGGCGTGACACCGCGAACGAAGATGAACCGCTTGTCGTCGGGCGACACGTCGTAGAGCGGGTAGTTGGTCGTCAGCGAGTAGGAGGTTAGCGAGAAGAGCACCTTCGGCTCGCCCGCCGAGAACGTGGGGCCCGGCCGCACGTCGACGACCACCAGCTCCTGCTTGCCATTCACGTAGAACAGCTCCCGGCCGCTGTGCGCCCACCTCGGTGCCGTGCCGCCGTTGAGCGAAACCTGCCACCGGCCCGAGCCGACGTCGGGGAACGGCCGCACGTAGACCTCGGACGCGCTCGACTCGTCGGACTCGTAGGCCAGCCAGCGTCCATCGGGTGAAATCGCCGGGCTGACTTCCTTTGCCTGGGTCGTGAGCAGAGGCGTGAGCACGCTGTCGCCGAACTTGAAGCCGTAGATGTCGCCGTTGCCGGCTTCGGTTGCGGCCCGCCGGACCAGCACCCAGCGCCCGTCGTGCGAGGTCGTCACGCCCACGAAGTTGAACGGCGTCTTGATCAGCGTCTCCGGAGGCCCGGTGCCGTCGGCGCGAGTCCGGTAGGGCAGCCCGCCGCCGGTGCCGCGGTCGGTGAGGTAGAGCAGCGAGCGACCGTCGGCGGACCAGGTCGGCCGGAACTGCGCGCTGTCGCCGAACGTGATCCGGGAGAACGGCCCGACCGGGAGCTGCTTGACCCAGACGCTTTGCGCGCCGCCCCGTGCGACACTCACGGCGAGCGTCCTTCCATCCGGCGAGATCGCGACGGCCGTCAGCAAGCCGCCCGGATCCCAGGTCGAGTCAACCGGCGAGGCGAGACCCTCGCGCGTGACCCAGTATGCCCGCGTGGATCCCGAGGAGCCGCCGGTCGCATAGACCATGGTGCCGGTGGCGGAGATGGCGAAGTTGACCTCGAACGGGCCGGAGCGGACGCCCTCGAGCAGCGCCACCGGCGGTCCCTTGATCGCGACCGCATCCGGATCGAACGGTACCGCCAGCAGTTTGCCGTCGGCGGTGACTACCAGGAGGTGACCCGAGGACGCGTAGCGGGCGTAGACACCGTGCACCAGCGGATGCGCGTCGCCGTGCGGCAGCTTCATCCCCACGATGTCGAATTCGGCCGGCCCCTGACCCGCGCGGCGTACCCGGAAGATCATCCCCTTGCCGCCCGGCAGGACGTTGGGATACTCGGTGCCGATCTCCCGCCGTCCGGCCGAGTACTTGTAGAGCGGCTCGATCGGTCCGCCGTTGGCACGTATGCGGGCGATGCCGGAATCCACCTCGATATAGATGTAGCCGTCGGTGCCCCAGTCGCCGCCCGAGGAGTTGATGCTGTCGGACAGGGTGAGCGGTGGGCCGCCCTCCAGCGACAGGATCCGCACGGTCCGGCCGTTCTTGAGGAAGCCGAGCTGTTTGCCGTCGGGCGAGAAGAAGGGACTGTCCGCCCCATCGGTGCCGGGAATGGGAGTCGGGCGGAGCTTGTCGTGCTCCCGGAGCCAGAGTCGAGTGCCGCCTTCGCCCGGTCCGACATACACGATGCGGTTGCCGTCGGCCGAGATGGCGATGTTCGACGTCGTGGGGGCCGGCCGGGGCGCCTCATTGGGGCGGAAGAACAGGCTGAAGCGATTGATCAGCGGGACCGGCGCGGGCTTGAGCCAGCCCCAGAGTGCAAGCGCCGCGGCCACGGCGGCGACGCCCCAGCCCGCCAGCAGGAGCACGTTGGGGCCGCGCCGGCCGCC
>CAZFKN010000128.1:0-7856 GCA_964519805.1 uncultured Gemmatimonadaceae bacterium
AGCGCCAGCAGCGCCACGGCCCACGCCGCCAGCACCCACCACGGCGCCGTCACTACACTCAGCCGGGCGAGCCATGCCGCGCTTCCGAGCACGAGGGCGGCGAGGCCAACCGCCCCCGCCGCCCATCCGGCCCGACTCTGCGCCCGGAGCGGCCGGGCGAGGCGCTCGAGCGCCCGCGCGGTCGCGATCGCGGTCATCCGCCGTAGCCCACGGCGTACGCGAACAGATTCACGCCCATGCGAATGGCCGCCTCACGCTTTTCCGGCGGATCGTGATGCACGTCCGGATCCTCCCAGCCGTCGCCCAGGTCGCATTGGTAGTCATAGAATACGACGAGGCGCCCGTCCAGAAAGATCCCGAAGCCCTGCGCCGGTTTGCCGTCGTGCTCGTGGATCTTCGGGAGCCCCTTCGGGAAGTCGTATACCAGATGGTAGATCGGATGGTCGAGGGGCACCTCGATCAGGGGGTGATCGGGAAAGAGGCGAGCCAGCTCTCGCCGGATGGATGCGTCCATCCCGTAATTGTCGCTCGCGTGGAGAAAGCCTCCCTGACGGAGCCACTCCCGGAGCGTGGCGAGGTCACGGTCGGAAAAGTGAACGTTGCCGTGACCCGTCATATGGAGGAAAGGGATCGTCCACAGGTCCTCGTCCGCCAGCGTCACGACCTTCTCCTCCGTGCCGACGCGGAGCGTGGTGCGGGTACGGATGGCCTGGAGCAGATTGGGAAGGCTGGAGGGATTGGCGTACCAGTCGCCCCCGCCGTCGTAGTGCAGCCGGCCCACGGTCATGACGGGCGGGGGCGCGAGCGCGGCCGCGCTCAGCGAGAGGAGGGCCGCCACCGCGACCCCGGCTACCCCCGCCCTTCGACTCATCCGCCGCGCCTCATAGCTCCATCACCAACCGATACGCCTCGTTCCTGGCCAACCCCAGCTCGGCGGTTACCTGTTGCGCCGCCTGACGACGGCTCACGCCTTCGGCGAGAAGCCGGGTTGCGAGGGCGCGCGCTTCATCCGTGCGGTCCGGAGTGGGAGGAGGCTCGCCGGTGCCGGCCAGCACGACCGTCACCTCGCCCCTCGCCTCCACCCGCGAATAGTAATCCGCCAGCTCGGCGAGCGTCCCGGCGCGGAACTCCTCGTGCATTTTGGTCAGCTCGCGCGTTACGACCGCCCGGCGGTCGGGGCCGGCCGCGGTGCGCAGGTCCGCGAGCAAGGCCGCAAGCCGCGCCGGCGCCTCGAAGAACACGACGCTCCACTCGTCCGCCACTGCACGGGCGATCAGCCGGGCGCGCTCCGTTCCCTTCCGCGGAAGGAAGCCGAGAAAGAGGTAGCGATCCGCAGGCAGCCCGGCGCCGGACAGCGCCGTCGTGACCGCGGACACCCCGGGAATCGGAACCACCGCGAAGCCGTGGGCCCTCGCGGCGGCGGCCAATTCCTGCCCGGGATCGCTCACGCCGGGCGTGCCCGCGTCGGTGACGAGGGCTACGTCGCGGCCCGAGCCAAGGATCTCGAGCAGGATCTCCGTGCGGCGCGGACCCGAGTGTGCATGAAAGCTGAGGAGCTGCGGCCGAGCGCCGAGGTGGGTGAGCAGCGTTCGGGTGCGGCGGGTGTCTTCGGCGGCGACGACCGCCGCTCGCCGCAGGCAATCCGCCGCCCGAGGACTCAGGTCGGCCAGATTGCCGATCGGCGTGGCGACCACGTACAGCGTAGCGGTCAAGTCAAATGTTGCTTGATCTTACCTTCGAGGGTGGCCTTGGGGACCGCGCCCACCACGGTGTCCACGTGCTGCCCGTTCTTGAAGAACAGGATGCTGGGGATCGACCGCACATTGAAACGCATCGCCGTCCGCTGATTGCTGTCGACGTCGAGCTTGGCGATCTTGGCCCGGCCGGTGTACTCCCCGGCGAGCTGCTCGAGCACCGGCGCCACCACCTGGCAGGGCCCGCACCACGTCGCCCAGAAATCCACGAGGATGAGCCCGGACGACTGCTCGATCTCGCTCGCGAAGTTGGCGTCGGTAACCTGAAGGGCGTTGGTCGTGCTCATGACTTATTCTCCATTCGAGTGTCCTGAGGAGCCATCGTGACCGATCGCCCCCGCATTGCCCATGTCGGCGTCGCCGTGTCGGATCTCGACTCGGCCCTCGCCTTCTATCGTGACGTGCTCGGCCTCGTGCCGCGTCCGCCCGAGACCGCCGACGGGGCCGAGATCGTGTCCCTGCCCTTCGGCGACGCGGAGGTCGAGCTGCTCTCCTCGGCTGATCCCGCCACTCCCATCGGGAAGTTTCTGGCGCGAAGGGGGCCTGGCATCCACCACATCTGCTACCGCGTCCCCGACCTCGATGCCGCGGTGGCGGCCTGCCGCGCTGCCGGCTATCGCCTCGTCGATGAGGTGCCGCGCAAGGGCGCCGGCGGCCGGCGGATTGCCTTCATCCACCCCAGCGCCACTGCTGGCATCCTGCTCGAGTTGTCGGAATAACCCCGGGACGCCCGGCAGGGTTCCTCAGGTCGAGTCCTTGCCGGCCTTCGAGCCCGTTGAGTCCTTGCCGGGCGTTGACTGGGTGCAGGGCCGCTTGGGATGACCCGCCGCCGCGAGATCCACCTGGTTGACGATCCAGGTGTTGTCCGTCGCCTTGATGACGATGAAGGGGACATACTTGGCGCATCCCTGCCGGTCGAGCTGCACCACCACCTGACGGGTGATGGTGGACTCGCCGCCCGGAGCGGGCAGCTTGTCGTTCGGTGCCGCCGCGGGGGGCGGGGTGTCGGCGGCAGGCTCGACCTGGGCCGCGCCGCCCGGCACGATCCGGAACGGCGAGCCGCTCAGATAGAACTGCATGATGGCGACGCGCCGCTCGTAGTCCGCCGGCTGACCGGTCTTGGCGGCCGAGCCGGCCCGCGTGCCCCACAGCTGGGCCATCCGGCCGAGGTTGCTGTCGGCGGCCGCCTGCATAAAGCTTCTCACGGCCTGCTCTGGCGTCGGCGCCGGACCGGCGGACGCCGACGGGCCCGGTGCGCCGCCGCAGGCGACGAGCCCGAGCAGCACGGCGAGGGACGAACGAGGGATCACGGAGTGCTCACGCGGCAGGGGACGGAGTGCGAACATAACGGGCACAGGACCCACGAGCAATGACGGGAAGCGCCTTCCGGCTCTACATCAACGTCGATCACGTCGCGACGCTCCGCGAGGCGCGCCGAACGGACGAGCCTGACCCGGTCGCGGCGGCGGTGCTCTGCGAGGATGCCGGCGCGGACGGGATCACGGCGCACTTGCGTGAAGACCGGCGCCACATCAGGGACCACGACATCGAGCGCCTGCGCGAAACCGTCCGCACCGTTCTCAACCTCGAGCTGGCGACGAGCGAGGACGTCGTGGCGCTCGCCTGTCGCGTGCGCCCCTACCAAGCCACCATCGTGCCGGAGCGGCGCGAGGAAATCACGACGGAGGGCGGTCTCGATCTGCGCCGGCCGGCGGATCGGCTGCGAGCCACCATCGGGCGGCTCACCGAGGCCGGCTCCCGCGTCAGTCTGTTCATCGATCCCGAGCCCGCGGCGATCGACGCCGCCCACGCGCTCGGCGTGCCGGCCATCGAGCTGCACACCGGGCGCTACGCCCACACCTGGCGCCGGGACGATCAAGCGCTGGAGGAGCTTCGTGCCGCCGCGCGCCACGCCCGCGGCCTCGGGCTGGCGGTGCACGCGGGACACGGCCTTACCTATCTCAACGTCGAGCCGGTCGCCGCGATCGCCGAGATCGAGGAGCTGAACATCGGTCACAGCGTGATGAGCCGCGCGATTCTCACCGGCATGACCGAAGCGGTTACCACCATGGACCGGCTCGTGCGCGGCGCGCGCCGCCCCCTTCCCGGAGTTCAATAATGCGCCAGCACTCTGTCCGCCTGGCGGCCACGCTGCTCTTCGCCGCGCTGCCCGCCTGCCATCATGCGGCCTCCTCGGAGGCCGACGCGCCGGCACCGGCGCACACCATTCTCCGCGTGGTCAACCGCAACTTCTACGACTTCACGATCTACCTCGTGCGCTTCGGAGACCGGGTCCGGCTGGGCCTGGCGACCGGGAACAACACGACGGTGTTCGAGTTTCCGTCGCAGTTCGTGCAGTCCGGCACGGTGCGGTTCGAGGCGAATCCGGTCGGCGGGAACGGCCCGGCCTTCACCGAGCAGCTCTCGGTGCGCCCCGGCGACGTGGTGTCGGTCCAGATCCAGCCGTAGCCGCAGGTTAGGCGCTTGATCCGCCTCTCCACCCGACCTACACTTCGGGCGTTCGGCCCCACCCTTCGCGCCGAGGTGCCATGACCAACCCGATCGGGCCGGCCGGCTTCTTCGCCTTGGAAGCCGGGGAATGCCTCGACCGGCTGGAGTCACTCTTCGGCGCGCCCGCCGGCCCGCCCGCCGACGAGTTCCTCCGGACCGCTCGAGTCCTGCGCGGCTCCGCGCTCATGGCCAACCAGCCGTTGCTCGGCCGCGCCGCCGCAGGCTTCGAGGCGCTGGCGCGCGCCGTCCGCGACGGCGCGCGCACGTGGGACCCGGCCACCCGCGAGCAGGCCAGTCAGGCCGTGGAGGAATACCGGCTGCTGGTGCGCCGGGTGCCCGAGTGGCAGGAGAACGATGCTGGACGCGCGGCGCGACTCGCCTCGCTGCTCGACTCGCTCGCCGGGCAAGGACCCGCCGAGGCGGAGCGGATCCGTCGCACCGAGGCGACGGCGGCCGAGCTGCAGACCGGTGTCCGTGCCTTCGTCGCGCGGGAGGGCGCCCTCATCGCGAGCGCGCTGGACCGGGCGGCCCGCGCCATCCGCACCGCGCCGGACGACCGTGAGCCGCTCTACATGGTGCTCCGCCGGATGCAGTCGCTGCAGGGGCTGGCGGAGCTGCCCGAGCTGCCGCCGCTGCCCGACATCCTGGACGGCATCGAGCTCGCGATCGGCGACCTGTCGCGCCTGCACGCTCCTCCTCCCGGCGTCGACGACGTGCTCGAGGCCGGTGCCCGCGCACTCTCACGGGTCGCGCGGGACATCGCCGACCACGGAACGCCCGAGCCCGACGCCGACGAGCCGCGGCGCTTCACGGCGCTTCTGCTCGAGGCGTTTGCGGTCGAGCGCGACGTGGTACCGATCGAGAAGCTCTACGCCACCGGCGATGCCGATCCGATGCGGCGGCCGGCCTCCGTCCCCCAATTCGCTCCCATCACGCCACCGGGCTCGCTCGAGCTGGTGAGTCTGGGCGAGCACCTGGTGCAGACGGCGGGTCGGCTGGAGCAGGCGCCGTCCGTCACCGAGCTGGACTTGCGACTCTATCGGCTGGTGGGGACGCTCCGCGCTGCGGCGGCACCGGAGGGAGATCCCGTGGGTCGCGCACTCAGCCGCCTGGCGCGTGCGGCGCGCGAGGGCGTCGCGGCCGGCACCGCCCGGCGCTCGCGGGAGGCGTTCGTGTCGGCGCTCCGGAGTACGGGCGAGTTTTTGCGCGGCGCGGCGGCGGTGGATCGTGACCGCCTGGCCGTGGAGATCGAGCGCGCCGCGCGCGACATCGACGCGCTGGGCGCCGAGCCCATCGTTGCGATCGAGGACCTCGGTTTCAAGCGGGCCCCGGCATCAGCGCCGCAGGAGCGCGCGCCGGCCGCGACGTCGGCGCCGCCTCGGGGACGGATGGAGAACGCTTTTGCTGCCTATGGCCAGCTCCGGCGAGACCGTGGCGCCACCATGCCGTCGCTCGACGCACTACTCCAGGGATCGCCGGCTCCCCAGGCGGGGCCGCCCGCACCGGCCGCTGCCATCAGCGTCACGCCGGCGGAGCCGCCGGTCGTCGCGATCGAATCGCTCTGCTATCGCGGGCACGGCGCGCTCGTGCGGGCGGCCGAGCTGCGGCGCGAGATCCTGGCCCGCCTCGGGCCTGGCCGCGGGCTGGTCGAGGCCCGGGCCCTGCTCGACGAACTTCTCGACCTCGTTCCGCTGGCGCTTGCCGAGTCCGACTGACCGCCCGCGGATCTGGCCGTCGCTGCTCGGCGTCGCCATCTCCGCGGGACTGCTCGTCTTCATCCTGCGCGGCGTGGACCTGGCGCAGGTTCGGCGGTACCTCGCTCAGGCGCACCCCGGCCCGCTCGCCCTCTCGGTAGTGCTCGCTACGCTCACGTTCCCGATCCGCACGATCCGCTGGCGCCTGCTGCTGCGCACCGCCTCCGACCGCCCGCTCCCCGTCGTTCCGGCGTGGCACGCGACGGCGATCGGCTTCATGGCCAACAATCTGCTGCCCTTCCGCGCCGGCGAGCTGATTCGCCCCTTCGCTATCACTCGGCTGGCCGCGGCGCGATTCACTTCAGCGCTCTCGTCGATCGCCGTGGAGCGGATCTTCGACGGCTTGACGGTTACGCTGCTGCTCACGCTCGCCTTGCTGGGGCCCGGGCTCGCACCCGGAGTGGAGGTCGGCGGCGTGCCGGTGCGACGCATCGCCCTGGTCGCCGGCAGCATCTCGGCGGCGGCCCTGATCCTGGCTCTGGGCGTCGTTGGGTGGCCGCTCGCCGCGGAGCGCGTCGTTCGCGCGATCGTGCCGCGGGCCGGGTTGGCCGACCGGATCGTCGGCCTCATCGAAGGAGTGCGTCACGGGCTTGCCGCGCTGAACTCGCCGGCGCGCGTCGGCGGCGTCGTGGGCTGGTCGCTCGTCCTCTGGCTGGTCAACGCCTCGTCGTTTTACGTGGGATTCGCCGCGTTCGACATTCCGGTGGGATTGTCCGGCGCCCTGCTGCTCCAGGGGCTGGTCGCCTTCGGCGTCTCGGTTCCCTCCACGCCGGGTTATGTCGGCCCGTTCGAGGCGGCGATCGTGGCGGCGCTCGCGCTCTACGGCGTGGCCGAAGAGCGGAGCTTCTCGTACGCCATCGCGTACCACGTCACCACCTTCGTCCCGATCACCTTGCTGGGTCTCTGGTCGCTCGCGCGCACCGGCATCGGCCTCGGTGACCTTCGCCGGGCGACTCCCGCGCCACCCCCGCCCCCCTCGTCCGCGTGACGATCGTCGTCGCCGACTGCCACGCCAAGCTCAACCTCCTGCTGCGGGTCCTGGCCCGGGAAGACGACGGATATCACGGGATCGAGACGCTGTTCTGCCTCATCGAGCTGGCGGACCGGCTGGAGGCCGAACGGAAAGAGGGGCGGGACGTCACGATCGAGGTGGCCGGGGCGGATGTGGGGCCACCGGACGAGAACCTCGCCGTGCACGCCGCGCGGATGGTGCTGGACGCCACCGGGAACAAGTTCGCTGTACACCTCCGCCTGGAGAAGCGAATCCCGGTTCGCGCGGGGCTGGGCGGCGGATCGAGCGACGCGGCTGGAGCATTGAACCTGGTCAACCAACTCGCCGGCAACCCCGTTCCGCGCCACGAGCTGCTCCAGTTCGCGAGCCGACTGGGAAGCGACGTGCCGTTCTTCTTTTCCGGTGCGGCGCTCGCGGTGGGCTGGGGCCATGGTGAGCGGCTGCTGCGTTTGCCTCCTCTCCCCGGGGCGCCGGTCCTGCTCCTCACACCTCCGGTTCCCGTGGGCACGCCCGAGGCCTACCGTTGGGTCGATGACGCACGGCAGGGCGTCGGGCGCCGAGGTGCCGTGGCCCTGGACCTGGACGCGCTCTCGAGTTGGGGAGACATCGGACGGATGGCGGGCAACGACTTCGAGTCGCCGGTGTTCGCGCGGCATCCCGTGGTCCGAGCAGCGTTCGAGGCCCTGGTCGGGACGCGGCCGCTGGTGTGCCGCATGAGCGGATCGGGGACTACGTTGTTCGCGGTCTACCGCTCAGCGCGCGATCGGGACGATGCGTCGATGCTGTTGGGGCGGAAGCATGGGGTGGTAACCGCGACGGCGACGC
>CAZFKN010000129.1:0-7817 GCA_964519805.1 uncultured Gemmatimonadaceae bacterium
CGCGGGCGGCGGGCCCGCGCCGAAGTTCAGGACGTTGGCGCCGCGGTGGACGCGGGCGCCGGCGGCGGCGTCGCGGGACTCGGGGGCGGCAGCCCCCGGCAACAGCGAAAAAAATCGGTGATCGCCGCCGCGTAGAGCGGATCCGGCAAGGCCAGGATCTCCTCGGCCGGCAGCTGCATGTCGAGGAGCGCCTGCTGCACGACGGCATCGACCGCCGCGTCGTCCGCGCCCGCCCGCTCCAGGTCCTTCAGGAACTGCTGAAACTGCGGATGCGAGAGTGGCCGGCCGACGATCGTCTGGCCGGCCTCGGTGACGTAGGTGGGCTTCTCGAACGCCGCGAGGAGCTTGCGCGCGTCGAACATCAGGCCCCGAAGCTCACGTGAACGCGGTTCGTGCCCTCAGGCGTCAGGAGCCCGCTCAACCGGTGCAGCCACAGGCCCCCGTCGTCCTCATAGGTCGGAGCGTCGAAGATCGTCGCCTTGTCGGCGGTGATCGACATCTTGTTGTTGGCGCCCGTGCCGACATTGATCGTCAGCGCATTCTGCGGGGCCGTCTTCCACTGCGTGAACGCGTCGTAGTCCGCGATCCGCGCGCCCTCGGGTCGGATGTCGAACGTGGCCCGGCGATGGACCGGCTTGTAGCCGGCCAGGGCGTCTGTGGCGTTTCCCGAGAGCTGGGGCTTGAGCGTCAGCTCGAGGCCGACGGTCGCCGTGCGAATATTGCCCAGGGCCAGGGCGCCGAGCGTCAGGGAGCTCGCGCCGGCGAAAACCGGGGGCACCGTCGTCTGGTAGGTCGGCGTGATGAAGCCGCCGTCCACCGGCTGCACGAAGAGGCCGCGGAGCGCGAATTCGAGCTCGACCGGCTTGCCGGCCGCGAGGGTGAAGACGAGCCGCGACGCGCGCGCCCCGACGATGGGATACTTCACCCAGGCGCCGGTGTCCGTCTCGCGGAAGAGGTAGCACGTGACCGACTTCGTCCCGGTCGAGGCCGTGTCGTAGTCTTCCTTGGTGGCATTGAAGGCCGCCGAGAGCCCCCCCGCCTGCAGGATGGCGTGCGGTTCGGGGAACACGGTCGAGCCGTTGTAGGCCGAGCCGGCGCCGCGGATCCAGATCTTGCCCGTGAACTCCGCCCACTTCGCCGCCGGCGCCACCGGGAACGCTTCGTCGAGCAGCTGATTCTGCAGGTCGGTCTGCGGGTTTTGGATCTCCTGCCCGACCACGAGCGTGCCGTGCTCGATCAGCTGGACCGCGTCCCCCGCGGCCGGCACGGCATCCACGGTTTCCGTCGCCTCGACCTTGACGAAGCACGCCGAGAGGGACCGGGTCAGGACCGGCATGGCCTAGGAGTCCTTCTCCGGGACGGGCTCGTGCTCGCCCGTCTCAGGATTGGTGATGTACGCGCCGCCGTGCGTCGGCAGCGGGCGCTCGGCCGGCTCAGGGGCTGGTGTCACGGACGCGGTATCCCACTTGGATGGCATGAGTCTCCGTCACGTCGCCGATCGGCAGCCAGGGTTTCGTTTGCCGGACCTGCGTCCGGTGCACCAAGTTCACGGTGCCGCGCTGGCGATTGGCCAGCGTGCCGACGCTCCACAGCTTCCGCAGGCTCCGGACGACCGCGCGCATCGTATAGAGCCCGTCTCGCAACACCGCTTCACTGACCGCCCCGCGCGTCGCGAACCCGATGTCGACCTCGATGTCCGCGTCGAGCGTGCCCTGATCGAACGGCTCGACGTAGACCGCGTCGCTGCGCACCCCCACGAGGATCACGGGCGTCGCCTGGTCCTGCGGGAGCTCGCCGCGCGCCGCGTTGCCGTTCGACCGCTCGTCGAGGATCGTCACGGCCGGCGGCTGCGTGTCGCCCGTCAAGAGCGCGATCCCCGGGAGCAGCGCGTTGACGCCGTTCGTGCCGTCCCGCAGCCACGTGGCGACAATGTCCTCGGTTTCGATCACCACGGCTCAGCCCGTCGCCAACGTGATCACGGTGATCGCCCCATCGCCCTCGAGGCTCACGTCCCGGATGTGGTAGGTCGCCCCGTCCACCACGATCGTGCTGTTCACTGCCAGGGCCGCGAGCGCCCCCGTCTTCACGCGCACCACCTGTCGCCGCACGCTGACCTGCAGCCCGCTCGGATCCGCCTGGAACAGATCCTCCCGATCCACGAGTCCATTGACCGTCGTCGCCCCGTACGTGACGCTCACGCCCAGCTGGGCGAGCAGCGCATCCAGGTCGGCCGCGCCGAAGACGGCCACGGCCTCCGCCTACTCCCTCGGCTTTGGATCCCGGGTCGTGACGGCCGGTTTCCGGGTCTCCCAGGCCGCCTTCTCGCGCTTGGTGGCGCGCTCGTCCCAGTCGGGATGCTCCGGCGACCAGCCCGGCGAGGCCGCCGGATCGCCGTCCTGCAGCTTCGCGCCGCTCGCTTCCACAGCAAAGTTCGAGTGCGTGAGCTGGAGGAAGAGCGATTCGGGCACGTCGTAGACACCGCCGACGTGGAGTGGCTGGGGCTCGTCGTCGGGCCTGGCGCGTGGGCCGAGCGCGCCGTGGAGCATCCGGACCCGCCTGATCTTTTCCGCTGCCATCGTTGGGCCTCCAGGGCCGCTGTGGAAACAGCATGCAGAGAGGAGCGGCCCGAAGGCCGCCCCCCTCGGGGATCGGCTACTGCAAGGCGTCCACGGTCACCGCCATCGAGGCCGCGTGCCGCAGCCCGACGTCGACCATCACGATCGAGGTGACTTCGATCATCCCCTGCTTCTTCAGCCGGTACGGATCGACGATGATCTCCACCGCGAGCCACTGGCCGATCAGCACCTCCTGCCAGTTGCCGAACAGGGCGGCGTGGCAGACCGTGGTCGACGTGCCCTTCGTCAGGTTCGACGGCACGTTGGTCGACGCCTCGGCCCGGTAGCCGTTGACCTCGCCCTCGCGCTGGCCGGTGAGCGGCGAGGTCTCGTAGGACCAGACCGGAATCCCGGTCGTGCCCGAGATCTGCGCCACTTTCTTCATGCGCGCCTTGATGCCCGGCGTGCTCAAGTAACCGAGCGTGCCGCGCAGCGCGTTCGCGGCCTCGACGGTGCGCTCGAGGTCGACGAAGTTGTCCCAGATCGGCTGCGCGCCGTTCGTGCCGAGCGCGACGAGGCCGACGCCCGCCACGTTCAGGATCCCGGTGGGCTGGTTCGACGCCCCCGAGCCGTTGATCGCGGCGCGATCCACTTCGATCGCCGTGATCAGCGTCAGATCCTGCCGCACCAGCTGATCGACGTCCACGACCGCCTGCACGAGCAGCTGCCGCGAGTAGGACGTCGAGGACAAGAGCAGGTGCGGGCTGATCGTGAGCTGGTTCAGCGTGAGGTTCGAGTCGGCCACGTCCGCGCCCGGATTTTCCCCCTGCCACGACGCGGTGCCGGCCGTGATCTGCCGCGGGAACGCGATGTTGCCCTGCAGCCCGGGCAGGAGCGTCGCCCCCATCGACATGACCTTCGTCGAGTTGCGGAGCAGCTCGATGAAGCTGCCCGGCTCGATGAAGCGGAGCTCCTGGCCGGACCCGGACACGTTCGTCGACAGGCCGGCGCGGGTCATGAACCCCTCGATCTTCTCGGCGAGCAGGAAGGCGCTCGGATCGCGCCGGAAGAAGGCGATCGGATCGCGCGCGCGCCCGATGCCGATGTCGACCGGCATCAGGAAGCCCTTGCCGGACGGCGCCTGGCCGGCCTTCATGGCCCGGTCCGTCAGCGCCTTCGAGACCTCGAACTCGAACCCGGCCTTCGACCAGTCGCCGTCGGCCGCGGCGACGATCGCGCGCGAGAGCGAGTAGTTCTTCCGCTCCTGCGCGGAAACGCCCAGGCCGTCGAAGCCGCCGTCCGTGGTGATGCCGCCCCGGTTCTCCTGGGCACGGCGCTTGAACTCCTCGAAGAGCCACCGGCGCGCCTCGTCGGCGCTCTTGTCGGTGGGGATCCAGTCCTCGGACTTCATGGCGATGCCGTGGCGCTTGGCCGTGTCCACCGCCTCGAGGATCTCCTGCACGCGCTGTCGCTCCGATTTCCGGAGCTCGGCGGCACGCGCCGCCTCGGCGGCGGGATCGGTGACAACTGCGGCAGTCATGGCGACATCTCCCAGTGCGGGGTCAGGATCGTCCACCGGAGGCGCCGCCACCCGCGCAGCGGATCGCCCGACTCCGACCGTATGGTCGGCCGGCACAGCCGTCAGCGAACCTTCCATCGGCATCCACCGGGTGACGCGGTAGGTGGCGCCGTCCTCATCCTCACGCTCGAGCACCCGCTCCATCGGCACGTAGCCGATCGACACTTCCTTGCGGATGCCGTCCACGACATCCTGCAGCACTTCCTGGCCGGCCTGGCTCTTCGAGAAGCGCATCATCGCCCGCAGCTTGCCGCCCTTCTCGTCGAGCGCGATGTCCTCGAGCCGGCCGACCTGCTTGCCGGTCATGTGGTCGAGGAGGAGCGGCAGCCCGCCCTTCGCCCGCGTCATGTCGACGGCGTCGGCCGAGTGATCGAGGATCTCGTCGCCGTCCCAGCGCGGCACGGGCGTCTCCGACGAGAGGGAGACCGCCATGCGCCCGTCCTTCTCCAGCTCGCCGCCGTCGTGCGCGCGCAGTAGCTGGTAGGTCCGGTAGGCCAGCGCCCCCTGGGCGCCCTTCTCGCCTTTACCCAAGTGCTCCTTCTCGAAATTCGACGTATCGAACCCGCAGCTCTTGGCCTTCGCGACGATCTTCCGGGCGACCTTGGCCTTCTCGCTCGCCGGGATGTCCTCGGTCGACGCGAACCGCCCGAGCGCGTTCTGCGCGTGCGAGCAGTCATGGATCGGGAGCTTCCAGGTCTCGGTCTTGTCGGGATCACCGACGTAGGCGAAGCCCGAGGCCGGGACCGCGGTGCCGCCGACCGACTTGGTTTTCTTCCCGTCCGCCATCACGCGCCTCCGGAAAACGACAACGCGGGCCAGAGTGGTCTCTGGCCCGCGCGGGGCGCTCGATGTGGCGCTCTCGTCTACGATACTACCAGCCGGGTCACTCGCGCAAGAGTGCGGTCACCGCGGCGCGGCCGCCGGCGCCGGTGCCGTTGTTGCCCGCGCCCTCGCCCGGGGCGTTCTGGTCGGGGGTCGGGTTCGACTCGGTCGGGGCTTTCGCCGTTGGTTTGACCGCCATCGGCGCGAGCGTGATCTGATTCGCCTTCGCGAGCTGCTCCTCCTCGGCGAGCTCCACGAACACCTCGGCCAGGTCGACGCCTTGCTCGGCCGCCTTGCGCGTCCGGCTCGTGAGGCCGTAGTCGATCTCGAGCGCCACGGCGCGCATTTCGCTGAGCGGATCGACCCACTCGAAGCCGCGCGGCACCCAGCGCACCGCCTTCAGCCGCTCGGGGGCGCGCGGGCCGACCGTGACGCGGCCGGCGAGGATCGCCAGCTCGAGCCAGGCCTCGTACACGCGTCGATGCAGGTGCTCGCTCAGCCACTCCTGCAGCGCCTTCCACTCGTCGCGCTCGACCAAGGTCCCGGACCGCATGCTCGAGTAGTTGGCCTCCGAGAGATCACCCGACATCGCGGCGTACGTCGTGCCGAGGCCCGTCGCCACGCTCTTCAAGACCGACTTCGTGAAGGACTCGAAGGCCTGCGTCGGATGCTGCGGATCCCAGGCCTGGAACTCGTAGCCCGGATCGAGCTGCGTCATCAGCCCGGGCTCGACCTCGAACTGCAGGCGCTGATCCGGATCGTCGGCCGCCGGCGGCGTATAGCCCTCTTCGTTCTTCATGACGAGGAAGCCCATCTTCGCGGCCGCGATCCGCGCGGCGACGAGCTCGGCCTCTTCGTAGCCGTCGTGCATCTTGAGCTTGAGCATCACGGCGTGGAACCAGGGGACGCCGCGCGTCTGGCCGACGCGGTGCTGCACGTAGAGGTGGATGACGTCCTTCGCCGGCACCCGGATCCGCTCCCGCATGAATTCGTACTCGTACTCGGACGGATGCCGATTCCAGATGTGGAACGCGATCGGGCGCGTCCAGCGATCGACCTCGACCCCCATCCGGACCTCGGTCCCCTGGGCGTCGGGCCCGCGATTGTAGGTGACGTCGAGCTGGTCCGCGTCGATGAGCTGCAGGGCGAAGCCCCACTCGTTCGGGAAGCCGCGGATCAACCGGAGCACGACCTCGCCGTCCTGCGGCAGCGTCTTGCAGACCAAGCGCTGCAGCTCGGTCCACGACAGGCGGCCGTCGACGGTGCAGCTCTCCGCGTGGCCCCAGGCCTGCCACTCCTGCTCGAGCTGCGCGTTCACGCCTTCGGAGAAGCCGCCCTTCAGCGCCGGCACGCGGGCCTGCAGCTGGATCCCCCGATGGCCGACCACGTTGTTGGCGCACAGGTGGATGAATCGCTTCGCGTGGGGATTGTCGCGGACGAGCTCGCGGCTCCGGGCGCGGAGCACGCGCAGGTTCCACCGCATCTCCTGGTCCGCGGAGAGCGGCAGCATGACCCAATCGAGCGTGAGGCGACTGAGGCGGCCGCCGGCGTAGCCCGAGTTGGCCGGCGACCCGAAGATCGGGCTGCCCCAGAGGCCGCCGAAGGTCGACAGCGCTCGCGTCGCGACGGTGCGCAGCCGCTGGAACAGGCTGGGCGCCGCCGGCGGCCGTCGCCGTCCCGCGCTAGCTCGGGAGCTGGAAGACGCCCTGGACACTGGCCCCGACGCTGTTGGGGTTGCGCTCGCGGCGGACGAGTCCCATGTAGACGCCGCGGAGCTTCAAGAGCTCGGCCGTGCGCATCTTCGCCACCTGGCGGCCGGCGATGCCGTACGTCTCGATCAGCTGCTCGGTGTTCACGCGACCGAGCAGTTTCGCTTCGATCGCCGCCAGCATCTGCTCGGCGTGCGTCTGGAAGCCGCCCGCGACGGCTGCCGTGAGGTTCGGCATGACCGTGAGCACGCCCGAGCGGGCGACGTGCGTCTCGCCGGCGACCCCCGAGACGACGGCATCGTACGTGTAGCGGTCGCCGATCGCCAAGGGCACCGGAATGTTGGCGATGTTGCCCGTCACCGAAGCCAACGCCAGCACGTCGTAGTTGCCCTGGGCGGCCTGCGGCGTGGCGGTGATGACGAGGTTGCCGCGGCCGTTGAAATAGTATTTGAGCGTCCAGCCCTCGCTCGGCGGGAACGATGAGAGCACGACCGTCCAGTGCCAGTCCTCGCCGGACCGGACGACGTCGGGCTCTTGGGTCGGAATGACGAACGTCACGGGATCAGGTAGTAGGCGACGGTGCCGGCCGAGGCGGTCACGGTGCCCCCGTAGGTGAGCACCACGCGCCAGGTGTTCGGCACGGCAAGCGGCGACGTCGCGGTGATGCCGCCCGCGGCGGTCCCGATCGCGGGATAGACCATGTAGACGAAGGTTCCCGCCGCGGAGATCGCCGTGAAGCTGGTATGCACCTGGATGTAGTTTCCGCTCGCGCCGACCGCGTCGTCCTTCCCCTGAATCACCGGCGTGATCGTTGGCGTGGTCCCGGTGAGCGTGGTGACGTTCACGACGACCATCACGCCGCGGAAGTCGCCGGGCTTCTTCAAGTCCGCCCCGTTGATCGAGGCGGTGCCCGTGATGTTGATGTAGACCGCCCCGCCGGGGCCCTGGGCGGCCGCCGGCGGCGGGCAGAGCGTGGCGGCGAGCAGCACCGCGGCGAGCAGCGGCATCAGGCGACGGAGCATCAGCCCCTCCCGGGCAAAAGAAAACGCGGACCAGCGATAGCCGGCCCGCGCGGGGGCGCTCTCTCCCGCAAATCTATACACTACCGCCAGCCGTGCAACCAGCCGCCGCCGCGCGGCCGCGACGGCCGGC
>CAZFKN010000130.1:0-7813 GCA_964519805.1 uncultured Gemmatimonadaceae bacterium
GGGCGATGACGCCTTCGCCGCCGCGCGGGCCGCGAACAAACCCATCCTCCTCGACGTTGGCGCGGTCTGGTGCCACTGGTGCCACGTGATGGACGGCGAGACCTACGAGCATGCGGGCATCGCCGAGTTCCTCAATGCGCATTACGTCTGCATCAAGGTCGATCGCGACGAACGGCCGGACGTGGACGCGCGCTATCAACGCGCCGTCCAGGCTCTCACCCGCCAGGGAGGCTGGCCGCTCACCGCGTTTCTCACCCCGGAAGGTCAGGTGTTCTACGGCGGGACGTACTTCCCCCCCGACGGCAAGTATGGCCGGCCCGGCTTTCAGTCGTTGCTCGCCGCGGTCCTCGACGCCTGGCGCGCCCGCCGCGACCAGCTCGAAGCGCAGGCTCTCGCGATCCGTCGAGCCGTCGAGCAGGACGGCGGCGATACCTCCACGGGAGACCTTTCGCCTCAAATGCTCGAGACCGGTGTCGCGATTATGCAGCGCGTGTTCGACCCGGTGAACGGCGGGTTCGGCAGCCAGCCGAAGTTTCCCCATCCAGCAGGAATCCAGCTGCTGCTCGCTCGCTGGTGGAGCGATCGCCGACCCGAACTGCGGGATGTGATCGACCGGACGCTCGAGCACATGGCGCGCGGCGGGATCCACGACCATCTGGGCGGGGGGTTCCACCGCTACAGCGTGGACGCCGAGTGGATCGTGCCGCACTTCGAGAAGATGGCGTACGACAACTCCGAGTTGTTGCGCGCCTACTGCAATGCGTACGCCGCGTTCGGAACCGAGCTGTATGCGGACGTGGCACGAGGCGTCGTGCGCTGGATCCGCGAAGTGATGGCTGATCCCGAGGGCGGGTACGCGGCGAGCCAGGACGCAGATGTCGGACTGGACGATGACGGCGACTACTTCACCTGGACGCTCGAGGAGGCGGCCGCCGTGCTCACCGCCGATGAGCTGGCGGTCGCCGCCGCGTACTACGACATCGGTACCGCGGGCGAGATGCACCACAACCCCGCTAAGAACGTCCTCTACGCGGCAGCGCCGCTCTCCCGCGTCGCTTCGTCGCTGGGGCGAACCGAAGGCGACGTCGCGCGGGTCCTGCGAGCGGCAGAAGTCAAGCTCCGTGAAGCCAGAGCGCTGCGGCAAGCGCCCTTCGTAGACCGCACCCCCTACGCGTGCTGGAACGCCATGTTGGCGTCCGCCATGCTCAGGGCCGGCTCGGTCCTCGCCGATGAGTGGGCGGTCGAGCACGCCCTCAGGACGCTCGGGCGGCTCCGTGCCGGGAGCCCGGAGCCGGACGCGGTGCCGCACACCCCCGGCGGCGTGACCGGGCTGCTGGACGATCAGGTGCAGGTCGCCGCCGCCGCGCTCGACGCTTACGAGACGACGGGCGACGACAACTGGCTTTCGTGGGCGGAGGCGATCGCGAGCCGGGTCTGGCGAGACTATCGGGATCTTGACGGAGGCTTCCTCGACCGGGCAGGACCTCCCGGGACGGGGCTCCTCCCCTCGCGAGTCAAACCCATCGAGGATGCCCCGACGCCTTCGGCCAACGGTGTCGCCGGCCTGGTGCTCGCACGGTTGGGCGCACTAACGGGGGCAACGGTGTGGCACGATCGGGCGGTCGAGACCCTCCGGGCCTTCGCCGGGAGGGCGGCGGAACTCGGGCTGCACGGCGCCACATACCTCCTGGCAGTGGACTGGGTGCTCAACCACGGCATCCATCTCGTGGTTGTCGGCCCGAGCGGGGACCCCACAGCGGCCCAAATGCATCGGGAGGCACTCCGCGCATACATCCCGCGGCGGGTCGTCCAGCGCATCGTTGGGCCTGGCGGTCGCGCCCTTCCTCCAGCCGTTCTGGCCATGCTCGGACGGGGCCCGGAGCCGTCGGGCTACGCCTGCCAGGGCGAGTCCTGCAGCGCGCCGGCGGGAGACGCGGCGGAGTGGCGCGCGATGCTTCTCTCTCTGGGCGCGGGCGTTAGATTATCCGCCCTGTAATCCCTCCCCATCCGAGCTAATTGTGTCCAAAACGGCTACAATCGAGACAAGCAAGGGAACCATCGTCGCCGAGCTGTACGACGCCGAGGCGCCCGGCACGGTGGCCAACTTCGAGAAGCTTGCCAACAGCGAGTTCTACGATGGCACGCGGTTCCATCGGGTCATCCGGGACTTCATGGCGCAGGGGGGCGATCCGCTGTCACGCGACCCAAGCAATCCCCGGGTCGGCAGCGGAGGACCCGGCTACAAGATCAAGTGCGAAACCGACCGCAACACCCATAAGCACGTCGCCGGCACGCTATCAATGGCTCACGCGGGAAAGGACACCGGCGGGAGCCAATTTTTTATCTGCCACGCGCCGCAACGGCACCTGGACGGCGTCCATACCGTATTCGGCCAGGTTACCCGGGGCATGGATGTCGTGCTCCGGATCGAGCGCAACGACGTGATCAACTCGATCCGGGTCGCCTGAGCTGCAGGTCGATTTCGCAGTCGTCGCCGACTACGCGCTCATCGACCAGCAAGGCAAGCTCTCGGTCCTGGGCATCTTCCAGCACGTGTGGGTCGCCGGATTTCCGGCCGTGCACCCGCGCACGCATCTGGTCCTGCGCGTGCGGGGTCGCCGAACCGAGATCGGCGTACACACCATCCGCATCCGGTTCGTGGACGATACGGGCGCCGAGCTGCTGGGTGGCGAGGGCACAGTCCACTTCGGTGAGCCGCCGGCGGGCATCGTCGACGTGGAGGCCGGCGCCGTCCTCGTCTTTGACGTGCCGCTTCCACGCCCCGGCCAGTTTGCCTTCGAAATTGCCCTGGACGGCGAGCCCATGACGCGGGTGCCGCTCACCGCGGCCTACGCGGAGACGTTCGGCACGCCCAACTGACTCTCCCGCCCCTTTTCTGGAGGCGATTCATGCAAGGCTCCCTCGTCCGTTCTGCCGTCGGCCTCGCGGCCGCGGCACTTCTCTTGTTTCACACGGCCGCCGCGCAAGGCTTCGGGATTTACGAGCAGGGCGCCTGCGTGATGGGGCGTGCGGGCACGGGTGCGGCCAAGCCCTGTGCCGATGGATCGAGCATCTACTTCAACCCGGCCAACATCGCGGACACGCCGGACGTGCTGAGCCTGGGGGGAACGCTCATCGCGCCGCGCGGCACGTTCACGAACGACCTAACCGGGCTGCAGAGCAGGCTGGACGACAAGTATCGTCCCGTGCCCAACTTCTACCTGGTGAAGGGGATCAACCTCGCCGGCAGCGTGAACCGGCTTGCCGTCGGCGTCGGCCTCTTCGTCCCCTACGGGCTCACCACCGAGTGGCCGAACACCTCCGAGGTGCGTTTCCTTGGCTACCGAACCGACGTCCGCGCGATGTACCTCCAGCCGACTGTGGCCATCCAGGTCGACCACCGGTTCTCGGTTGGGGCCGGCCTCGATGTCGACTTCGCGCACGTCCAGCTGAAGCAGCGAGTGGATCTCTCGAGCCAGTTCGTGGCGCCCGGGGTGACGTTCGGGGCACTGGGCATCGCCGCCGGTACCGACTTCGCCGATGCCAACCTCGACGGGAACACCACCAAGCTGGGCTTTCACGTCGGGCTCTCGGCCAAGGTGGCGGATTGGCTGGACATCGGGGCGCGGTATCTCTCCCGGCAGTCGGTCAGCTTCAACAACGTCCCGGTCACGATCACCCAGATCGCGACCAACTTGGTGATCCCCGCCGACCTGCCCGGAATTCCGGCGGGCACGCCGGTGGACGTGCTTGTCGCCTCCCAGTTCACCGGCGCCGGCCCGCTCACGAACCAGACGGCCTCGACCGTCATCCGCCTACCGGACCAGGCGGTGTTCGGCATGGCGGTTCGGCCCGTCCCCCGGCTCACCGTGCTGAGCGACGTCCAGTACACCCACTGGCAGTACTTCGACTCGGTGGCGATCTCCTTCCAGAAGCTGCCGTCGGAGGTGCTGCATCAGGACAATCACGACGTGTGGGATTTTCGCCTCGGGGGCGAATTCGAGGCGAGCCCGAGCCTCACACTGCGCGGCGGCTGGTACATCCACAACGGCGCGTCGGCCGATTACGCCGTGACCCCGAACCTCCCGGAGGGCGATCGCAGCTCGTTCACGGTGGGCGTCGGGACCCGGCTGGCACGGGGCTTCCGGCTCGACGCCGCGTACCAGTACATCAACCAGGGTGACCGGCGTGGTCGCACGGTGCCGCTCGCCGGCTATCCCGCCGGATGCAACATCGCGAGCGGGACGGCATGCCCGGCACTCAGCGGCCAGAACAACGGTCTCTACTCGTTCCATGCGCACCTTTTGGGTGCGACATTCTCGTACGCGTTCTGACGGGAGACCCGACCGTATGAAGCTTCGCCATCTCGCGGGGTTCCTCGGCCTCGCGCTCCCGCTCCTGACGGGCTGCCGCTCCGACGAGGCGCTGCACGCGCCCGACCTCTCGAACACCAGCGGGCTGTTTCAGCGTTACGTGTCGATGGGCAACAGCATCACCGCCGGGTTTCAGTCCGGCGGCATCAATGACAGCACGCAGCTGCAGTCGTACGCCGTCCTGATAGCGACTCAGGCCAAGGCCCCGTTCTTCGAGCCGCTGCTCGGCAAGCCCGGCTGTCCTCCACCCTTCGACATCAACTCGACCAATCCGCCCCACCGGCTCGGTGGCGGCAGCGGCACCGACTGCGCACTTCGGGAAGCGGCGCCTCTCCCCTACGTGAGCAACGTGGCGGTGCCCGGCGTCACCTCGTTCGGAATCGAGAGCAACACCAGCCCCTTCGGCGGCACCAACCCCCTCACCCAGCTCATCCTGGGCGGGCGCACGCAGGTGAAGGCCATGATGGACGCCCACCCGACCTTCGTGTCGGTGTGGATCGGGGACAACGATGTGCTTGGCTCGCTGACGAACGGCACCAACCCCGGCGACCCCGCGCTCGTGACCCCTGAGGCGGCGTTCGAGGCCAACTACGGGCCCATCTTGGACAGCATCCAGAAAGTGGGTGCCAAGGCGGTGCTCATGGGCGTGGCCGACGTGGGGCTCACCCCCTATGCCTCGAGCGGCGCCACGTACTGGTGCATCAAGAATCAGCCTGCCTGCGGATTCACCACGCCCGCGCCGCTCCCCGCCGCCTTCCAGGTCGCGCTCAACTGTGCGCCCAAGGCGGCGGTCCCCACGTCCAACGGCGACTCCGTCCTCGTGCCCTGGGTGGTGGGCGTGCCGAAAATTGCCGCTGCCCAGGCGATGGTGCCGACGACGCTCGACTGCTCGGTAGACAACGAAGTCGTGCTCCCGGCGGAGTACAAGACGCTCAAGACGGCGGTCCAGGGTTACAACACGTACATCTCCGCGCAGGCTCAGGCTCGGGGGTGGGCGTACGTCGACATCAACGAGCTGGAGGCGTACAGGGCCGACCCGGCCAAAATCGCCAGCTTCCCGCAGCTCCCGATCGGTCCGGCTCAACCCAACGTGCTCTTCGGGACCTTCTTCAGCCTCGACGGCGTGCATCCAAGCGCCGCGTTCCACCGGGTCTTCGCGGACTCGATTATCTCTGCAATCAACCGGACTTACGCAACCACGATTCCGTTCGTGGGGCCGTGAACTGCGGCGAACTCTTATTTCTTCGTTCCATGACCCCGTCCCCGGTTCCCCCTGGTCCCGCGACCGGGCGGTCACGCTCATGCACGAGTACACTGCCTCCGAGCCTCTCCGCCGGCACATGTATGCCGTGGAGATCGCCATGCGCGCGATGGCCGAGCGCGCCGGTGAGGACGCGGATGCCTGGGGGCTCGTGGGGTTGCTGCATGACTTCGATTACGAGCGATTTCCGAACGACGCCCACTCGCCCACCGACGAGCATCCGAGCGAGGGCGTGCGGCTGCTGGCCGCCCAGGAGCTCCCCGAGCCGATGCGGCGGGCCATCCTCGGACACGCCAACTACACCGGAGTGCCCCGCGACACGCCGATGGCGAAAGCGCTCTTTGCCGTCGACGAGCTCTCGGGTTTCCTCGTGGCCTGCGCGCTCGTGCGGCCGTCGAAGAGCCTGGCCGGCCTCGAAGTCTCCAGCGTGAAGAAGAAGCTCAAGGACAAGGCCTTTGCCCGTGGTGTGAGCCGAGAGGACATCCAGCGCGGTGCCGAGGAGCTGGGAGTGACGCTCGATGACCACATCGGCTTCGTGCTCAGCGCCCTGCGCCCGCACGAGCAACGGATCGGCCTGGGCCTCGGATGACCGCGGGCGGGCCGTCGCGGTCGGCCCGCATCATCGAGGCCGCGCTCAACCGCGCCGCGGGCGGCCGCCCGATTCCGGGGAACCGTGTCCACCTCTTGGTGGACGGCCCCGAGACGTACGACCTCATGCTCGACCTGATCACCACGGCCGAGCGGTGGATTCACCTCGAGAACTACATCATCCGGGACGACGTCACCGGCTGGCGCTTCGCGGAGGCGCTCGCGTCACGGGCCCGGACCGGGTTGCCGGTGCGGGTGATGTACGACCGGTTCGGCTCGATCGCGACCGGCGGCAAGTACTGGCGGTTCCTCCGGAACGCCGGCGTCGAGGTACGCGGATTCAATGAGTTGCACCTGCTGCGGATCTTCGCAAACCTGACGCGCAATCACCGCAAACTGCTCGTCGCCGACGGCGTTCGCGCCGTGATCGGTGGTCAGTGCATCGGTGACGAGTGGGCGGGCGATCCGATCAAGGGCATCCCCCAGTGGCGGGACACGGCGGTCGAGATCCGGGGTCCCGCCGCGGGCGCGCTCGATGCCGCCTTCGCCGTGACCTGGGCGCTCTCGGGGTCGCCTCTGGGCGCTGACGAGATGGCCCGGGAGCCCGAGCGCTGCGGCGATGCCGATATCCGCGTCGTGGTGGGAGAGCCGGGACGGGAGCGGGCGTACCGGGCGCTCGAGTACCTGACGGCCGGAAGCATTGACCGGCTCTGGATCACGGACGCGTACCTGGTGCCGCCGCCCCGACTCTTTCAGGCTCTGCTCGATGCCGCACGCGATGGTGCCGACATCCGCCTTCTGGTGCCCGGCACGAGCGACGTTCCGCTGGTCCGCAACATCACCCGGACCGGCTACCGCCGATTGCTCCGGGCGGGCATCCGCATCTTCGAGTGGGACGGGCCGATGCTCCACGCGAAAACGCTGGTCTCCGACGGCCGCTGGTCCCGCATCGGCACGAGCAACCTCAACGCGTCCAGCCTGCTGGGGAACTACGAGCTGGACGTCCTGATCGAAGATGAGGGTCTTGCCCGCGACATGGACATGCAGTTTCGCCGCGACATGGAGTCCAGCCTGGAGGTCCGGCGCCGCCTCTACCCAGCGCCGAAGCCGCTCCAGCCGATGCTGCCGTCGGTACTGGCGCGGCAGCCCTCGACCAGGCCCGGCGGTCGCGTTCGGGCTCGGCGGGAGTTTCGGGGACGGGCCGCCGTGGCCACCCGGACGCTGATCAGTGCCGCCCGGCGCTCGATCTACGTGCCGGCGAGCGTGGCGCTGGTGATCCTGGGGCTCCTCTTCCTGGGATTGCCGAGCGCCACCGCGTATGCCTTCGGCGCGGTCTGCGTCTGGCTGGCGCTTGCGGCGGGGTGGGAAGCGTTCGCGCGCCGGCGCGACGGATGATGGGACCGCGCCGCTAACGTTTCGGCTGGCACCCGGCCAGATTGCATTCCGGGACCCGGCACCATGCCGCGACTCTGGCGGCCCACCGAGCATCGAGGCTCTGCATGACCAGCTTAGTCGCCACGACCGCAGAGAGGATGGCGCAGCTCCCGCCAGACGTCCCGGCGGACGCCGTCATCGTTACCCGGAATCTTCA
>CAZFKN010000131.1:0-7783 GCA_964519805.1 uncultured Gemmatimonadaceae bacterium
CGAGGCCTACTGGATCGTCGACCACGAGGCGGGGCTGGTGGACGTTTGGCATCCGGACGACGTCAGGCCGGAGATCGTCTCGGACGTGCTGGTCTGGCGGGCGCTCCCCGCCGACAGGGAGGTTCGGATCGACCTTTCTCGGCTCTTCGGCAACCTGCCCGACTGAACGCTCACCTCCACTCTCCTTCGAACGTCCAGGCATCGCTCCGCAGGTCGTGCGCGAGCTGCACCAGCTCCCCATCGGTCCGGACACAGCTGAACAGCTCAACGGCGAAGGCATCCTCCCAGTCGCCGCCGGAAACGCGGTCGGGGCCCTGCGCGCCGAGGAGGTCGTGCTGCCCCGCGCGGTCGCGGTAGCGGTGCGGGATGGTGAAGCCGTGCCGGGTCACGGTGTCCACCTCGACCGGCTCGGGCTCCGGGAGGAGATACAGGGCCAGCCGGGGCTCGACCTCGCCACCGCGAAGCTCGGTGCGTCGCCAGACGAGCGCGGCCGGCTCTTCCCGCCACACGGTACGGCGGCGGAGCAGGGGGTGACGATTGCTGAGCGGGGTCAGGAGCCTCGATCGCTCGTCCAGCACGCGGGCCAGCGCGGTTTCCGCCACGCCGGCGGTGGCGAAGCCCTTGTCGAGGAGATCGCCCTGGACGCTCGCGGAGGGGAGCACCGCGTCCACCCGGAGAGCTACGCCGCTCACGGCGTCGGGGAGTCGCACGCGCTCCAGCTCGTTTCGCATCAGCCGCATCCAGGTGCGCTGATCGGCGTTGGGACGCGAGGGATGGAACGCGTGCTCGACCGCGCCGCCGCGATCGAGCGAGAAGACGAGCGTGAACGTGCGCGCGCCCCGGCCCAACTCGCGGAGCGCGGCGGTGACGCTGCCCGCCAGCCGGTTGATCACGAAGAGGAGCCGCTCGGGATCGCGGAGGACGTAGTCGGTCCACTCGAGCGAGGCGTGGGGCAGCGGCGGTGGCGGCGGGCCGAACAGGAGCCGGCGATCGTCGGCCCGCGCGAGTCGCCAGAGGGCGACGCCTTCCGCGCCGAAGCGAAGCTCGACCGACGCCTGGTCCAGCCGGGCGAGATCGCCGCAGCGCTCGATGCCGGTGCCTTCGAGCAGATTGAGAAGGCGGGCCTCGGGGGCCAGCACGGTGATGGGGAAGGAGGCGATCCAGTCGCGGTCGGCGCCGGGTGGAACGGCGGTGATCGGCTCCGCGGCGGGGCCAGGTCCGTGGGGGGTGCGGGAGCCGTGAAGTGAGGCGAGCTGGGCCGCTATGGGCGTCGCGGCGACGCCGGCGCGGGGGGCGGTGCAGCCCTGCGCGCGCAGGATCCCGAGCAAGGTGTCGGCGAGCGAGCGGGCGTGGAGGCCGCGGGCATCGGCCCAGATGAGGGGCTGGTCCGGCGTCCCGTCGACCCGGATGCGCGGAGCCCGCTCGAGCAGCGCGGTGGCAAGGTCATCGGTGTTGGTGGGGCCGGTGGGGGTGGTGAAGTGGGAGAGGCAGACGCAGGACATGGTCACCCGAATATAACCCGAAAGTACCCAGAGTCAATTTTGCCGTGATGATCCGCCGACCCGAGTTGGCGCCGGCACTGATCGCCCATAATCTTCGCCGTGCCATGTCCCGCTCCGCCGTACCCCTGACGATTGCCGACGCGGAGGAGCTCGCCCGGAGGTTGTATGGGCGCGTCGCGACGGCCACCCGCCTCAACGGCGAGTTTGACGAAAACTTTCTCCTGACGATCGACCGCCAGCCTGACAGCGTTCTCAAGGTCTCACACCCGGCCGAACGCCGTGCGTTTCTCGACCTCCAGAGCGCCGTTCTGACGCGCCTCGCCCACGCGCCTGCCGGCCTCGGGTTCCACTTCCCGGCGCTCATCCCGACCACCACCGGCGACACGATAGCCCTCGTCCCCGAAGGCTTCCGGGACGCGGGTCGCTTCGTCCGGCTCTTCACGCACATCGGCGGCACTCACCTCGGGGACACGATGCCCTGTGCGCCGCCGCTCCTCAGGAGTCTCGGCACCCTGCTGGCGACGGTCGATCAGGCGCTCCTCGACCTGGACCACCCCGCGGCCCGCCGGCGGCGCACCGGCGACGCCAGTGACAGCTTTCGCTGGGCGCTCGCCGACACGCTCTGGGTGCGCAACGCGGTGCACCACGTGACCGAGACCCGGCATCGGGCGCTCGTGAGCCGCGTCCTCGACCGCGTCGCCGACGAGGCCTTGCCGCTCCTGCCGGTGCTCCGCCAGTCGATCATCCACGGGGACGCGAGCGAGTACAACGTGCTCGTCCGTGACGGCCGCGCGATAGGGTTGATCGACTTCGGCGACCTGCACCGGACCGCCACGGTCGGCGAGCTCGCCGTCGGCTCGGTCTACGCCATGTTCGGCGCAGGCGATCCGCTGGGCGCCGCCGCCCAGGTCGTGGCGGGGTACGACGCCACGCTGCCGCTCACCGCCCTCGAGCGCGTGGCTCTCTTCCCGCTGATGCTGGCGCGACTCGCCGTGAGCGTGGTCAATGCGGCGCTGCGAAATGCGCAGGAGCCGGGCGATGCCTACCTCACCGTGAGCGCTGTACCCGCCTGGGCGTTGCTCGAGCAGCTCGCCGACGTGCCGCCTCGCGTGGCCGAAGTGAGGCTCTTTGGCCAGGTCGATGGGGTACCGCTTCCCTCGTCCAGCGCCCTCCGCGCGGTGCGGCACCGCGCGCTCGGCCCGAGTCTCAGTCTCTCGTATCGCACCCCGCTCTACCTCGTCCGCGGCTGGAAGCAGTATCTGTACGATGCCGAGGGGACCGAATACCTCGACGCCTACAACAATGTCGCGCATGTGGGGCACGCGCATCCGCGGGTGGTGGATGCCATCGCGCGGCAAGCCGCGCTGCTGAATACCAACACCCGGTACCTGCACCATTTGATCGGCGAGTATGCCGAGCGGCTGGCTGCGCTGTTGCCGGCCCCGCTCCGCGTCTGCTACTTCACGAACTCCGGGAGCGAGAGCAACGAGCTCGCGCTCCGGCTCGCGCGCGCCCATACCCGGCAGCGCGACGTCATCGTGAGCGCCGGGGCGTATCACGGCAACACCCAGACCTTGATCGACGTCTCGCCGTACAAGTACGGCGGTCCCGGCGGCGCGGGACGCGAGCCGTGGGTCCACGAAGTGCCGATGCCGGACGTCTACCGCGGGCCGTACCGCGCGAACGACCCCGACGCCGGCCCTCGATACGCCGCGCACGTGAGTGAAGCAGCGCGGGAGATTCGAGCGGCCGGGCGCGGGCTCAGCGCCTTTCTGTTCGAGAGTCTCCCCTCAGTCGGGGGCCAGATCATCCCGCCCCCGGGCTATTTGCCGGCCGCGTACGAGGCGGTCCGGGCTGCGGGCGGCCTGTGTATCGCTGACGAAGTCCAGGTGGGGTTGGGCCGGGTGGGGACACACCTTTGGGGCTTCGAGCTTCAGGCTGTCGTGCCTGACATCGTCGTCTGCGGCAAACCCATCGGGAACGGCCACCCGCTGGGGGCGGTCATCACGACCCCCGAAGTCGCGGCCAGCTTCGCCAATGGGATGGAGTACTTCAACACGTTCGGGGGAAACCCGGTCTCGATGGCGGCGGGCCTGGCCGTGCTGGACGTCCTCGCCGAGGAAGAGCTGCAGCAGCACGCGCTCGAGGTCGGAGCCCGGTTGATTACGATGCTGCGGCCGTTCACCGAGCGTCACGCGCTGGTGGGCGACGTGCGTGGAGCGGGACTCTTCGTCGGGGTCGAGCTGGTGCGTGATCGGACGACGCTCGAGCCGGCCGATGGGGAGGCTGCCGCGGTCGTCAACGCGCTCCGCGAGCGCGGTATCCTGACGGGGACGGACGGACCGTACCACAATGTGGTCAAGATCCGCCCGCCGATGCCGTTCGACGCCTCGAACGCCACGCGGCTCGCCCGGACCCTCGACGCGGTCCTCGCGACCGGCTGCTCCCCGGGTTCCTGACCCGCTTCGATTCCCCCGGCAATCACTCCTTCTTCGGGGGCAGGCCTATCGGCGCTCCCAGATGACGATCGCACCGCACCTGCTCTGTCCGCCGCCGAACTCGGCCGGCACACTCGCCGGGCCTGAGTAGATCTCGACCGCGGCAATATCCTCCACCCAAATGCCCACTGGCTCGCCGGTCGCCAGGGAGACCGGCCAGCGCCAACCGTTCATGTAGACTTCCGGACTGCAGGGCTCCCCGAACAGGCTACTGGACCGGTTCGAGTACACCGCCGACCCACCTATGCCCACCGGTACCACTCGGAAGCCAGGGACGGCGTAGAACAACTGCTCGAACCGGCGCACGCCTCGCCGCTCCAAGTCATCCGCCGTCAGGAAGTAGCCCGCCGCGTGGTTCCTCCGCTCCTCGAAGCTCGATGCCTTGCCGCGCTTGGCCACCACGCCGATGGCGGGAAGAACCTGCGGCGCGGGTGCGAGTGTGAGCTCGATCCGCGCCGGCGCGCTCGGCCGCACGTCGACAACCGGACGCCGCAGGAGAAAGCCGAGCGCGGCCACCTCCAGCACCTGCGTTCCCAGCGGAGTGCCGGTCAGCTCGAAGCTGCCGGACTCCGTTGTCTGCGTGGCCGCCCCCGTTCCCCGCACTGCCACCCTGGCCCCGGCGATGGGTGTCCCCTGGGGCGTTTGGACTCTGCCCACGATCGTCCCCGCAGGGGTGGGCGGCGTCGTATCCGTTGTCGTCACAGAGTCCGTCCCCGCGGGACCGACATAGAGCGAGCGGCTACTCAGCAGCCGGCCTGATAGGTCCTCCGTCACCTGGCCGGTCCGCTGCGTGCCGCTCGACGCCCACAGCGCAAACTCCCCGTCACGTGGCACGCCACAGAGCACGAACCGTCCACGTGCGTCGGTGCTGCTCGTGGCCGTTCGCGGCAACCAGGCCAACGTCTGCCCTGAGGCAACACCAAGGACATACCAACGGGCTTGAATTGACACGCCGGCAACGGTGGAGTCGCTCGTGGCGTCACGGACAACGCCGATCAGCGCGCCCGCCTCCGACGCCAGCGGCGGGCAGCTCCCTGGAAAGGCGCTCGTGATCGACGGCACATTCACGGTGAAACCGGACAGCCCCTGCGGGCCGACGTCGATGGTCCAAACGGGCGGGGCGACGCCGACCGAGTCGAAGAGAGGGTGGGAGAAGGTCAGCTGGTAGGCGCCGGGCGGCAGACTGTCGAACCGGAACCGGCCCCGCTTGTCCGTTGTGGCGTCGCCTCCGAGCCCGGGAATCCAGACCTGGGCTCCGACGAGCGGGCCTCCAGTGATCAGACTATCCCAAACCGTGCCGCTCACCCGCTGCGCTTGGGCCGTGCGGCTCACCGCACCGAGGGCGGCCGTCCACAGGACGGATGCCATCGAAAGCGAGTTGAGAGTCCAGCGTCTCATTCGGGGATTCCCCGGCAGTCAATCTACGGCCCGGTGTAGACCGCCCGCCCGCCAACGTACGTCGCCACCACTTGCGCCCCGAGTATCTCCTCCGGCTTGGCCCTCATGATGTCCCGGTCCAGCACCGTGAAATCAGCGTACTTGCCCACCTTCAACGACCCCATGTCGTTGTCCTGAAAGCCGGCGTGTGCTGTCCAGCGCGTCATGGACGCGAGCGCTTCCTCCCGCGTCATCCGCTGCTCCGGATACCAGCCGCCCGGCGGATTGTTGGCGGAGTCCTGCCGGGTCACGGCCGAGTGGAACGTGAGGAGCGGGTTCACCCTTTCTATCGGAAAGTCGGTCCCGTTGGGAATGATGACGCCCGTGGCCAGCAACGAGCGCCAGGCATACGCGCCCTTGACCCGGTCCGGCCCGAGCCGCGACTCCACCCACGGCATGTCGCTGGTCTGATGCGTCGTCTGCATGGAGGGAAGCACGCCAAGCCGCGCGAAGCGCGGGATATCCTCGGGGCTCAGCACCTGCGCATGCTCGATCCGGAATCGATGATCGCGCGTGGGCACCGCCTTCAGCGCGGCTTCGTAGGCATCGAGCGCGATGCGGTTGCCGCGGTCGCCGATCGCGTGGATGGCCACTTGGAACCCCGCCCGGAGCGCCCGGACCGCGATGTCCTGCAGGTGCGCCGGCGAGGTCACCAGGAGCCCGGTGTTGCCGGGATCGTCGCTGTACGGTGCCAGCAACGCGCCACCGCGCGAACCCAACGCGCCGTCGGCGTAGAGCTTGATGGTCCTGATCCACAGATGACCGTCGAAGGCCGCGCTGATGGGGCCGCGGGCGAACGCCGCGGCCAGCGAGGCCGAGTCGTCGGCCACCATGGCATACACCCGAATCGGCAGGCGGCCAGCTTTGGCCAGCCTCTGGAGCACCTGGAGCACGCGCTCGGGCTCGCCGGCGTCGTGCACCGACACCAGGCCCCAGCGAGTCGCTTCGGTCGTCGCGGCGACCAGCACGCTCTCGATCTCCTGGTCGCTGAGCGGCGGCATGATGCTGGTGACCAACGCCTGGGCGTTGTCCACGAACACACCCGCAGGCTCCCGACTGCCCGGCTTCCGCTCGATGCGGCCACCCGGCGGGTCCGGCGTCGCGGCGGACACGCCGGCCGCCGTCATGGCCAGTGCATTGGCGAGGACGGCGTGGCCGTCGATGCGGGTGAGCAGCACCGGCCGGTCGGGCACCGCGCGTGACAAGGCGTCGTGTTCCGGGAACCGTTTGTCGGCCCAGCGATTCTGGTCCCACCCTCGACCCCGAATCCAGGTACCCGCCGGCGTCTCCCGCGCCGTGGCGACCACTCGGCGGATCACTTCGTCATAGGACATGGCCCCCACCAGGTCCACGGTCCGGAGAGCAAGTCCCAGGGCGACGAGGTGGGCGTGCGCGTCCGCGAGGCCGGCGAGAACGGTCCGATCGGGGAGCTCGAGGAGGGACGTTGCCGGGCCACGGTAGCGCAGGGCGTCGGTCCGGGTCCCGACGAACACGACCCGGGCGCCGCGAACGGCAAATGCCTCGGCGGTCGGCCGCGCCGTGTCGCTGGTGTAGACCCGGGCCGGGAGGACGATCAGGTCTGCGGGCGGCTCGACTCGCCCGCGACTCCTGGACGTGCATGCGGCCAGGGCGAGCGCTATCGCGGTCCGGGTCCAGTGGCGCATGGCGAAAGCCTTCAGCGTGTGGCCTCGGAAGCAACAGGGGGACTGCGGAGTGGGGCAAGGTGGTCGGCGAAGGCCGGGGGTGCCGCCGCAACACATGTGACAACTACATTGTGCCATTGTTGCAGAAATTCTTGAACGACATATCGGAAAATGCATCCGACATGCATTTCTGCTCTTGTAGTCGTGCCGATTTTGCACGATTGACTTGACACTCTGCATCGCGGGCTCTATACTGGCCCTGTGACCCGACTCGCTTCGCCTCGAGGCCACCCGTGGCCCCCGCGCTGGTCGTCCCCTCGCCGGCTGCCTGCAGCCGGCAGCTTCGTCACCGCGCTCCTCGAGCCGGTGCGCGCTCGCGTCTGCCGAAATCCCCCGTCTGAACCCTGACTGCTGTGTCTCGCCCCGCCCCCAGGCCGGGCTCCACACTCACCGTTGAGGAGGTTGTTGTGCCGACTGCGAGCGAACCGGCGACCGTCAAGCCATCCCTCGGGCTGACGGGCGCCACGATGAACGCCATGGCTCTGATCGCGCCTGGCGCCTTTCTCTGGACGACCTTTCAGCTGCAGGCGGCGGCGGCCGCGCCAAGCGGGGCCTCGGTCGGCAACGACACCTGGGCTGGGATCGGCTTGGCCCTGATTCTCGCGTTCCTGAGCGCCATCTCCTACGCGGAGCTGGCGAAGCT
>CAZFKN010000132.1:0-7593 GCA_964519805.1 uncultured Gemmatimonadaceae bacterium
TGTCGGTGGCGCAGGTGACCAATCACCTCGCCTGGGCCCGGAAGGAACTGCGACGTCTGGTGCTCGAGCGGCTCGACCTGCTTTCGGGCAGCGATGCCGAGTTCCGGGCCGAGGCCGAGGACCTTTTCGGAGTGCGGATCCCGTGACGCTGCCGGAGCACGCGCTGGCGCATCTGCAGGACGTGCTGCGCGCCCCCGAGCTGCCCGGCGGACGGTACGCGCTGCACGAGCCGGTGGGGCAGGGAGGCATGGGGACGGTCTATCGCGCGTCCGACCAAGTGCTCGGTCGCGACGTGGCGATCAAGGTGCTGCGCGGGGACGTGGCCGACGCGGAGGCGGCGCTCCGGCTCGAACGCGAGGCGAGAATCCTCGCGCGGCTGGAACACCCGGGCATCGTGCCGGTGCACGACGTCGGCACGCTCGCTGACGGGCGTGTGTTCTATGTAATGAAGCTGGTCCGCGGCGAGCGCCTCGCGGAGTTCGCCCGCGCGGCACCCCGGAGCGACGTGCTGCGCGTCGTTCTCCGCGTGTGCGAGACCGTGGGATTCGCCCACGCGCACGGCGTGGTGCACCGCGACCTCAAGCCCTCGAACATCATGGTGGGTGCCTACGGTGAGGTGCTCGTGCTGGACTGGGGGATCGCGCGGGTGGTGGGTACCGGGCGAGCCGCGCGGGCCGACGGGCTGCCCGCATCCGTCTCGATGGCCCCACTACCCGTTGCGGTGCCGGCTTCCGCGCCTTCGGAGCCCCCTGACGACACCGGCGATCCCGTGACCGCGCCCGGCACCGTGCTGGGCACTCCGGGCTTCATGGCGCCGGAGCAGGCCCAGGGCCGGCCCGGCCTCGCGGATGCCCGCACCGACGTGTTCGGACTCGGTGCGATTCTCAGGGGCGTGATCGGGGGCGAAGAAGCCGGCCGGGACGTCCCCCGCCCGCTGGCAGCGATTTGGGCTCGGGCCCTCTCGCCCGACCCCGCGTCCCGCTATGCCTCGGCCGCCGACCTCGCGGCCGACCTCACCCGGTTTCTGGATGCCCAGCCCGTCAGCGCCTATCGCGAGACGCTAGGCGAGCGCACCGGGCGGGTGTTCCGGAAGTATCAGACTGCGATCATCCTCGTGCTCACCTACCTGGCGGTCCGCCTCCTGTTCCTGGCGATGCGGGGGCTCTAAAGGACCTGCCGGGGACGGGTAATGGTATCTCAGAAGCACCGCTCCCCTCACCTGGAGGTCGTCGGTGAACAAGCCCGTACTCGGCCTGCTGCTCGGCGGCGCGCTTGGCGCCCTGGACGGGCTGTCGGCCCTCGTCTCAGCCCCGGAAGTGAAGCCGGAGATCATGGGGATCGTCATCGGCTCGACGGGCAAAGGCCTCGTGGCCGGCGTATTGACCGGCTTCGTCGCCCGGAAGGTGAACAATCTGGCCATCGGAATCGTCGCCGGCGTCGTGATCGCCGCGCTGCTCGCCCTGCCGTTCGCCCTGAATACGGATCCCACGACCGGCCACCGGTACTTCTGGGAGATCATGATCCCGGGATCGCTCGTCGGCCTGATCGTGGGATACGCGACCCAGAAGTTCGGTCAGCCCGTCCCACAACGGTCCTGACCGTCGTCCACTCACCTCATCGTCGAGGTAGCCCCACCATGCCGCGTCCCATTCATTTCGAGATCCCCGCCGATAATCCCGAGCGGGCCATCAGATTCTACCAGCGGGTCTTCGGTTGGCAGTTCCAGAAATGGGAAGGGCCGATGCCGTACTGGCTTGTCACGACGGGCGACGGTACCCCCGGGATCAACGGCGGCCTTCTCCCTCGCGCGCACCCGGGGCAGGGCACGGTGAATACGATCGACGTGGCCTCGTGCGACGAGTTCGTCCGCAAGGTGGAAGCGGCCGGCGGCAAGGTGGCGGCGCCGAAGATGGCGATTCCGGGAGTCGGCTGGCTCGCCTACTGCATCGACCCGGACGGGAACACGTTCGGGATCATGCAGAACGATCCCAAGGCCCACTGACCGGATCTACTTCCAGCGAAAGAGCCAGAGCGCGAGAGGGAAGCTCAGCACCAGCCAGGCCGTGATCACGAGCAGCTCGGGGACGATGCTGCCGAGCCCCGCGCCGCGCAAGACGGTGGCACGAAGCGCGTCGATCACGGCCGTGAGCGGCAGGAGACGGATCAGGGGCTGCATGGCGTCGGGAAACCGGGACGCCGAGAAGAACACGCCCGAAAAGATCCACATCGGCAGCATGACCAGGTTGGTGATGCCGGAAACGCCCTCGACCGTCTGAACCCGCGAGGAGATCAGCAGGCCGAGGGAGGTGAAGGCCAGCGCCGAGAGCACCGAAATGAGCACCAGCGTTCCGACCGATGCGCGGAACGGCACCCCGAAGACGAGCACGGCAAAGCCCAGCAGCGTGCCGACCTCGATCACCAGCAGACTCAGACGCGACAGCACGAACGACGCGAGGTACTCCGCCCGCGACATGGGCGTCGCGATGAGCCGCTTGAGCAGCCGCTTGCGCCGCGCGTCCACGATCGCGAACCCCACGCTCCAGATCCCGCTGCCCATCAGGTTCATTCCCAGGAGCCCGGGGACCACGAAGTCGATGTAGCGAGCCCCGGGCTCGGTCACCCGCTCGTCCCGGGCCGCGACCGGATCGCCTCGACCCGCGGCGCGCTGGAGCGCATCATCCACCAGCAGCCGGGCGGTGCGGCTCTCGGGGCGCGTGTCGTCGTAGCGGTACTCCACCGTGCGGTTCGGCCAGTGATCGCTCAGCACGACGAGCGCCGCGCTGCCGTTCCGGAGCGAGTCGGCGGCGGCCTCGGGCGGCAGCAGCTTCACGGTCAGGTCGGGGCTCCGGCGCAGCGCGTCGGCCACCGACGCGGCCTCCGGGCCGACGTCCGCCACCGCCACGACCGTCCGGTCCGCCGGACGGCTCCGGAAGGCCACACCCAGCCCCGCCGCGAGCAGGATGGGAAAGGCGAACACCCAGAAGACCGCTTCCGGCTCCCGCAGGAACTCGCGAAAGCGGACCAGCGTGAGCTGGAACAGCGAGCGATCGGTCCAGCGCGGTCCGTCAGTCATCGCGCAGGTATCTCCCCGTGAGCGAGACGAACACGTCCTCGAGCGTCGGCGAATGCGTCCGCAGCTCGGTGAGGGGAGCACCTTCGCTCCGGAGCAGCTGCAGGAGCGCCGGCATCGCCCGGTGCAGCTCGGTCACGTGGAGCCGGTAGACACCATCCCGCCGGTCGGCACCGCGCACGCCGTCGAGCGCGCCAAGGAGGTTGGCGTTCACGGTTCCGTCGCCCACGGCAAACTCGAGCACGTGCTCCGAGCCAAGCGACTCGATCAGCTCCCTCGGCGTCCCTTCCGCGATCACGCGGCCGTGGTCCACGATGGCGACCCGGTCACAGAGGCGCTCAGCCTCCTCCATGTAATGGGTCGTGAGCAGGATCGAGCGACCCTCCGAGCGCAGCCGTTCGATCAGCTGCCAGAGCTGCCGCCGCGCCTGGGGGTCGAGCCCGGTCGTGGGCTCGTCGAGAAACAGCAGCTCCGGGTCGCCTACGAGCGCGCAGGCGAGCGCGAGGCGCTGCTTCTGCCCGCCCGAGAGCTTCCCCACCCGGGCGCTGACCTTCTCCTGCAGCTGGACCATGTCGATGACCGCGCCGGGCGCGGCGCCCCGGCGATAGAAGCTCCGGAACAATCGCACCGTCTCGGCCACGGTGAGCTTGTCGGAAAACTGGGTCTCCTGGAGAGAGATGCCGAGCCGCTCGCGTAGCCCACGGTCATCTTCGCCCCAGCGGCGGCCGAGGACCATGACATCACCCGCATCCGGGGTCGAGAGCCCTTCGCAGATCTCGATCGTGCTGGTCTTGCCGGCCCCGTTCGGGCCGAGGAGCCCGAAGCACTCCCCCGGGCGAACCTCGAGGTCGAGGCCGTCCACGGCGACCACGTCGCCGTAGGTTTTGCGGAGGCCGCGCACGAGCAGCGGGGGCGATGACATGCGCAGAATGTTAGCGGGTACCGCGCAGTCAGGGGATGATGCGGAGCGAAACCTGGGCGGACTCGAGGGGGTGGTCGGTGTCGGTGAGGAGCCGCCCGATGACGCGATACTCGCCGGGGCGCATCGGCACGCCGGCGTTGGTGCGCTGGTCCCACGTGTCTTCGAACACGACTGACTCGCCCGGCGCGAGCTCGCGAACCTGAAGCACCATCGAGATCGTCGCGCCGCGTAGGCGGCGCCACGTCACCTTGCCGCGGGCGTCGGTGACGACGACGTCGAACGCGGGCGGGCGACCCCTCAGGTAGAGCGTGGCGGACTTGGCGGTGCGGTTCGTCACCCGGAGCGTCAGCTGGACGGGCTCGCCGACGCGCACCTGGGCCGGCAGCGACAACTCGAGCGTCATGGAATCGGCGACCAGAGCGGCGGCGAGAAGGAGCGGAAATAGCACGGGAGGCCCGGCGCGGCCGACCGCCGCCCGGAGGCGGCGGCCGGCCCAAAGGACGGTCAGTGCGTGGTGAGGGGGCCGATCTCCCCTATGACATTCGCCAGCGGGCTGAACACGAACGTTTGGCCGTTGCTCGATCCACCCCAGAGCACGCCGTCGAGGGTCACGGGGTTGTTGGCGCCGCTGGTGATCGAGAAGACGTCCGAGCCGCTGTCGCCGGCGCCCACGGTGGCCGAGACGATCGTCTGGCAGAGCTGCGTGATGTCGGAGCCGCTCACGTTCACGTCGACGCAGGTGCCGGTCACCTTGCCCTGGCTCCACCCGGTCGTCCGGCCCACCTTGTTGACGACTGCGCCGATCGTGAAGTTGGACGAGCTTGCGTTCGCCGTGATGGTGTAGTGCCCGACGATGGTGAGATTGCGCTTATTGGTGCTGGACGTTCGGGCGATCGAGCCCCGCGTGTTCGTGGTGCCGTTGATGTACTTCGCGAACGCGGCGTCACTCCGGCGGCAGCGCCGGCCTGCCGGGCACCCGGGGAGGGTCGTGTAGACCGGGTCGATGATCTCGGTGGCGATCTGGGTCGGGTTGACGCTCTTCAGCGGCTGCCAGTAGGGCGTGCTCTCGACGCCGCCCTGGATAGTGGTGCAGTGCGACGCGGTCACGAACCCCGCTGGGCTGCCCAGCGCCCCGGTTGCCGTGGCATTGAACCCGAGGGTGCACAGGAAGCCCGGAAAATTGATCTGAAGGCCGGCGATGACGGGGCGCAGCTCGCCCTGCAGGGTCGTCATTGGGACGATCGGGTCGGTCTCCTCCACCGTCACTGCGGCGGCGGGAATGCCAAGCGCCGCGAGGGCGCTTCGGACCTGGCCTTCGGCCCCGGATCCACGCTCGACGCCGATCCTGAGCCGGTTGCTGGCGCCGTCGGCTCCGCTGAATACGACGCCGTGGATCGCCAGGGCAACCGGCGAACCCTTGCCGTGCCAGGCCTGGAGGTCCGACCACCCGAAATCGGCGTGGAGGACCCGCATCTGCGCGCCGTTCAGCCCCCGGCTATTGAGCCACGGCCCGAGCGCCTGCTCGGCGGCCCCGCGCTGGGCGGCGTCTTTCAGGTAGACGGTCGGTGTGCCCTGCTCGTCGAGGAAGAAGCCGCCGAAGCCGCGGACCGTCTGGGCCAGGGCGAGCGGATCGTCCGGCGCACCTTGCGTGGCCTGCCGGAGATCGGGCTGGGCAGTCTGGTCGCTCGGCGCGACGGGCACCCTCGAATCGGAGCACGCGGTCACCGCGAGAGCGGCTGCGGCAAGCGCGCAGAGGGTCGGACGATGTGTGTGCACGGTCCACCTCAAGGAGGAGAGCAACGCTAATCGGATGGCTTGCTCTAGAGGCTGCCCCGCACGTTAGCAAGTCGGACGGGCAGCTACCAGCCCCCGCGGCGCTCCGCCGGCACGGGATACATTTCGCTTATGAACGTCATCGGCCACGGGATCGACCTCGTCGAGATCGACCGGATCCGTGCGGCTCTGGAGCGGCACGGCGACCGGTTCGCTAAGCGCTTGTACACCAAGGGAGAGCAGACCCAGGCGGGCACGGGTCCCCTCCGAGTGCAGTTCCTTGCAGGCCGGTTCGCGGCAAAAGAGGCGGTGATGAAGGCACTGGGGACCGGGTGGGCCCGCGGCGTTTCGTGGACCGACATCGACGTGCGCCGGCTCCCGTCCGGAAAGCCGGAGATCCTCTTGCTGGGGAAGTGCAAGCAGATCGCGGACGGGCTGGGGGTGGCTCAGTGGGAGATCAGTATCACCCATACGGCAGGACACGCCGCCGCCAGCGTTGTTGCGTGGGCGCCTTGACCTAAGGTCCGTTGCCCGCTAACCTTGCCGGTCTCCCCCAAATCGGGGCGCAGGCTCGGACGCCATTTACCGCAGGGTTATGCCGACCATCAGTCAGCTCATCCGGCAAGGCCGGAGCGACGTCGAAGCGAAAGACAAGGCACCCGCGCTCAAGGGGAATCCCCAGAAGCGCGGCGTGTGCACGCGCGTGTACACCACGACCCCGAAGAAGCCGAACTCCGCCCTGCGCAAGGTGGCGCGCGTGCGGCTCACCAATGGGTTCGAGGTCACCGCGTACATCCCGGGCGAGGGGCACAATCTCCAGGAGCACTCGATCGTGCTCATTCGCGGCGGTCGCGTGAAGGATCTCCCGGGCGTGCGCTATCATATCGTCCGCGGCACGCTGGACGCAGCGGGCGTCAACGACCGGCGCCAGGGTCGCTCCAAGTACGGGGCCAAGCGGCCGAAGGCCGCCGGTGCCAAGGGAGGCGCCAAGTGAGCCGGCGGTCCAAGTCCGTCAAGCGGCCCGTCCCGCCCGACCCGCGCTACGACAGCCAGACGGTCTCCAAGTTCGTGAACAACCTGATGTATCAGGGCAAGAAGAGTCAGTCCGAGGGCATCTTCTACAAGGCGATGGACCTGATCGAGGAGCGCACCGGCCAGCCAGGCGTCGCGGTGTTCAAGCAGGCCGTGAACAACGCCAAGCCGACGCTGGAGGTGAAGAGCCGGCGCGTGGGCGGCGCCTCGCTCCAGGTGCCCGTCGAAGTCCGGCCGGACCGGCGCACCGCGCTGGCCATGCGGTGGCTGATCCAGTTCTCCCGAGCCCGCACGGAAAAGACCATGGCCGAACGGCTTGCGGCCGAGCTGATTCTCGCGTCCAAGGGCGAGGGGAACACCATCAAGAAGAAGGAAGACACGCACCGGATGGCCGAGGCCAACCGGGCGTTTGCTCACTACCGCTGGTAGGCCGGCCGCCGCGGGCTGAGCCTTAAGCCCAAGGCAGGTCGAGGGTTGACATCGGGGCCCCGCCAGATAAATTTGCGGGGCTCCGGCTTTTTCGGGGCGAAACATCGGCTCACGTGACGCCGGCAGTTCCCGGCGCCACCTCTGGTCCTCTGACGACAACGCGTGGGGCCCTGCGGGGGTCCTCATCCAGGGCCCTCCGCCCGGATGCGCGCGGAGCGATACCACCGGAAGCGCCGGCCAGACGGGCGCGGGCCGGGTCGGTCGCCCCGCTTTTTCGCTGGCATTGTAGGGACGATTTCATGGCGCGTGCAACGACGCTCGATCGCTATCGCAACATCGGCATCATGGCCCACATCGATGCCGGGAA
>CAZFKN010000133.1:0-7562 GCA_964519805.1 uncultured Gemmatimonadaceae bacterium
GTCGCACTGGTGACGGGTGGCACCCGCGGCATCGGGCACGCGATCGCCAAAGCGCTGCGGGGCGCGGGAGCCCGGGTTGCGATCACCGGCCGCGACGCCGAGCGGGCCCGAGCGGCGGCGGTCGGGCTGGGTGAGGAGGTGGCGGGGTTTGGGTGCGAGCTGGCGGAGCCGGCGCAGGTCGAGGCCGCCGTGGCCGCGGCGGAGGCCGCACTCGGGCCGATCGACATCCTGGTCAACAACGCCGGCCTCACGCGCGATCAGATCGTGCTCCGCATGAGCGACGCGGACTGGGACACCGTGCTCGACGCGAATCTGAAGGGGGCGTTCCTCACGATTCGCGCGGTGCTCAAAGGGATGATGAAGCGGAAGGCGGGCCGCATCATCAACGTCACCAGCATCGTGGGCCTCACGGGGAACAAGGGCCAGGCCAATTACGCGGCCTCGAAAGCCGGGCTCATCGGCCTCACGAAGTCGGTGGCGAAGGAGTACGCAAGCCGGAACATTCTGGTCAATTGTGTGGCGCCCGGCTTCGTGGAAACCGACATGACCGGCGCCTTGCCGGTCGAGGCGCGGTCCACGTTATTACAGCAGATCGCCCTGGGGCGGCTCGGCCACCCCGAGGACGTCGCCGGCGCGGTGCTGTTCCTGGCCTCGGACCTGGCGGGTTACGTCACGGGACAGGTGCTGGTCGTGGATGGTGGGTTGGTCATCTAGGCGGACCCTCAATCGCGAATGAGGACGACATGAGCGACGTCGAAGAGAAGGTCAAGGACATCATCGTCGAAGAGCTCGGCGTGGAGCGCGACAAGCTCAAGGCCGATGCGAGCTTCATGGAGGACCTTGGCGCCGACTCCCTGGACACGGTCGAGCTCGTCATGGCCTTCGAGAAGGAATTCGACATCGACATCCCGGATGAAGAGGCGGAGAAGCTCCGCACCGTCGGCGATGCGATGAACTACCTGCACCAGAAAATCGGGAAATAGCTTGACCCACCGTGTTGTCGTCACCGGCCTCGGCGCGGTGACTCCCATCGGCACCGACGTCGAGTCGACCTGGGCCGGCCTTCTGGCCGGCCGGTCGGGCGCGGCGCCGATCACCAAGTTCGATCCCGCCAAGCTGCAGGTCCGCTTTGCGTGCGAAGTGAAGGGCTTCGATCCGTCCCGCTACATGGACCGCAAGGAGGCCCGGCGCTACGACCTCTTCGCCCAGTTCGCGCTCGCGGCCGCGCACGAGGCGATCACGCAGGCCGGCCTCGAGGGCAAGTTCCCCGTGCCCGATCGCACCGGTGTCATTATCGGCAGCGGTATCGGGGGCATGCAGACCTACGAGGAGAACTGCTCGACCTACCTCACGAAGGGGCCCGACCGTGTGTCGCCCTTCTTCGTGCCGATGTACATCCCCGACATCGCGGCTGGGCTGGTCTCCATGCGCTACGGCCTGCGGGGGCCGAACTTCTGCACTGTCTCCGCGTGCGCCTCGTCCGCGCACGCGATCGGCGAGGCGTACACCATGATCCGGAACGGCCTGGCCGATGCCATGGTGGGCGGCGGCTCGGAAGCCGCCATCACCGGGCTCACGGTCGCCGGCTTCCAGAACATGAAGGCGCTCTCCACCCGTAACGACTCACCCGAGACGGCGAGCCGCCCGTTCGATCTCGACCGCGACGGGTTCGTGCTGGGCGACGGCGCGGCGGTCGTCATGCTCGAGAGCCTGGAGCACGCTCAGCGCCGAGGCGCGAAGATCCTGGGCGAGATGATCGGCTACGGTATGAGCGCCGACGCCCATCACCTCACGCAGCCTGCCCCGGAGGGCCGCGGGGCGGCGCAGGCCATGCGCGACTGCCTGGCAGGCGGCAACATCGCGCTGGAGGACGTGGGCTACATCAACGCCCACGGGACTTCCACTCCGCAAGGCGACGTGGCCGAGACGCAGGCGGTCAAGGCGGTCTTCGGCGAGCTGGCCCACCAGCTCGTCTTCGGCTCGACCAAGTCGATGACCGGCCATCTGCTCGGCGGCGCGGGCGCGCTCGAGTTCGTCATTTGCCTCCTCGTGACCACCTGCGGTGTCATCCCTCCCACGATCAACCAGTTCACCCCGGACCCCGAGTGCGATCTCAACTGCGCGCCGAATGAGAAGATCAACCGGGAGGTGACGGTGGCGCTGTCGAATTCGTTCGGTTTCGGCGGCCACAACGTGACGGTGGCGGTGAGGCGGTTCGAGGGGTAGGCGAACGGCCAAAGACTAATGGCCAAGGGGTCTTAGCCCGTATACCTTACCCTCATGCCCCCCGTCTTACCGCCCGATCGACTCCAGGATCCCGCCCTCCGCCCCATCGGCGAGAAGGTGTCGAGCGGTGAGCGGCTGGACGCCGGTGACGGGCTGGCCCTATACGCCACCCACGATCTCCTCGGCCTCGGCCTTCTGGCCGACTTCGCGAATCGGCAGCGCAACGGCGACCGGGTCTTCTTCTCCGCCAACCAGCACATCAACCCGACCAACGTCTGCGTGCTCCGGAACACCTGCGTGTTCTGCTCCTTCGCCCGCACGCCGAAGGAGGATGGGGCTTACACCCGGTCGCTGGACGAGGTCTACGAGGAGGCAGAGCAGGCGCGGGGCGGTCCGACCCGCGAGTTCCACATCGTCGGTGGCCTGCATCCCAAGCTTCGGCTGAGTTACTACACCGATATGATCCGGGGGCTCAAGGAGCGTCATCCCGGGGTGCACATCAAGGCGCTCACGGCCGTGGAGATCGCCCACTTGGTGCGGATCGAAAAGTCCACGCCGCGGGAGGTGCTGCTCGCGCTCAAGGATGCCGGGCTCACCAGCCTGCCTGGCGGCGGCGCGGAGGTCTTCAGCACCGCCGTGCGCGCGACCATCGCCGAGCGGAAGCTCACGGGACGGGAATGGCTCGAAGTCCATCGGGTCGCTCACGCGCTTGGCATCCCCAGCAACTGCACGATGCTCTACGGCCACGTCGAAACCCCGGCCGACCGCATCGAGCACCTGAGCATGCTCCGCTCGCTGCAGGATGAGACCGGTGGGTTCCTCACCTACATCCCGCTGGCCTACCATCCCGACCACAACGAGCTGGGCGAGGAGCTGGGCCGCGTCGGGACGGCGACCACGGGGTACCAGGACCTGAAGGCGATCGCCGTCGGGCGGCTGTTCCTCGACAACATCCCCCATGTGAAGACCCACTGGCCCATGGTGACGCCGTTCCTCTCCCAGATTGCGCTCGGCTTCGGCTGCGACGACGTCGAGGGGACCGTGGTCTACGAGCGGATCTATCACGAGGCCGGCGCCCACACCGACATGGGGCTGCCCTACCTCGAGTTGGTACGGTTGATCCGCGGGGCGGGGAAGCGGCCGGTGGAGCGCGACAGCCTCTATCAGCCCGTGCGGGACACGTTCGACGACCCGCCACCGCCCGAGGAGCCCGCGCGACGCGGCATGAGCCTGCCGGTGGTGCACGCCGCATGAGGCTCGGCCGCATTCCCTGGATCAACTGCTGTCCGGTCTACGGGGCGATCGACCGCGGGCTCGTTCCCGTGCCCGCGGAGCTGGTGACCGGCACCGCGTCGGAGCTGAACGACCTCCTCGCCGCCGGAGAGCTGGACGTGAGCGCGGTGTCCGCGGTCGAGTACGCCCGGAACGCGGCCGCCTACCATCTGCTCCCGGACCTGGCGATCACCTGCGACGGGCCGGTGCACAGTGTCGCGCTCTTTTCGCGCCGGCCGGTCGAAGAGCTGTCGGACTCGACCGTGCTGCTCACGGCGTCGTCCAGGACGTCGGTGCTCCTGCTCGAGTTGTTGTGTCGTCACTGCTGGGGGATCGATCCGCGCGTCGCCACCGTGCGCGCCGAGGCTGCCGACCTGGAGGGCCTCGCGGGGCTGCCGCACGAGGCGGTGCTCGTGATCGGCGACGCCGCGTTGCTACTCACGGCCCGTCGGGCGTATCCCATCAAGGTGGACTTGGGCGCCGAGTGGCGGGCGTGGACCGGGCTGCCGTTCGTGTTCGCGGTGTGGGCGGCTCGGCGCGAGGCGCCTTCGGTCCCGGTTCGCGCTATCCATTCACGCCTCTTGGAGTCGAGGGAGTGGGGTCTCGCGCACCTGGACGAGCTCGCGGCCGATGCGGCACGGCGCACGGGGGTGGCGGAGCCGGTCTGCCGGGCGTATCTGGCCGACCTGGACTACGCGCTCTCATATCGCCACTTGGCCGGACTCACGGACTTTTTCCGGCGGCTGGCGCAGGACGGGCTCGTGCCCGATGGGTCACTTTCCTTTATATCTGCTGCGTAAGCGATTGATATTATGAGCGTTGTCGATCGCACTTCAAGTGAGTTCAAGGGTTATCTCGAGCTCTACGAACGGGCCGACCTGCTCGAGCTTGGCTCCCTCGCCGACGCCGAGCGGTGGCGGCTCCATCCCGAGCCGGTCGTCACCTACATCATCGATCGCAACATCAACTACACCAACGTCTGCGTCGCGGACTGTCAGTTCTGCGCGTTTTACCGCCGGCCCAAGCACCTCGAGGGCTACGTACTGAGCTTCGAGCAGATCGGTCGCAAGATCGACGAGTGCAAGGCGCTCGGCGGCGTCCAGATCCTCATGCAGGGGGGGCACAACCCCTACATCCCGTTCGAGTGGTATCTGGATCTCATGCAGTACATCAAGCGCAACCATCCGATCCACATCCACGGGTTCTCACCGTCCGAGGTCGTGTTCTTTGCCGAGCGGTTCGGACTCTCCGTGCCGGAGGTCATCCGCCAGCTCCGTGAGGCAGGGCTCGACAGCATCCCCGGTGGCGGCGGGGAGATTCTGGTGGACGAGGTGCGGCAGCGGGTCGCCCCCAAGAAGGCCCAGACCGACGAGTGGCTGGGTGTGCAGGAAGAGGCGCACCGCCAGGGCATGAAGACGTCCGTGACGATGATGTACGGGCTGGGTGAGAGTCTCGCCGACCGGATCGAGCATCTGTTCCGCGTGCGCGAGGTCCAGGCGCGCACCGGCGGCTTCACCGCGTTCATTTGCTGGCCGCTCCAGCCGGAGGGCACCCCTGGCATGTCGCACTACCGGAAAACGGACGCGGTGACGTATCTGCGGACCCTCGCGATCAGCCGCATTGTCCTCGGCAACGTGCCGAACATTCAGTCGTCCTGGGTGACGATGGGGCATAAGGTGGGGCAGGTGGCCCTTCGCTTTGGCGCGAACGACTACGGCAGCCTCATGATGGAGGAGAACGTCGTCTCCGCGGCGGGCACGACCCACCGCACCACGCTCGCGGAGATCGAGCGCCTCGTGCGCGATGCCGGCTTCGAGCCGCGTCGCCGTCGGCAGGACTACTCGGTGATCGAGGAGCCGGTCGCGGCATGACGGCGTGGGCGACGTGGGCCGGGCGCGCCGACGCGACGTCCGGGGTGGGTGGAGCGCCCCCCACGCGCGGCGCTCGAGCGTGATCCGCGTCGGCATCGGCTACGACTCCCACCGCTTCGTCGCCGGCCGGCCCCTCGTGCTCGGCGGCGTCACGGTCCCCCATGCCTACGGCCTCACCGGCCACTCCGACGCCGATGCCGTCGCCCACGCGCTCACCGATGCCATCCTCGGGGCCGCTGCCGCGGGTGACATCGGCCGGCTCTTTCCGGACACCGATCCGCGCTGGAAGGACGCCGACTCCATGGAGCTCCTCGGTTCGGCCCACGAGGTCGTGCGCCGGAAAGGGTTGGCCTTCCGCCAGGCGGATCTCACGATCATCACCGAGCAGCCGAAGCTCGCGCCGCACCTCGACGCGATGGCCGAGCGGCTCGCCGGACGGCTGGGGGTCGGGGTGGCCCACATCAGCGTGAAGGCCAAGACGAACGAGGGGATGGGCTTCATCGGGCGGGGCGAGGGCCTGGCGGTGCTCGCGGTGGCGACGCTGGAGGCCAGCTGATCGAGTCGGTCCTGGAGTGGCTGGCGGGACTGCCGCCGCCCGCCGTCTACGCGTTCCTCGCACTCATCGCGGCGGTGGAGAACGTGGCCCCGCCCGTCCCGGCCGACCTGGCCGTGCTCCTCGGGGCGTTCCTCTCCCAGCGGGGCGTCACCTCGTCCCCCGCGGTGTTTCTGGTCGTCTGGCTTGCCAACGCGGGCGGCGCGCTCGGGGTCTACTTCGCCGCCCGCCGCTACGGCCGCCGCCTGTTCTCCACGGCGGCGGGTCGGCGGCTCCTCACGCCCGATGCGATCGGCGTCATCGAGCGGGAGTACATTCGCTTCGGTGTTGCCGGGATCTTCCTTGCGCGCTTCCTGCCGGGGATCCGCGCGGTGGTGCCTCCGTTCGCCGGGATCGTCAACCTGTCGCCGCTCCGGGCCGGGCTGCCGATCGCCCTCGCGTCCGCCATCTGGTACGGGGGGATCACGATTCTCGGCGCCGAGCTGGGCGCCAACTGGGACCGGATCAGCGTGGTCCTGTCCGGCGTCAACCGCACGCTCGGCTGGATCGCGGTGCTCGCGGTGGCAGCCTGGGGGGCGCTGGCCTGGCTGCGCGGCCGGCGGCGCCGGCGCCAGCGGGTGTGGGACGCCGCCACCCGGGCGCTCGGCGACCCCAAGCCGACCGGGGAGTACGCGACGGTGAACCCGCGCAGCGCGGCCATGCTCGTCGTCGAGCTGGCCTATGCCGATGAGGCCCTCACGAAGGAGGACCGCGCCCTGATCGAGGAGCATCTGCGCAGCCGCTGGGGACTCGAGCCCGCCGGCGCCAAGCCGGCGGAGCCGAGCCGTCTGGCGCAGTATCGGGACCGGCTGGTCGAGCGGTTCGGCCGGTCGCAACGGCTGGCGCTGGTGGAGGGGATGTGGCACGCGGCGTTCAGCGACGGGACCATCGGCGCGCAGGAAGACCGCGTAATGCGCCGCGCGGGTGAGCTGCTCGGGCTGTCCCCCACCGAGCTGGCCGAGGCGCTGCGCCGCTCGCGCACCGGAAGCGGGACCAGCGGGTGACGGCCACGCTCGGCGACATCGACCGCGAGTTCGAGCTCGAGTCCTTCCGCGATTACCTCTCGCTCGAGGCCGGCAACAGCGCTAACACGGTCGAGGCCTACCTGCGGGATCTCCGCCGCCTCGGTGAGTTCGCCGTCTCGAAGGGCGCGCACCGGCCCGCGCAGATCACCCGCGGGCACCTGCGCGACTTCGTCTATCTGCTCAAGGATCTCGGGTTGAGCCCGGCCACGATCCGTCGCGAAGTCTCCGCGATCCGCACGTACTTCGGGTTCCTGATCGGGGAGGGACGGGTCTCCGAGGACCCGAGCGACCGCCTGGAGAGCCCGCAGCGCTGGCGCACGCTGCCCGAGACACTGTCCGTGTCCGAGGTGGAGGCGCTGCTCGCCGCCCCGCACGCCGACCAAGCGCTCGCCTGGCGCGACCGCGCGTTGCTGGAGCTGGCCTACGGCGCCGGCCTTCGGGTATCCGAGCTGTGCGGCCTCGGGCTCAACGACCTGCTCCTCTCCGACGGGCTCGTGCGGGCGTTCGGCAAGGGCGGCAAAGAGCGAGTGGTCCCGATCGGGCGCGGGGTGATCGGCGCCGTGTCCACCTACGTGC